>CANQYS010000011.1 GCA_947628115.1 uncultured Clostridia bacterium | reverse complement strand
GTCGGCTCATTAATTTCAAAAAACAATGATTTTGCTTAAACCGTTTAATGAAAACTTAAAAGTTTTCATTAAATCGATGAAACAAGTTAAAGACCTTACTTTATATGCCGAAATTTAAAACAATTATTATAATTAAAAAATCTGAATTGACGAATGCGAGCGGAGTGTTTGTATAAATTCTTAAAGGAAATCAATGGAGGAAGCGGTTACCGAGAGGCTCGATTGATTTACTTTTAGAATTTATAAAACACGCAGACGAAGCCGAGGAAACCGAAGATTTTTAATTATAATAATTGAATTAAATCATCAAAAAGAAATTTACAAACTACAATTTACAAAATAATTTATAAAGGGGTTGAATATGAAAAACCATAGATTTTCAAATAAAATTAATCAACTTTTGGAAGTTCCCAGAGAAATTTCTGGGCATGACACAAAAATTAGCATAGTTGGTTTTGATGAAATGTTAATAGAAAATTATAAAGGAATTTTGGAATATGAGGAATTTTATATAAAAATAAAAACAGATTTAGGAAATATAAATATAAGTGGATTTAGTTTAAGTTTAGAACAAGTTACTGAAGACGACATATTAGTAAAAGGAAAAATTGAAAGAATAGATATAGAGAGATTAATAAACGAAGAAGAATAAAAAACTTATGGATGGAGGAAAAACAATTGTTTCTAAAGATTTGGTTAAACTACATAATTGGATTTGTCAACATAAAAGTAGAAGGATATTTTTTAGAAAGATTTATAAATATATGTATAAGTAAAAAAATATTTTTATGGAATATGGAAAGAAAAAAATCTAGCTTATTATATGCTAATATTAGTGTAAATGATTATAAAAAATTAAAACAAATTGCAAAAAAAACAAAAGTAAGAGTAAAAATAGAAGCAAAAAAAGGACTTCCATTTATTATACATAGATATAGAAAAAGAAAAATATTTTTAGGATTATTAGTCTTAGTAGTTATTGGGTTAATAATTACTTCAAATTTTATTTGGAATATAGACGTAAATGTAAATGGAGAAATATCTAAACAGGAGATAATACAAGAACTAAATAATCAGGGATTAAAAGTTGGATCAAATAAAAGCAAAATAGATACAAATTCAATAATAAATAAAATAAGATTAAATAGAGATGATATCGCATGGATTGGAATAAGTTTAAAAGGAACAAATGCAATAGTAGAAATAAAAGAAGCTGATCAAGCACCAGAAATATTAGATGAAAGTGAATTTTGTAATATTATATCAAACAAAACAGCAATGATAACAAAAATAAATGTACAAAATGGAACAGCAAATGTAAAAGAAGGAGATATAGTAAAACCTGGGGAAATAATGGTTTTAGGATATGTAGAGGGTAAATATACCGGTATTAGGTATGTTCACGCAAAAGCAGATATAGAAGCGAAAATATGGTATTCAAAAAAAGAAAAATTTTATTATAATCAACAAATTAAGGTTCCTTCAGGTGCTACGGAAAAAAAGTATACATTAAATATAAATAATTTTAAAATAAATTTTTATAAAACCCTTTCAAAATTTAAAAAATATGATACAATAAATGAAAGTAAAAAATTAATGCTATTTTCTAATTTTTATTTACCGATTGAAATTATAAAAACTACTAATTATGAATATGAAGATCAAGATATAACATATACGGAAGAAGAACTTAAAAGTATGGGAACAAAAAAAATAGAAGAAGAACTAAAAAATGAAATAGAAAATAAAGAAAATATTGTAAATAAACAAGTTAATGTATACGGAAATGAAGAATACGTTGAAGTTGAAGTCATATATGAAGTGCTCGAAAATATCGGTATTAAAGATAAAATATTATTTTAATTAATGGGAAAAGTATAAGTTTTTAAAATTTTTTTAGAGTATAAATTACTCGAATGGAGGTTTATATGGAACAAAAGAGCCTAAGGGTTTTAGATACAAACAAAACGTTTTTCTCAAAAATAACTAGCACTATTACAAAAATGCTTATACCAACAAAAGTAAGCATTAACAGTATGATGATTTCATTAAAAAGAAATAATTTAATAAAAGCATATTCAGCATATAATTTAGCAGTTGAACAAGATGACATAGAAAAAAAGGATAATTTATTAAAAAAATATGAGGAGATTTACAGTTTATATTTAGAGGCAATAGATAAATATATAATAGATTCTGTTTATAAAAAAGTAAAAAATAATACTGCATCTAATTTTGAAAAGGAAGCATTAAGTAAATATTATTTTGTAGTTAGTTTAAAAGAAAAACAGTATTTAGAGTATAAATATAGAAAACAAGAGTATTTGCTAAAAGTAGATTATGAATCAGTAACTAATTTAAAAAAGGAAAGCACAATAGAAAAATATAATAAATTTTATGTATCAAAAATGGATTCTTTATATAAAGGATTACTAAAAAATTATTCTGTACAATTAGCAGATACTGTATCTAGTAAACTAGAAACAATAGATAATATATATAATAAAATATTCACAACATTAGAGTCATATATTTCTGAAATTTTGCCAATAAAATTAAGAATAAATAATGTAGAAGATTATAAAAATATTTTAGATGATTACGACAAATATGAAAGTATGTTAGTAGGTAAATTAGATGAGAGAGATAAAATAAGACAGAAAATGGTTTTATTAGGATTAAGTAGACAGTTATTTACACATAGTTTACCACTAATTGCAGCAGAACAATGTTATGAAAAACTTATAAATGATGTTAGAAACTTAATAGTAAATTCTAAAACTAAACCAAAAAGGGAGAAGACATTTGAATTATTTATAGAATTAATAGAGGATTATAATGTAAGATTATTATCTACAAAAGTATATTGGGACAAGCCAGAAAAAAGAGAGAAATATAAAAATTTCTGGGATAAATATAAAAAGATAGAAAAAATAAAAAATAATAAAGAGCAAACAAAACAAAAACAAATATTATTCTTTAAAAATGATTTAAAAGAAAATGACAATACTATATTTAAAAAAATAATAAAACAAAAGCTAGTAGAACTTGGTGCCATGAAACAGATAAAAAATTGTTGTAAAACAATTTCTGGAAAATATAAAAAGCAAATAGTGGAAGGAATATAAATGGAAATAGCAGAAATAAATTTTTTAGAAATAGAGGAAAACCATGAATATGCTAATATACTAAATACAGTATTAAAGAAATGTTTTGAAGAGGAAAATTTAAACAATAAAAACTTATATATTAACATAGTTCTAACTAATCCGAAAAATATCCAAAAAATGAATAAAGAATATAGAAATATAGATAAGGAAACGGATGTACTTTCTTTTCCAATGTTTGAAAAGGACGAAATAGAAAATATAAAAAATATAAATAAAGATATATTGGGAGATATTGTTATATCTATAGACAGAGTAAAAGAGCAAGCACAAGAGTATGGACATAGTTTTGAAAGAGAACTTTCATATATGGCAGTTCATGGATTTTATCATTTAATGGGGTATGATCATATGGAAAGAAATGATAAAAAAATTATGAGGGAAAAGGAAGAAAATATACTACAAAAATTAAATATATTAAAATAGAGAAGGGAAGATAAAAATAATGGGAAGTGGAAAAAGAGAAAAACAAGAAGAAAAAAAATCAAATAAAAAGGGTGGTATAAAATTATTAATAATAATTTTAGTAATTTTAATAATAATAGCGAGTATATTATTTGCACTTAAAATATTTAATAAAGGACAAGTAGAAACAAATGCAACAGGAAAAATAGAAGTACAAAAAAAAGAAGAACCTAAAGTTCAAATAGTAGATGAAAATTCAAAAACAAGACCATATGCTGTAATGATAAATAATAATCATGCAGCATGGCCACAATGCGGTTTGCAAGATGCTTATTTAGTATATGAAATAATAGCAGAAGGTGGAATAAGCAGAATGATGGCATTATATAAGGATAAGCTACCGGAAAAAATTGGATCAGTTAGAAGTGCAAGACATTATTTCATAGATTATGCAGAAGAAAATGATGCAATATTTATACATTGGGGAGGAAGTCCACAAGCATATACAAGAATTAATACAGGAATAGATGATTTAGATGGAATTGCACTAGAGGGTTCAATATTCTTTAGAGATAAAACATTAAACAGAGACTATGAACATACTGGTTTTGTAGATTTAAATAAAGTAAAAGAATATTCAGATGAAAAAGAATATACAAGAGATACAAATAAAGATTTATTATTAAATTATAGTGCTGAACCAATAGATTTATCTACTTTAGAAGGAGCAATATCTGCTACAGATATAGAACTAGAATATTCATATTATCATACAACAAGTTATGAATACGACGAAGAAAAACAAGTATATAATAGATTTATGTCTGGTAAAGCAAATGTAGACTTAGAAACAGGTGAACAATATACAGCAAAAAATATAATTGTATATAAAGTAGATAACTATAGTTTAGACAGTTATGGAAGACAAGAGTTAAAAAATATTGGAAGCGGAGAAGGATACTATATATCTAATGGATATGCTGTACCAATAACTTGGGAAAAAACCTCACATAGCATGCAAACTGTATACAAATATAAAAATGGAGAAGAAATAACAGTTAATGATGGAAATACATTTATACAAATAATTCCAACAAATGGAGTAATAACAATAGAGCCTAAGCAAGCAGCAGAAAGTATAGAAACATCAGCAGAATAAAGGGGTAAACATGGATAAATTTAAATCAGGATTTGTATCAATAATAGGAAGAACAAATGTTGGAAAATCAACATTAATTAACAATTTAGTTGGTGAAAAAGTTGCCATAACAGTAAATAAAAGCCAAACAACCAGAACAGCAATCAGAGCAATAGTAAATAGACCTAATTCACAAATAATTTTTATCGATACTCCAGGTATACACAAACCTAAAACAAAACTTGGAGAAATAATGAATGAAACTGCATGGGAAACTATTCCAGACTCAGATATAACATTATTTATTGTAGAAGCTACATCAAATAAAATAGGAAAAGGTGATAGCCTAATATTAGAAAAAATAAAACAAAGTAATAAAAGAACTATATTAATAATAAATAAAATAGATTTAATAGAAAAAGAAAAATTATTAGAATTAATAAAAATGTATAGTAACGAATATAACTTTGAAGCTATTATACCAATATCAGCAACAAATGGTGAAAACACAAATAAAGTTTTAGATGAAATAGAAAAGCACCTTATAGAAGGACCTGCATATTATGATATAGAGGAATATACTGATCAAACCTCAAGGCAACTAGTAGAAGAAATAATAAGAGAAAAAGCTTTAAAATTATTAGATGAAGAAGTACCTCATGGAATTTTAGTAGAAGTAGAAAAAATGAATTTAAGAAAAACCACTAAAGATAAAGACATTTACGATATTGAAGCAATAATATATGTTCTTAGAAATTCTCATAAAGGAATTGTAATTGGAAAAAATGGAAGTATGCTTAAAAGAATTGGAACATATGCAAGACAAGACATAGAAAAAATGCTGCAAACAAAAATAAATTTAAAAATCTGGGTAAAAGTAAAAGAAAATTGGCAAGAAAATAATAATATTCTAAAAAGATTTAAAAGTGAATAAAAAAAAGAAATTTACAAAAGATAAAATTAAAGGTGTGAATAAACAACTTAAAGAAAATTATGCACACATTAAATAAGGAGATGAGACTTATGATAAAGCAAATAGCATGGAATACCTTTAAGAATACTGGAAATATAGATACATTTTTAGAATTAAAACAAGTAATGGATATAGAACAAAATATGAAGGCGGAGAATTATGAAACTATTAAAAGTGAAAGGGATAATAATAGCGGAAAAAATAGTATCAGATTTTGATAAAATAGTTACAATATTAACACCAAATTTACGGAAAAATTGAGGCGGCAGCCAAAGGTGCAAGAAGACCTAAAAGTCTTCTTATGGCTGCCACTCAATTTTTGTGTTTTGGTGAGTATTTATTATATAAAAGCGGTAATACATATAGTATAAATTCTTGCGAAACAATAGAAATATTTTACAATATAAGAACAGATTTAGATAAATTAAAATATGCATCATACATTACAAAAATAATAAATGAAGTAACTACAGAAAATCAAAACACATATAAAGTTTTGCAATTATATTTAAATACACTATATATGATATCAGAAACAAACAAAAATTTAAAATTAATAAATTCAATATTTTTATTGAGACTATTATCTATAATAGGATATAGACCAGTTATAGATCAATGCATAAATTGCAAAACAAAAGAAAATTTAAATTATTTTAGTTTTAAAGATAGTGCTTTAAAATGTAATGCTTGTGCCAAACAAGATAAGGGAGCAATGGAAATAACAGAAACAACTAAAGATGCAATTAGGTATATAATATTAGCAGATTCCAAAAAAATATTTTCATTTGATGTACCAGAAGAAACAATAAAAGAATTAGAAATTATATCAAAAATATATCTTCAAGAAAAATTAGAAAAAGAATATAAATTGTAGTTTGTGTGAGGGAAATTCTAGGGATTGTCCCTAGAATTTTCTCAGCGAATAGTGAATAATTAATTCTTCATTTTTTGAATAATTATGGAATAATTATTCAAAAACAGAATGTATCAAATGGGAAATGTTAAAATAACCAAATTTTAGCAAAAAAAAAATTACATATTGCAAAATTTATAGGCTTAAGATATAATAAAAAAAACAAATGAAAGGAAGAGATAAATATGGTAAACATAAAAATAACAGGAAAAGATTTAAAAGCAACAGAGGCAATTGAAGACTATTTAGCAAAAAAAATGGATAGAATAGAAAAATATTTTGAAGGAGATATTGAAGTATCTGTTACAATTAGAACAGAAAGAACAGAGCAGATTGCTGAAATGAGTGTTAAGGTAAAACAAGATACATATAGAGCAGTAACATCACATAAAGATATGTATGCATCAATAGATAAAGATATTGACATTTTAGAGGGACAAATTAGAAAAGTAAAAACAAAAAAAGATAAATCAAATAAAGACGATTCTATAAAGTCAATATTGGTAAGTACAGATGATGTAACAATAGAAAATGAAATAATAAAGACTATATATTATGATATAAAACCAATGACACCAGAAGATGCAAAACTAAAATTACAAGAGAAACCACAAGACAAATTTATAACATTTATAAATCAAGAAACAAATAAAGTTAATGTGTTATTTAAATTAAAAGATAATAAAAATTATGGATTGGTAGAACCAGAACAATAAATAGTAAAGGGGACAGATCATATTTATTCTATTAGAATGAATATGGTCCGTCCCCTTTTGCTTATCTAATTAATAAACTTATTTCATTTGGCTTTCAGCTTGTTGAATCATTTTTTTAACCATGTTACCACCGATTCTACCAGCGTCTTTTGATGATAAATCACCATTGTAACCATTTTTTAAGTTAACTCCAACTTCTCTTGTAGTCAAAAAAATATTTGAAAAAATTAAAAAGCAATCGCCTAAAAATTACAACAGAAAATGGAAAACTTACTATTCATGATTTAATAGAGGTAGAAGAAAAAGAATATGCAAAAAATGATAGAGTATAAAAATGACATATAAAAATTTAGAAAAAGTAACAAGTTTTTGAAAAAGTATGGTATAATATAAAATATAGAAAGGTTGTGATAATATGCAAAAAGAGATAACAGTTCGAGAATTTGAAGATGCAGTAAGTAAAATTGATGATATAGAACCTATGATAGTAAAAAGAGAGAATAAAAAAGATTTATTAGTAATTAGCTTGGAACAATACCAAAAAGAAACATTTTTTAATAAACTTGAAAAAAGCAAAAAAGAATATGAAGAAGAAAAAATTCACGATGCAAGAACTATTTTTAAAGGATTGAGAGAAAAGTATGGATACTAATATTTATAAAATCATATTAACAGATACAGCAAAAGAAGAGCTTGAAGAAATATATGAATATATTTCAAAAAATTTACTTGAAGAACAAATAGCAAAAAAATTGATGAATAAAATAGAACAGAACATTATAACATTAGAACAAAATCCATATTTATATACAAAAGTGTGTGTGAAACCACATAATGATATATACAGGAGATTAGTTGTAGATAATTATGTGGTACTATATGATGTAATAGAAAAAGAAAAACAAGTAATTATATATAGAATATTATATGGTCGAATTGATTATTTAAATGTTGTAGAAGAAATGTAAGATTTTTATGTAGATATTAAAATTTGACATTTATAATTTTCTATGATATATTAAATTTATTACAAGAAAAAAATACTTTTCTTGTATAGATAATTGTGTCTAAAAAGTGTTAGCAAAAAATCAACTTAAAATACTCAAATTCATTGCAAAATAAAGTATTTGTAAATTTGATTTATGAATAAAAATTAAATAAGTTTATTAAAGAATATGATAAAAAGTCATATTCTTTTTTGGTTATAAAAAATCTGTTATTGAGCAGATAAAATAAAGGAGGGAATAATTGTGACTGGATAAGTTACTCTAGATAAAAAATAAAAAGGCACAGAATCGAACGTCAGGCGTTTGATTAGAAAGAAAACAACATATGAAAGGATTTAAAGGAATATGGATGCCATGTGAAGTAGTTATGAATCAAAAATTAAGTGACAAAGGAAAAATAGTATATTCAATAATACTTGCTTTAAGCAAAAATAATAATTGTATAATTTCAAATTCATATATATTAGAGTTATTAGATATAACAAAAGTACAAGCATCAGGAATAATAAATACACTAAAGAAAAAAGGATATATACAAGTAGAATTAATATACAAAGAAAATTCAAAGGAAATTGCAATGAGAAGATGCATACCTATTAATAAAAATGTTAATACCTATAAACAAAAAAGTTCATTACCCATTAACACAAATGTTAAAGATATAATATATAATAATAAAATAGATAATAATAATTGGAGATACAAAAGTGATAGAGATTATAGTAATTTGGATTTTAGCAAATTTTATGCAAATAATTGTTAAGAAAGACTTGAAGAGAATTTAGAACAGAGTTAACATCACACAAAATGGAGGTGATGTAACATGGAAAGAAGTTCCAAACAGCCTATGTAAAATAAAAGATAGTATATCAAAAGCTATTGAAGAATATGTAGAAACAATAGATTATGAAAATGCATATTTCAATGAAAAATATTATTTAAATGGACTAAAAGATGGAATGAAGTTGGTAAATGAAATAAAAAATAAATAGAGAAAGTTGAGCTAATTGGAGTTCATAAAGGGAGACCAAAAGTATCCATGTTTTTGAATTGGTATCCAGCTAAAAGTCACGCTTTTAGGCAGTTTGTGGGAGTCGGAGCGACTCCCTGTTCCTGCAAAATTACCCATAGGGATAATTTTGAAAGAAAAGAGATGAAGAAAGTGAAAGAAAACAAAAAAGAAAAATTAATACCAGTAGTAGTTAGAATATCACAAAAAAACAAAAGTAAGATAAAAGAATTAGCAGAAAAGCAAGATAAAACAGAAGCTGATTTAATAAGAGAAGGCATAGAAAGAATAATTAATATAAACATGTATAAAAATGATTTGGACTATATTTCTAATAGAATAAAGGAATCAATTTCAATTGATTTAAAAAAGTTTTATAAATCACAAAGAAAAATGCAAGCCAAATTATTAAGAACAGAAGTAATAAATACATATTTTAATAATGAAATGTTGGAAAAGTTATTAGGAGAGTAGGCAGTCAAATTTTTAGACAAATGTTGTGGAATGCAAGAAAAAAAGCAAATTATTATATTTATAGAGATGAAGAATCTACAAGAGATATTGATTTATTTGATTTTTATGATATTGCAGGAGCGATTGGAGATTTGAAATATATAAATGAATAAATTTGAAAATTTTATTCATTTATATATGTTGCTTTTGAAAGTGATGTTCTAATTTTTAAAACATTAGAAATAAAAGTAGATTAAGAAATTTGTAGTGGTTCAAAGTTGAAATATAAAGTTTATAAAGCAGTATTTGAATTATATTACATAAATATTACAAATATAGTTTTCGTAGTAGTAATATAAAAAACAGAAAAATATGCACACGGAACTTGACATAAAATACAAATTATAATATAATTTGTAATCATTAATTCATAATATTACTTATGATAATTTATAGGTAATGCTTAAAGCTTAATATTTACAATATTAAGTCTATGTATTAATGTAATAAAAAAATATTTTTTGAAAGAGAGGTACAATCATCATGGAAATTACAAAAATCAAATCTATCGAATTAGCTTCCAGAAAGAAATGGAAGGAAGAAGGTATTTCGAGATTTGATAAATCTCGGATGGACGACAAGTTTTATGTAATGGATATGTTTTCATATCCATCCGGTGCAAAACTTCATCTTGGCCATTGGTTTAACTTTGCACCAGTAGATAGTTTTGCACGATTCAAGAAAATGCAAGGCTATAACGTTTTTCAGCCGATGGGTTTTGATGCGTTTGGGCTCCCTGCGGAGAACTATGCTATCAAAACAGGTACTCATCCGAAAGATAGTACCATGAGAAATATCCACATCATGCGTAACCAGCTTATTGAAATGGGTGGTATGTTTGATTGGAGCAACGAGGTTATCACATGCGAACCTGAATACTACAAATGGACTCAGTGGATTTTTAGTCTTCTTTATAAAAGGGGATTAGCGTATAGAAAGGATGCACCTGTAAACTGGTGTGATTCTTGTAAAACTGTACTCGCCAGAGAACAGGTAGTAGGTGGTAAATGTGAACGTTGTGGTTCGGAAGTACGTATTAAGAAGATGAATCAGTGGTTCCTGAAAATTACAGATTATGCTGAAGAGTTGCTTTCTGATCTCGACAGTCTTGACTGGCCTGAAAAGACAAAAGCAATGCAAAGGAACTGGATAGGAAAATCAACAGGTGCTTCTATTATTTTCAATAATGATATTGTTGGGGAAATGGAAGTATTCACAACACGTCCTGATACCATTTTTGGAGTAACTTATATTGTAATTGCTCCTGAACATGATTTTGTTAACCAGTTGGTTACCAAAGATCATAAGGCAGAAGTAGATGCATATATAAGAAAAACAGAAACGACAACTGAGATTGAACGTCAAAGTACAACCCATGAAAAAACCGGAGTTTTTACAGGTTCTTATGCAAAGAATCCTGTTACAGGAAAGATGATTCCTATTTGGATTTCAGACTATGTACTTGAAAACTATGGTACTGGTATTGTTATGGCAGTTCCTGCACATGACAACCGTGACTATGCTTTCGCAAAAAAGTATAATCTGGAAATAGCTCCTGTCATTGACGGATTTAATGCCGAGAAAAACTGTGCATACACAGAAAATGGAAATCTGATTAATTCTGATTTTCTCAATGGCAAATCTGTTGAAGAAGCTAAAGTAGCAATCATTGATTACCTTGTAAAACAGGGAATCGGATACAAAAAAACGACCTATAGACTCAGGGACTGGCTTATCTCTAGACAGAGATATTGGGGTGCTCCTATACCAATTGTTTATTGTGACAATTGTGGAGAGGTTATTGTACCAGAGGAACAGCTTCCTGTTCTTCTACCGTATGATGTTGATTTTAATCCCAATGGAGAATCTCCGTTGATCCATCATGAAGGATTTCTGAATTGCAAATGCCCTTGTTGTGGGAAGTCAGCTAAACGTGAAGTTGATACCATGGATACATTTATGTGTTCATCTTGGTACATGTTTAGATATACTGATGCACACAATAAAGAAAAGGCATTTGATTCGAACATTGTGAATAAGATGATGCCTGTCGACAAATATGTTGGCGGAGCAGAACATAGCTGTATGCATCTTATTTATGCACGGTTTATTACAAAAGTGCTTAGAGATGCTGGTTATATTAATTTTGGAGAACCGTTCCAATCTCTTGTTCATCAGGGAATTATACTTGGAACTGATGGGCAGAAGATGAGTAAATCTAAAGGAAACACGGTATCTCCAGACGAATACATTGACATGTACGGGTCGGATGTCTTCAGAACATATCTCATGTTTGGTTTTAACTATTTGGAAGGTGGACCGTGGTCTGACAGTGGAATTGTTGCCATTAAAAAATTCTTTGACAAAGTAGATAGCTGCTTTGAAAAGTATATGGCAATAAGAAGATTTACCAATGTTTGCGAGGATAGTGAAATAAATCTCGAAATTGTTCTGAACAATACAATTGAAAAAGTCACAACTGGATTTGAAACTTTCCAGTTCAACACTTCAATTGCGAGAATAATGGAACTGTTCTCAGCGCTTAAAAAGTATCTGGATCAGGAAAGAAATTCTTATGTGCTTAAGGATGTGATGGAAAAAGCAATTAAGCTTATTGCTCCTGCGGCACCACATGTTTCAGAGTATTACTGGGAAAGACTTGGTTATAAAACAAGTATTTTCTACGAGAAGTGGCCTGAAGCAGACAAAAAAATCCTTGAAAGCATGAGAATCAGTATCCCGGTACAGATCAATTCGAAAAATATTGCAGTTATAGAAATTGCAAAGGATTCTGACGAAGAATCTGTGATTGATATTTCTGCGCAATACATTAATGCAAAACTTAATGGAAGAAAAATTATCAAAACAATTTTTGTTCCTAACCGTATTATTAACTTTATTGTAAAGTAATTATCTTTACAAGTAATTATCAACCATACAAAGTGAGACTGATAATCTCATTTTGTATGGTTGAGGACCGATTTAAAATACAGAAAGGGTGCTAGACATGAAGAAAAGTTTTTGGAGAATCGGATTTTCATCAGCTGCAAGCTGGGCTTGGGGGACTTCCCTCATTATGGGTCAGCAGATTGCTCATGAAAAAGGCATTATTGCTTGGATCATTTGGGCAGTATGTAACTCACTTACCCTTGCACTTCTTGGACTGTTGTATAACAAGGAAATAATTACTCCTGCAATTTACAACAGAAAAGAAGTAAAGGCGATTGCACTTATCATTCAGCTTTTTTGTTTGTTAGTGCAGCTAAATTTCATTAATCAGCAGTTGTTAAAAATAATGAACAACCTAGTACTAGCGTATTTCATTACAATGGCGGTTGGTTTTTTCTTTACCTTAATGGTTTTTAAAAAGGGATTGCCCACCTCTGTTAACACAGATATCATTCAGTGGTTGTTGGCAATAGTAACTATTATTGTTATTGTATCAATCGGAATAATTACTGATGTACCTAGACAGGAATTTGCTAGAACATCTGGATCAGGAGTCCTTTGGGGAGTCTGGAGTGGATTAATTCTGTTTGCTGGACCTATTGGCGATGTTCAGCATTGGCAGAGATTGACGGCAGATGAAAGTAAAAAGGCATACTATTTAGGCGCTGGATTGTTTGCAATGTATATGTTACTGATTCTTTGCATGGCATTCTTTGAATTCTCAAGAATCATGAATGTGATTTTGCTTATAACAGTGCTTTGCATTACAACATCTACGATTGATAGCATTGCTGTTGCTACACACGAAATCAAAGACAAAAAAGTTGGTACAATTGTTGCACTTGCAATGTGCGTATCATGGGGATTGTTTGTAAAAATTGGCATGATTGATTTATGGAGTAGCTTTGGCGTTATCAGATTTGCCTTTGCAATTGCCATACTTATTTTGCCTTTGTGCATTAAAGGTAAGATTAAAATCACAATTCCAATTCTTGCAGTAGTAACTGCTGTTATGATTGCTTTTGCAGTGTTGGGCCAGATTACTATAACTAATATTGCAGGCATTATCAGCTTTGCCATAGCAATGGTAATTGTTGTATATCTGTTTGTTAAATCAATTACAGAATACAACAAGATTTCTAAAGCATGATATTAAATTAGAACACCTTGTGGTAGATTTTCTACCATAAGGTATTATTTCAAAAGAAAGAGGTAATACATTATGAATGAATTTAATGTGGAGGAATATCGGAAATTCTTAAAAAAATGTGGAATTTCCGTAACAGGATTTCCTGTTAGAGCATCTTTAACATATTTGCCGTATGGCTACTCTATTAGAGAAAAGTTATATGGTATTGGAGTTGAATTGCTTAAAGAAAAAGGATTTAAACAAATTCAATTAAGTGATTTAATTGATATTGAAAGCATTCAGAAGATTGATTCTGTTTCTAGCATTTTAGGTAACTATTTTCATATTGAAAATACGGACTTTTGTATGACTGCTGGACATGAAGCTTCTTTTTATGCTTTAGCAAGAGAATTGCTTAAAGATCACTCAAGAAGAAATGAATTTCCAATGAAGTATTTCAATTTTGGAGCAGTTTATAGAATGCCCAAGAACACAAGATTCCCATTCAATTATGGGGAAAGAAAATGCTTCCTTGAGTGCTATACTCTCCATAAAACACATGAAGAAGCAGTTATGGAATTAAATGAGGGGATAGAGTGGAACAAGGCGATTGTACAGGATATACTTCATCTTCCTAGTGTGGAAGTTGAAAGACCCAGAGCAACCAATAAACAGTTTTCACATAAAAGTATTCACATTGATACCATAACTCCATTAGGGGAAACCATTATCACTGGAATGACATATTTCCATGATGATGTTTTTACCAAAGCTCTTAATGTAAAAAGAAGAGACGATATGACAGGTAAGAATCATTATGTGTATTCAACACATTTTGGTTTGAGTGAGAATGTACTCCATTCGTATCTCATCAATTGCTATGACGGTACAAAGTTCACATTTTACAGTTTTTTAGCTCCGATTCAGATTTTTGTAATGGATGTAACTAACAAAAATATTGCTCATGACGACGAATTTGAAAGCACTATGAATGTAATACGCAATTATGATTGTGAGTGTGTTGCTACATCACCTAAAGAGATTTCAAAGCTTGTAAAAGCAAATCAGGAAAGAGGTGTTCCAATTATTATTATTCTTAAGAGTAATAATGGAAACACCGAAGTAAAATTCTTGTCTTGTGGGGAGGAATTCATTATTTCTTCTGACAAGCTCAAGAGCACTATTGAAGAGTATTTCTCGAAAAATGATGCTAACATTGCAAATCGTTTTAAAAAAATAGAAGAGGAGGCAATTATTTATTGCAATAGTATTGAAAATATTATTAATACTGTTGCTAACAGTAAAATTGCAAAATTCTATTGTAATAAAGATGATGAAAAGGTTGCAAAAATTGAAAGTAAACTTTACGGTGGCGAAGTTTTAGGATTCAGCGAGGTTGAAGAAGAAGGCCTTGATATAATCGATAACACAAGAACTACATGGGTTGCATATGCATCCAGAAGATCATAAAATAATTGGTTCAAACAGGGTAGATAATATCTGCCCTGTTTTTCATAGAGTTTATAGTTTTTAAAAATAAACATTTATTTAATATAATATTTATGGTATAATAAAAAAAGAGGTGAAATAATGGTTTTATATTTATCTTCATATAAATTAGGAAAAAGAACAGATATATTAAAGAAATGGATAAAAAATAATAATAACAAAATTTTACTAATTCCCAATGCACGAGATGCAAAAAAGAAATCAGAAGAAGAAAAGCAGAATATTGAAAGCGATAAAAAATCTTTGGAAGATATTGGTTTTTCAGTAACAGTGTTAGATTTAAAAGATTATTTTAATAGAGAAAAAGAATTAAAAAAATATATTAGTAGCCAATTTAATGCTGTATATGTTTTAGGGGGAAATACTTTTGTTTTGAGACAAGCAATGAAATTAAGTGGATTTGACAAAATTATTAAAGAAAATAAAAATAAGAATTTTTTATATGCTGGGTATAGCGCAGGAATATGTGTACTTGCTAAAAATCTAAATGGCATAGAAAGAGTTGATGAAAAAATTAATCCATATAATTCTGATAAAGTAATAAATGAAGGAATTCGGACTAATAGATTATTATATCGTTCCACATTATAAATCAGACCATTGTGAAACGAAATTAGTAGATGAAATGGTTGAATACTATAAAACAAATAATATAAAGTACAAAACACTTTCTGATGGAGAAGTAATTAATGGAAATATATAGAGGAGGTACAATGAAGCTATATTTATCTTCTTTTAAATTAGGAAATAATACTAATTATTTAAGAAACTGGATAGGAGAGAATAATAATAAAATATTATTAATACCAAATGCAAGAGATGTTAGAAAGAAAACACCAAAAGAACAAAATTTTATAAATGATGATATTAGATCTTTAGAAGATTTAGGATTTGATGTAACAATACTAGATTTAAAAGATTTTTTTTTATAAGGAATATGAACTTGAAAAATATATTAACGAAAATGGTTTTTATGCATTTTATACAATTGGAGGTAATGTTTTTTCACTACGTATAGCAATGAAATTAAGTGGATTTGATAAAATTTTACAAAAAATAAAATATGATAATAATTTTTTATATGCAGGATATAGTGCTGGAATATGTGTTTTATCACCAACATTGTGTGGATATGAAATAGTAGAGCAAGGAGAAAATCCATATAATAATGAAGGTATTATATGGGGAGGATTAAACATAATAGATTATTGTATTTTACCGCATTATCAATCAAAACATAAGTCAAGTGAGTTAATTAATGGAGTTGTTAAATATTTTAAAAACAATGGAATAAAATATAGGACAATGATAGATGGAGAAGTGATTATTAGTAATTTAGTTTATAAAGAACATTTAAATGAGAGGGAAGAACAAACAAGATAAATATGAACGAATGCGTTATAGCAGGAAATTGTGAGGTAGTTAAAATATAAAAGATATGATGTCATAAAAGAATATACTAAAAATTCATATTAGAGCTAGTATATAATTAAATAAATTAGAAAAAACTATTTAAGCTGTATTTTTTAATAAATATAGTTTTAATAGTTTTTTTAACATGAATATTATTGTTAAACGGAAAGCACTTATAAATGATGTTCAAACAAATCATAATTTGAAAAATAATATAAAATATTTTATAAATTTATACTTACAGAATCCTAATTTTTCACAGATAAAGTAGATATTTACCAATAAATGTATATATTCTGCTATAGGGCGGAATAATAAGCGTAGGTGAGGCTTAAGTGGAAAATGATAAAAAGAAAAATAAGGAAAACACAAAAGAAGAATATAAAGTAAATTACTTTTTTGATAAAAATTCTAAAACAAATATAAACGAAATATTAAAAAAATCGTTTTTATTGTCTTTAGATAGCGAGAGGAAATAGAAACCTCAGTTGTGTAGAACCCTTAAGTCAACTTAGTGGTTAGAACCCTTAAGTCAACCTGACGGTTGACAGCTCCCTTAAATAAGGGAGCCAAGGTAGAACCCAGGAGAACTTGCCTCCCTTACATAAGGGAGGTGTCACGAAGTGACGGAGGGTTCTAAAAATAATGTATAAAAATCGCTAAAATTATAACTAATTTTTGAAATATATGTTATAATTATTTGTGGGCGATTGCTTAAAGGGAGGGATTAAATGGCAAACACATTACCAATAAGCAATCAAAAGACAAAAAGTTTTAGAGTAGGTCTTTATATAAGACTTTCAAGGGAAGATGGTGATAAAGAAGAGAGTTCTAGTGTTACAAACCAAAGAGAAATTTTAAAAAGATATGTATCAGAACAACCTAATTTTTTCATTGTAAAAGAATATGTAGATGATGGATGGACAGGAACAAATTTTGATAGACCTAAATTTAAAGAAATGATAGAAGATATAGAAGCTGGAATTATAGACACAGTTATTACAAAAGACTTATCAAGACTAGGAAGAGAAAGACTAATGGTAGGATATTATACAGAAATGTATTTTCCAGAACATAGTGTTAGATATATTGCTTTGCTTGATAATATTGACACTTATATAGATTCAGGAATGAATGATATGGCTCCATTTAAGGGCGTTATAAATGATATGTATGTTAGAGACATTTCTAAAAAGATACGAAGTTCTTTAATAGAAAGAAAAAAAGCAGGAAATTTTTTAGGTGTAACAGCACCTTATGGATATAGAAAAGACCCAAATAATAAATTTCATTTAGTGATAGATGAAAAAGAAGCGGAAGTTGTAAAAAGAGTATTTAGATTATATCTTGAGGGAAATGGTTTAACAAGAATTGCACAAATTTTAACAAAGGATGGAGTACCAGTACCGCGGAGAATCACGAAATATTGGCAAAACAAGAAAAACAGCATTATATAGTTCTTGGAAGCAAACAACCATTAGAAGAATATTAGACAATAGAGTATATTTAGGGGAGCTTGTACAATTTAAAAGAAGAAAGATAAATTATAAATCTAAAAGAAGAGTAACAGTACCAGAAGAAGAAAGATATATTTGCAAAGGAACACACGAAGCTATAATTGATGAAGAAAGTTTTAACATAGTACAAAACATATTAAATAAAAATAAATCTTTTAAAGGTACAAAGCATGATTATTTGTTTAAAGGACTTTTATATTGTGCAGAATGCAACGCAAGATTAAATGTAACATATTCAAATTATGCGTTAAAAAAATATGGAGAATATAGATACACAACTATTTGCTATAGTTATTCAAGATTATATAGTGATATTTGTACAAGACATTCAAATAGCATACCAGAGCTTGAAGAAGTATTAATAAAACATATAAAAGAAGTTTGTACAAGATATATAAATGAGACTTTGCAAGATGAATTAATAAGTATGGCTAAAAAGCAAAGAATGCTTGAATTAAAACAACAAAACAATCAAAAGAAACTAGAAACTATTTCACAAAAAATAACAGATATAGGGTTATATATTAAAAATCTATATATTGATAAAGTAAAAGGTGTAGTAAGTGAAAATGATTATATATCTTTAGTATCTGACTTTACTAAAGATAGAGATAACCTAATAAAAGAAAAGGAACAATTAATAACAATTATAAATAATCAAAATTCACAAAAAGACGAATCAGCAAAAATAGAAAAACTTGCCAAAGAATTTTTGTCACTAGAAAAACCTACAAAACAATTACTTAATGAATTAATAGAAAAAATAACCATATCTGAAAATAAAGAAATAAATATTTATTTTAAATTTAATGAATTAAATGAAATGAGAAAATTAAAAGAACCTTCAGTTGCGTAGAACCCTCAGTCAACCTGACGGTTAGAACCCTCAGTCAACCTGACGGTTGACAGCTCCCTTAAATAAGGGAGCCAAGGTGGAACCCAGGAGAACCTACCTTCCTTAAATAAGGGAGCCAAGGTGGAACCCAGGAGAACCTACCTCCCTTAAATAAGGAAGCCAAGGTAGAACCCAGGAGAACTTGCCTCCCTTACATAAGGGAGGTGTCACGAAGTGACGGAGGGTTGAAAAGGAGAATTTAATTGTACATACCTTACAATAAAAAATATAAAGAAAGAGCAAGAATTTTAAGAAAAAATATGACTCAGGAAGAAAGAAAATTATGGTATTTATATTTAAAAAATAATAAACATAGATTCCTAAGACAAAAAATAATAGATAATTACATAGTTGATTTTTATTGTCCTAATAAAAAAATAGTAATAGAACTAGATGGAAGCCAGCATTATACTACAGATGGATTGGAATATGACAAAATTAGAACAGAATTATTAAATGCATATAATTTAAAAGTAATACGATTTAGTAATTATGAAATTAATTATAAATTTAAAGAGGTATGTGAATTAATTGAAAATGAATTAAAGCAAAAATGAAGTAGCTTTAGATATTGCTTTTCAAATATATTTTTAACAGCAATATCTGAAGCTACTTCATATTTGAATTTATCTAAAGATTCTTTAGCTTCTGGAACTAATCTTCTATTAGAATTTGATGTTGCCATATTTTTCACCTCCTAGGATATGAATTAAAAACATTTGAAAGCTATTTTGCTTTTCAATAAATATAATGTGTAAAAAATAAAAAAATAAACTAGAAATTTTTGTAAAATTTTAATGATAAAAAAAGCTTGAAATATTTTTTACCATAATTTCAAAAACTAAATCAATAAAAAAATAATTTAAGGAAATAAAATGTTGAAAATTGAATTATTAATATATATAATTAAATTAATGGAGGATAAATATGTATAAATTAATAGCAATAGATATAGATGGAACTCTTTTGAATTCATATGGAGAAGTAACAGAGGAAAACAAAAAAGCAATTGAATATGCATTGAAAAAAAATGTTCAAATAGTATTAACTTCTGGAAGAATGCCAAAAGCAATAATACCAATTGCTAATGAAATCAATGCAAATAAATATATAATATCAGGAAATGGAGCAGCAATATATGATATTGAAAAAGAAGAAAATGTTTATAACAATTACATGAATAAGGAAAAAGTTTTAGAAATTATAGATATATGCGAAAAAAACAGTATGTTTTATAATATATATACAAATAATGTTATATTAACTAAATCACTTAATTATAATATACTATTTTATTATAATGAAAATAAAAAAAAATCAGATGATAAACAAATTAGAATTAATATAATTGATAATATTTATAAATATATACAAGAATATCAAAATAACGATTTACTAAAAATTACAATATGTGATAATGACAAATTCGTTTTTAAAAACATAATAAATAAACTAAAAAAAATTAAAAATATAGATGTATTAGAAGTTGCGCATATGTCTAAAAAAATAATTGAACATGGAAGCGAAGAACATGAAATTGCATATTATTATACAGAAATCACCAATCAAAATGTAAATAAATGGGTGGCAGTACAACAATTGGCCAAAAAATTAGGTATACAAAAAGAAGAAATAATAGCAATAGGAGATAATATTAATGATAAGGAAATGGTAGAAAAAGCAGAGATAGGAATTGTAACTGGAAATAGTTGTCCAGAGATGAAAAAAATTGCAAATGATAGGGTATCTAGTAATGATAAAAATGGTGTAGCAGAAGCTATATATAAATATATAAAATAAAATATTACATTAATATTACAAACAGATTAATTTTAAGTTACAATAGCTTTAAATGTTGTTTTTAAAGCTATTTTGTTATAAAATATAAATATAAGACGTTTAATATAGTATATTTTGAGAAATTATATTAAAACATTAACTATAGGAGGAATTAATTATGCCATCAAATCCAATGCAAAAAAAAGCAAGAAATTCATTTTTATTAGGAGTGATAATTACACTTATAATATGTTTAATTATAGGAGGATTATTTTATTTCTTTGTAATAGCAAAGGACAAACAATCAGAGAAGCAAAGAGGAGCTGAAGTAATAGCATATGCTTTAAATGCTGATGTACGATCTGGACAAGAAATAACATCAAATTTATTAACTAAAATTACAGTTTACCAAAATATGGTTCCATCAAATTATATAGATCAAGCTGTATTATCAGAAATGCAATCTCAAGAAGAAGGTCAATTAATAGCAAAGGTTAATATGTATAAAAATACAATCTTAACAAAAGATTTAGTATCGAGAAGTGATCAAAAAATTACAGATGATGTAAGATACACAGAATACAATATGCTATCATTACCAACATCAGTTAAAGTAGGAGATTATGTAGATGTAAGAATTACATTTCCAAATGGACTAGACTTAATAGTAATATCTAAAGGACAAATAAAAAAATTATTTGGTGATACTATTGGATTAGAATTATCTGAAGATGAAATTTTAATGATGGAAAGTGCTATAGTAGAAGCATATATAATGCCAGCTTCAAAATTATATGTTACACAATATGTAGAACCAGGAAATCAAAGTGCTGCATTAAATACATATACCCCTACAGAAGAAGTCCAAGCACTTATTAAATCAGGCGATAATAATATTCAACAAGAAGCAAAGGATGCTTTAGCTGCGCAATTTAATGATGGAATAAGAACAAATATTAATAACGATAAAAGCCAATATAATGCAGAAGAATTAGAAAACATAGAAAAAAGATTAGAAGAAGAAATAGAAAATGCAAAAGCAGCAAGAGAAGCATATTTGTCAGGATTAACAAGTTATTAAACCACCTAACGACAAGTACTACTATGTTCTTGAATGGGAAAAATCGAAGATTTTCCCTATTCAACAAAGCTTCGCAAACATTCCACACAAAATTTTTTCAAAATTTTGGCGGTAGAACAACGGGCGTGGGCTTTAAAATAAATTTAAATAGTCTGACACAAAAGAAAGCCCACTGTTGTTCTTACTTAAAATAAATTTAACGGAAGTATTAATGAAACTTGTTAAAAAAGCAAAAAATAGGAGGCATTTAAATTGAAAAAAATAGGATTTATAGGAGCATTTGAAAAAACAGATTTAATTATATATACTGCAAGAATATTAACTGAGATTGGAAAAAAAGTGTTAGTAATAGATACCACTGTTTTGCAAAAGGCAAGATATATTGTTCCATGCATTGCTCCAACCAAATCTTATGTAACCGAATATGAAGGAATAGATGTAGCGGTTGGATTTGAAGATTTAGAAGAAATAAACGGCTATATAGGAAATATAGAAAATGATTACGATATTGTACTAATAGATGTGGATTCTTATGAAAAATTTGATTCTTTTGAAATAATAAGTTCAGAAAAAATCTATTTTGTTACAGGTTTTGACAGTTTTTCACTAAAAAAAGGAATAGAAATAATAGGAACAATGAGACAAAAGGTGAAAATGAAAAAAATATTATTTGAAAGAGACTTTATAGAAGAAGATGACGAATATTTAAATCTATTATCATTAACATATCCAATTGAATGGGACGAAGAAAAAATATATTTTCCATATGATCAAGGTGACTTAACGGCAATAATAGAAAATCAGAGAGTAACAAAAATAAAATTAAAAAATTTAAGTGAAGAATACCGAGATGCACTATATAGTTTAGTAAAAGAAATAACACCAGAGACAAAAAATGGTGATTTAAAAAAAGCATTTAAAAATATATAAGGAGAAAACGAATGGCGATTATATCTTTTTGGAGTAATGGAAATGAAGAAGCAGGAAAAACCTCATCAATAGTAGCAATAACAACTCTTTTAGGAATTAATCATAATTATAAAATATTAGTTTTAGACACAAAGTATAATGATCGTTTTTATGAGGATTGCTTTTGGCAAGAAGATAAAATGATAAAACTAATAAATAGTAAAAATGCAAAAACAGATATAGGACATGGGATTAGTGGATTATCTAAAGCAATATTAAGTAATAAAACCTCTCCTGAAATAATAACAAATTATACGAGAATAGTATTTAAAGACAGATTAGAATTATTAACAGATACAAAAGTAGAAAAGGATGAGTATGAAGTACATAAAACTATATTTAAAGATATTGCTAAAATTGCAAGTAGATATTATGATTTAGTATTTATAGATATAGATAAATCTTTAGATGAAAAAATTGTTGATTCATTATTGGAAGTTTCAGATATTGTTATGGCATGCTTACCACAAAGATTAAGAAAAATAAACGAGTATATAGAATTAAAAGAACAAAAGGAAGTTTTTAAAGGAAAAACCATTATACCTATTATAGGCAGATATGATAAACATTCTAAATATAATGTAAAAAACATATCAAGATATATAAAAGAAAAAAGAGGAGCATGTGCAATACCATATAATACATTATTTTTTGAAGCATGTAATGAAGGAAAGGTTGCTGATTTCTTTATAAAGTTTAGAAAAATAAATCCTAAAGATAGAAATGCTGTATTTATAAATGATGTAAGGGAAGTGACGGAAAAAATAGTTAACCGTCTAAGAGAATTACAAATGAGAATGTAGGAGAGGAGTTCTTAAAAATGATAAATATTATAGCAACATTTGTAGTGTTGATATTATTTGGAGTATTTGTTAAATACAGAATAGAAAAAAATAAGAATGCAGAAACAGAAGAGGGAATTGATATTGACGATAAAACCTATACAATAGATAAAATGAAAGAATTTGTAAAAAAGAGACTAGATGAAATTACAAAAATAAATCTTTATGATATAGGTCTTTCAGAAGAAGAATTAAAAAGAAGAAAAGCAAAGAAATATGAATTAAAAAGAGCTTTGAAAGGCTGTACATATGGAGATGTAAACGATAAAAAGTATGTAAAAGAGTTAATATATGATTTACTATTTAAAGAATACGGAGTTACAGAGGTAAATATATCAAAAGCGATACCATTTGACGTACCATCACTTCTTACATCCCAAGATAAATTTGATATACTATTATATGTTTACAAAAAAGATTTTGGATACGAGGCACTAACACAATTAATAAAAAAATACAACTTAGCCACATTAAAATATATAGCTGGAGAAGCAAAACCTTGTTATGTAATAACTAATGAGGAAATAGACGAAATTTTTGAAAAGGAAGCACTAACATTAAATTTTAACGATAAATTAAACATAGTAGTACAAAGAATATATCAACATTATAAAGGATATAGTAGTATAGATGAAATAAGAGATATGAACATAGATGGTGTATCAGGAGGTGTATCTGGACTTCCAGAAAGTTTCTTAAGCCAAGTTGCACAAACAGATGGAGACTATTTAGAACAAATAACAGAACACAAAGTACCTAGAGCATGTGATAGTATATGGATAATGTTCCAAGGTAAATCAATAAGACTTGCATTTCTTTCATTTGGAAAAGAAAGCGAACTAAAAAGAGTTTGTCAAAATATATATAAATATAATAATCCAGGACAATTATCAGATACAAATGGATATAAAATAAATGAAATGAAGGATGGATCACGTGTTGTTGTAGTACGTCCATCAATGTCAGAAACATGGGCATTTTTTGTAAGAAAATTCGACGTAAAGAGAGCAACACTAGAACAAATAATAACAGTACCAGGAAAAGAAAATGCAATAGATCTATTAAAATTCTTAGTAAAAGGAGCAAGAATAATATCACTTACAGGTGAACAAGGTTGCCGGAAAAACAACAATGCTTATGGCAATGATAGAAAACATATACGAAACAATGAACCTTCGTATTACAGAAACTGCATTCGAGTTGCACTTAAGAAAAATATATCCAACAAGAAACATACTATCAATGAGAGAAACAGAAACAATTTCAGGACAAGACTGTTTGGACGTACAAAAGAAAACTGACGGTAGTGTTAATATAATTGGTGAGGTTGCAACAGACCCTGTAGCATCTTGGATGATACAATCAGCTCAGGTGGCATCAAAATTTACATTATTTACACACCATGCAAAAACATTCCCAGACTTAGTAACAGCACTACGTAACTCAATGTTAAGAGCAGGAGTATTCAAAGACGAAAGAACAGCAGAAGAGCAAGTTGTTCAAGTATTAAACTTTGATATACACTTAGTAAAGGACTTTAGAGGAAGACGTTACATAGAAAGAGTAACAGAGTGTATACCAGTAGAAGATAAAAATGAATATACATATGATCACAGAAAAGAAACAACATTAGAAGGAAAAATGGATAAATTTATAGATAATGCAACACATTATTTTACTAAAGTAACAAACAGAGAATTGTATAAATATGTAAATATAATGGAATATAGAAATGATGAATATGTAATAACAAATAAAATATCTGACTACAACTTAAAAGAGATGAGAAACAATATGGACGAATCTGATATTGAGGAATTTGATAGGTTTGTAGAGAGAAATTGGGGAAATGGAAAAACTGCGATTCCTGTATCTGTTGGAGTCGGTAACTTAGATGACTCGCAAGAAAACAAATTAGAAACTAAAAGAAGAGGAAGACCTAAAAAAATATAAGAAACAACAATAAATTCAATTTGAATGCCATAGGGGGTGGTACCCTCCGACGACTTTAAAGCAAAATATACATACAAATCAGACTAAAAGTGTCTGTAGGAGCAGGTATTGTACCTACATGGAAAAAATAGCAACAAACGAAAAGAGGTGTAAAACCATACAATGTCAAATCAAACACTATTTTTAATAATGGGAATAAGTGGTGGACTATTAATATTTACAATTATTGCATACTTAATAATGAAAAAAGCAGTAGATAAAACAGATATTAAACATATAAAACAATTAAAAGAAGGAACTAAAGAAAAGAAATACACCTCAGATGTTATATATCAAAAATTATATATATTATTTTTAAAAATACCAGGTTTAAAACGTTATTTAAGAAAGCTAAGAAGAAAACTAGAAATAATAAGTATAGATGATGAATATTTAACAAGAAGGCAAGCAGCAAAAGTAATTTCTGAAGCAATAATAATTATAGTACCTCTTACAATATTAATAATAATATTAACCCATGATAATATGTTATTAATGTCTATTCTTCTATTATTTGAAATATTTTTAATAGAGACAATTATGGAAGGTAAAGTAGACAAATTAGATACAAAATTATTAAAGCAGCAATTAGATTTTTTTGCAGAAATTAGACATGCATATCATGAATACAACATGGTGGAAGAGGCTATATACGAAGTATCACAGAATGATCAATTAGAAGTATCAAGACAAGGAGAAAAAATATACGAAATACTAATATCGGATGATCCAGAAACAGAATTAGAGAAATATTATGACGTTGCACCAAATAGTTATTTAAAGGAATTTGCTGGAATTTCATATTTAACAAGAGAATTTGGTGATAGAACAGATAGCAACCGGAGCATCTTTGTACTTAAAAAATCTAAATAATATTACAGAAGAAATGCAACTAGAAATATTAAAAAGAGAAAAATTAGATTATGTATTTCAAAGTTTATCATTTATATCGATTGCACCAGTATTATTGATGGAACCTTTAAAAAACTGGTCATTAAGCAATTTTTCATTTACTTCACAATTTTATGAAGGGAAAACAGGATTTATAGTGCAATTACTATTAATAATAGTAACATTTATATCTTACATATTAATAAGAAAAATTAAAGACAATGGAAGTATAAAAGAAGAATACCAAGATCCAAACAAAGTATGGCAAATGAAATTATATAATAAACCACCAATAAAAAAAATAGTAGATTTATTTATACCAAAACAAAAAACAAAAGAATACAGAAAAGATATAGAACTACTAAAAGATGCAGCATCTAAACAGAAAATGGAAACTCTATATGTAAATAGGATATGTGCGTGTATTTTAACATTACTAATATCTCTATTCTTTTTTGGACAAATACATAGAGTATCAATAGATTACATATATACAAACGAAAAAGCAGATTACAACATGTTAGGGGAAATGTCACCAGAAGAAACCCAAAAAGCAAAACAGACACTAGAAAAAGATAATTACTTTTTAGATAAATATAGAAATAAAAAAATATCAGATGAGGCATTAAAATTGGACATAAAAAGTTCCGTTCAATATAATGATTTAACAGACCAAGAATTAGATGAAACAACAACTAGAATAAGTAGAAAACTAAAAGTTGTAAATAATGAATATTTAAAATGGATAGAATGGCTTTTTGCATGTGTATTTGCAGTAATAGGATATTTTGCACCAAAATGGATGCTTATTTTTCAAAAAATAATGAGAAAATTGGAAATAGAAAACGAGGTAATGCAATTTCAAACAATAATATTAATGCTTATGAAAATAGAAAGAGTAAATGTTGAAATGATATTGGAATGGTTAGAAAGATATTCAAATATTTTCAGAGAGCAAATTTCAAAATGTGTTAATAACTATGAGGCGGGAGCATGGGAAGCATTAGAAGTAATGAAGAGTGAAATTAATTTTCCTCAAATGATACGTATAATAGAAGGATTACAATCAGCAGTAGAAAAAATACCAATTGTTGAAGCATTTGATGAGTTAGACAATGAAAGAGAATATTATCAAGCAAAAAGAAAAGAATCAAATGAAAGATTAATAAAAAGAAAAGGAATGATTGGAAAGCTAATAGGATTTACACCATTAGTAGGATTATTTGTAGGATATTTGATAATACCATTAGTATTTATAGGATTATCAAGTATGACAAGTACTTTTTCAACATTACAAACATTGCAATAAAATAGTTATGAAAAATAAAAGGAGAAAACAATGGAAAATGCATCAAAAGCCTTAATAATGGCAGGAGGAATGCTTTTAGCAATAGTTATTATAACATTAGGTGTATATACATATAGTTCACTACATATTTTATCTGAATCAAGAAATGATGAAGTAGCACAACAAGAATTAGTAGATTTTAATAGAACATATGAGGCATTTAATAAACAATTAATGTATGGAACTGAGGTTATATCTATAATGAACAAAGCAAATGATAATAACAAACGATATAATCAAGATAATAATTATACTATAGAAATTAGTTGCGAACTTAAAAGCGGATTAATATTATGGAATAGTGATTATACAGATCATATTGGTATACAAGGTGAAACATTTGATGAATTTAAGAAGAAAAATTTTCAATGTAATGGAGTATCATATAATAATAGAACAGGACGAATAAATGGTATGAGTTTTATAGAGGTATAATAGTATAAATTGTAAATAGGGAGGAACAATGGAAAATGCATCAAAAGCATTGTTAATTGCTGGTGGAGTTTTTGTAGCAATAATAATTTTAGTAATTGCAGTACAGTTATTTATAGGGTATAGAGATGTTGTAAATAATTACCATTACACAACAACAGTTTCAGAAATTACGGAAATAAATAGAAAATTTACAAAATATGAAGGCAAAGAAGTTATAACTATACATGATGTAGTTTCCGCTATAAAAACGGCAAAAAATTATAATGACAAATATAATAGCAAAATTATAGATGTTAAAATAAATAATATAAGTAAAATAGATTTAGATAATAATAGATTAACAGACTTAATAAAAGATAATCAAGATGTAAGATATAAAGTTGGGATAGATTACCACATGGAAGATTGTCCATATAAAGGAATGGTAAGTGTGATTAATTTTAGTAAAATTAGTTAGGACATGAGCAAAAGTATTGTACTTAAAATTATTTATTTACAGGACCAAAAATGTAAATTTATAAACAAAAAATAAAATTAATGTTGCATATTGTAGTAAAAAATATTATAATAAAAGAGAGGAGTACATAAATGAAACAGACATTATTTATACTATTAGCAATCTTCTTTATTATAATTTGTATAGTCTGCATTGTAATAATAAACTTTAACAATCAAAAAGTACAAGTAATAAAATGGAACAAGGAATATGAATATTATTTAGATAAGCAAGTATCAGGAACAGAATTGGCAAGTTTAATTAATAAAGCAATAGATCAAAATGAAAAAAATAGTGTAAATAAAAATGAAAAAGGATACTACATAGATAATGGAGAAAACAGTATAAAAATTGATTTAAAAATGGCAACAATAGATAAAACGTATCCAATGGAAGAAATATACAATAATAAAATTATAAATTTTGTAAAAAATTTTAATCTTATTCAATTCAAATGTACAAGCGTCGAATATCATAAAAAAACTGGCAAAGTTTCTAAATTAATTTTTGAAGAATTAGAAACATAAAAATGTTATTAACTTTTAGAATAAGAAATTCTAAAGATAAAATAAATTAAAAAATTCAAAGGAGGAAATATTATGGAGAATGCGTCAAAAGCTTTAATTATAGCTGGTGCAGTACTAATATCAATAGTATTAATAAGCTTAGGAGTTATGTTAATTAGTAGATCTGGAAATGCTTCAGGATCTGCAGAAAATACATCTCAAATGATTGATACTCAATCACAAACAGGTATAAATACTATTTCGAATTTAACAAATGGTCTTTTTGAATATTAATTAATACAAGTTCTATGGATGGAAAACCTATCCATAGACTAAAGTATATTAATTAATAATATATTTTAATCTGTGGATAAGTAATATGTAAACAAAGGAGGAAAATGTATGGAAAATGCATCAAAAGCACTAATTATGGCTGGGGCAGTTTTAATTGCAATAATATTAATATCAATAGGAGTATATATAATATCATCACAAAAAGGAACAATAGACAGTAGCAAACGATTATCTGATACAATGGCAATACAAACATATAATGATAGCTTTACAAAATATGCAGGAACACAAAAGGGTTCTGTTGTAAAAGATTTATTAGATACTATACAAACAAACAATAATTCTAAAGGAAGAAAAACTGTAATTACAGTTTCGTATGATATTTATAGTGGTTCTGATGTTGATACAATAAGTGGAATTAAAAGTAATATTATCCCAGCTAAATCTTATAAAGTAGATGTTGCTGGATATGATGCTAACGGGTATGTAACAGAAATAAAGATTAGTAATCCTTAATAGAGGATGTGAAATATTATGGAAAACTTGGCAGATGCATTAAAAATTTCATTTTCAGTACTTGTTTTTATAGTGGCAATTGCAATTACATTTTCAATGATGTCAAAAGCTAAATTAGCATCAGATGTTGTTTTATATCATGCAGATAAAACAAACTTTTATAGTTATGAAGATTCAAAAGAAGAAAACAGAATAGTTGATATATCAACTATTGTAGCTACATTATACAAAAGTATGGAAGAATCTATAACAGTTTCAGTTGTAAATGACAGGGGAGAAGAATTTGGAGTTGAATATAATGGAAATATAATAAGCCAATTTAGTGCAAATTCAGAAGAAGTAATCAATAAATTTATAACTGATAATATAAATAGTATTAAAGGACATGAGTATATAGAAGATTTTATAGAAGTTCCATTAACTGGTATATATAAAACAGCAGATGACGGAACACAAATTACGGTAGAAAATGGAGTAAAAAAAATATATATAACCTATTATGATAGAACTTATTATAATAATATCAAATCAAGTAAATAGGAGGGATAAACTATGGATGAAACATTAATTACAATAGTAGTAATATTAATAGGAACAGTAGTTATTATAGTATTTCCAATGATGGCTGTAGCACAAAGAAATGATGATATTGCACAATCGTTATTACAATCAGAAACATCAGAATATGTAAATAAAATAGCGACTGAAGGCAAAATAACTGCGAGTGGTTTGGAAGCATATCTAGATTCATTACCACCTGATCATGTATATAATTATGAAATAGAAATACAAAAAGATGCTGGAAATCTTGATAAACCAACTGTTATTACTAGTGGAGATTTACCAGGAGAAAATGCAAGGATTTTTTATTATACAACTGATGTTGAAGATTGTTTATATCCAATAAACGAAGCAGAAGCGAAAGATTATTTGTTAAATATAAATGATAATATAATTTTTAAGGTTTATCAAGTTGATACTAGTTTTGCACAGCAATTAATGAATATATGTTATATGATTAGTGGAAAAGGTACATCAGCTACAGCTGCAAGTGCTTCAGCTATGTGTGTGAGAGATGGACGTTACTAAATAAAAATATATTAAAAATAGAAGTGAGAAGTAGTTTTAGATGCGTTTTCTATTAAATGCTTATAATGTACTTCTCATTTTAATAATTAAAAAATAAAATTTTTATATAAATTTAAAGAATAACATAGGCTAGATGAGGTGAAAAAATGAAATTACAAAATTTAATAGCTTTATTTTTAATTATAGTATTGCCAATAATAATTGTTACATCATATTATATGGCATTACAAAGAGATACAATAAATATGCAAACATCATATAATACAAAATTATTAGCATCCACTAAAGATGCAATAGAGGCCTATGAAATAGGAACAGTAGAATGGAATTCTAATTATTCTGCAACTTCCGATTCAAAACGTAGAGATATAACGGCATCTATTAATACGTTTACCACTTCATTAGCAAATAATCTTGGTATAGGTGGAACCAGCAAAGAAACAATATTAACATATATACCAGCAATAGCATACACATTATATGATGGATACTATATTTATTCACCTGCAGAAACTAGAATTACAATAAAAGACGAAAATGAAGTTACAGTAACTATGAAAAAAGAGTTAGTAGATAGTAGAATTATAAAAGGGTATACCTATGAACCCTCTGATAAAGACAAAATATTGTATAAACCAAAAACGGGTATTGGTGATGGAACCTATAATGGAAAATATTTTACATTAGATCCAACTAAGGCAGATACAGAATATAAACATATATTAAAACCATTTTCTGCTTATTCAAAAGAATATAATGACGTAATAATAAATTATACTTTGGATAATTATATAACAGTATATAGTAAAATAGATGAAAAATATGCACAAAAATCCGGTTATCTTGTTAATAAAAACAGAATTCAAGGAGTAAACGGAAGTAACAATAATATTAGCAATATAAAATTAGATAACCAAGACATAAAACCAGAATATTTATCCGAAAGGATAGCTTATTATGATGAAAATTCTGCGACAATGCAGACAGAAACATATAATTATGTATATTCTACAGATAACGTTAAAATTTATATAGATGATTCAAAAAAATGCTTTGAATTAGACCATGATGGTAGAAAAACATATTTAGATGATATCACTTCTGGCACTTATAAAAAATGTGTTATTCCAAGTGGTAAAGAACTATATCAAAGATTAGATAGCAGTTCTAAAGGACTTTGGTTTGAAAAAATCAGTGATGATATTGCAGTGTCGGACTCTAATGTTCGTGAAATAGCTGATCCTAGTACTTATGGATTGGAAAATAATAATATTGATTTAGACTATAGTGCTATCAATTATTGCGTTGAATCATATTTATTTACTGAATGGGCAAGCAAATTACGGTATTGACTATATAAAGGACACGATGGATTTTGAGAATCCAATATCTGATTTTAACCAAGAACGAAGAGAAGTAATAAAAAAAGCAATAGTTGATAATTTAAACCAAGCAATAATAAGTTATAGTAAAAATTCACCTGGAGAGTATCAGTTACCTGTTTTATCTGAAACTGATTGGGATTTAATATTAAGCAATGTATCATTAGTAACTTTTTTGCAAAATATTCCAATAGGAACAAAATATTATAATAATTATGCAATAGCAACAAGTACTGAAAATAAAGATTATGTAGATCCAAATGAAATATATTTAGTAAGTGATAAAGATGAATATTACCACAGAATAGATTATTCAAATAAGTTATATTGTCCTAAATTAGAGATAGGTAATATTAAAGGATATAGAAATATTGACTTTATATTAAAATCATATAAAATTGATAGTAATACTACAAAATACTATTATATGCATGCGAACCAGGATTTAACAGATAATAAAATTTATATGTTAAAAGAATGTTATAATTGTATGATACAAAGAGATTTAGGTAATGAAGAAAAAGGAGAGCAAAAACTAGCATATAACACAGCACTTGCAAGAGAAAGATATATTGCAAAAATAACAACCAAACCAGAAACAGTAGTAGCAGGAGGAGGTACCCCAGGTGGTGGAGGAGAAGTAGTAGAACCGCCAACTCCTCCAGAAGAGAATGAATCATATACAATAAAATTAGGTTTATATGATTATGATAATAAAGATAAAGAAATTAGTGGTATAACAAATATAAAATTACAAGATGAATTTTCTATAAATGAAGGAATTTTAGATGATTCAAATAAGATAGTAATTGATACAAAAGATATATCTCTAAAAATTAATACAAAAAATGCACCTAATGTAGAATACGAAGATTTTGAAGGTGAAGGTCAATATACAATAGAATTAGGTGATACTGTAATAATCAACAACGATGACGATTATATAGATTGTGAATCAACAGGAGGAAATAGCTATGAGATAAAAATATACTATAAGAAAAAAGAAGCATATGTACTAGCAATAGAAGAAAATGAACCAAATAATTCTATAGAAGGAAATGTTAATATACCAGAAGGTGATTATTATATCATAATGACTGGTGGTGGAGGATCTTATCCAAATAATACTACAGCTGGTAAAGTAGGTCGGTGGAGCAGGAGCAGGATTTATTGCTAAAGTTCATCTGCCAGCAGGAACATATAACTATTCTGTAGGAGGTTATGGTAATATTTCTGGTACTAATGGATTAGACGGAAAAGAATCAAAATTTATAAATACTGATACAGGTTTTAGTATTATAACATATGGAGGTCATGCTGGAGGATTACGTACTGATATATTAGGTGATGGACATAATGATGGATTGGGTGGAAGTTTAGAGAGTAAAAATGTAAATAGTAATGAAGACTATACACCAAATTATAATTCATGTAAGAATAATGGCTCTGGAGAATGGAATGGTGGAAAGGTTACTCAAAATACTTATCGGTGGAACTTCTATTATAGACCAATCTGTTCTTACAGCAGGTATTGGAAGAACAAAGGGAGCAGGAGGATCTAGATATTGGAATAATGAAAACAAAGAAGTAGTTTCTCAAGCTGCTGGAGGTTGTTTATATATTTTGTCAGCTGATATATATAATATTTGTACCATTGAACTTTCTGACTTTCCTGATGATATTGATAGTGCTACTGTAAATATAGAAGTTACTAATGATGCCTTCCCTGGAGGCGATGAATCTAATGCTTCTCCTTCGGTAGGAACTATAACAAAAACTATCACTAAAGAAGATACACATTCTTTATCATTTATAGTAAAAAAAGGAGCCACAGTTAAGTATAATATAGTATCAGATGATGATAACTACTTAGTTGAAGGAAAAGCAGAAAATATAGGAACTACAACAGCAACATCTGGAGCATACGATAGTAATACCAATATACACAAAATAACAACACAATTACACAAAAGAATACTAACACATACTATAATTAATAAGACTAATGGTAATTTAAAAATAACAGGACAATTTACAGATGACCAAGGCAATGTTATTGATGAAATCTACACTGTAAATGGACAACAAGAAATTAAAGTATGGTCAAAACATCCTACAGTAAATTATACAGTATCAAAAACCTATTACGATATAGCAGAGAGTGGAAAAAGTAGCACATTATATGGTACACTTAATCCAATAACAATTACAAAAGATAATAATGGAGGAAGTACCCCAATATCAATACAACTGCAAAAAAAGAAATATTATGCTACTTTAAAAACAGGAACAACAACATACAACAAAGGGGATACAGTAACACTTGAATATGGAAATTCACAACAAATAACAGCATCATGGAATTGGACAAGTGATGAAAAGAATAACTCAACAGGAACAAAATGGCAAATTATAGAAAGCGATTTTAAAATGAATCACAATACAGGAAGTACAATAACATACGGCGAAACTAAATATAGTAATAATCTTCCAAATAATAGAACTGTAACCTTCTATAGTAACTATAAATTAGTAATTAAATATAAAACAAAATTTACATTTGGTACTATATATGCAATTTTAGATAATTAAAATACTGAAACAAAGAGGAAAATAGCCCCCTTTGTTTCAGTTTACATTGTAAAAAATGTACAAATATATATTTTTAAAAATAGTTAAAAATATTACAAAAATAAAAAATGTTTCAAAAAAATAAAAATGGTTATCCTAAATTTAGGGTGACTATTTTTTATGAAAATTTTTAAAAGAATATTATTAATTTTGTTTTTATTAATAATTTTAATATATGTAACAAATATAACCTCTATGCCAAATAACATAATTTTATTTAAAGGGGAAGAATTAAATTTGGATACTGTTTTTGGAATTTATATTAAAGATGAAGGAGAATATTATAAAACTATTCAAACCTCAAGTAATATACAAAATACAAATACAGTGGAAACAAAAAAAGTTCAATTAAGTTTATTTAATATTGTTAAAATAAAAGAAATAGAAGTTAATACAATTCCAACTACTACAGTAATTCCTTTAGGAAATTCTGTTGGACTAAAATTATATACAAGTGGAGTATTAGTAGTTGGAATGACAGAAATAGAAGGTAAAAAACCATATGAAAATACTGGAATAGAAGAGGGAGATATGATTGTAGAAATTAATAAAAAAGAAGTTACTTGTACAGCAGAATTAATAGATAGTGTAAATAATTCTAATGGAGAAGATTTAAGCATAAAATATATAAGAGATGGGGTAGAATATACAACAAATATTGAGCCAATAAAAACAGACAATAACGAATACAAATTAGGATTATGGGTAAGAGATGGCGCAGCAGGAATTGGAACTATAAGTTATTATGAACCATCAACTAAAAAATTCGCAGCATTAGGACATGGAATTGTAGATATAGATACAGAAAAACTTATAAATATATCTAGTGGAGAATTAGTAACATCTAGAATATCTTCAATAATAAAAGGGAAAGAAGGGGTTCCAGGTGAAATAAAAGGTAGTATAATAAATGGTCATACTATAGGAACAGTAGGAATAAATACAGATTTTGGAATATATGGAAATATAACAAATATAAGTGAATTAAATATTAGTAATAGTAATGAAATAGAAGTAGCAAAAAGAAATGAAATAAAAACAGGAGAAGCAAAAATTTTATTAAATATAGATAACGGAGTAAGAAAAGAATATAATATAAAAATAGAAAAAATATATAAAAATAACAATAGCAATAACAAAAGTATGCTAATAAAAGTTACAGATGAAGAACTATTAGAACTAACTGGAGGAATTGTGCAACGGAATGAGTGGAGCCCCAATAATACAAAACAATAAATTTATAGGAGCAGTAACACATGTACTAGTAAGTGATCCAACAACGGGATATGCAGTATTTGGAGATTTGATGATAAAACAATCAAGAGGAATAAACTAAGTTTTTTTCCTTTTTCGGACGGACTAATTTTAGATTTTTTTTCTTTTTTCGGACGGACTAATTTTAGACAATTGAATAATTAATAACGCTAATTGGCTTTCATAAATTAAATAAAGTACAGAAAATGTAATATATCAAATTCTGTACTTTTAAAAATATAAATTATTTAATGTTATTTAAAAAATTGTTTCTTATTGTAGTATTTTTTTGAACACAATCAATTAACCAATCTATAAGTAATGGAGGTATATTTGCATTTTCTACTAAAACTTTTGTTATGCAATTAATCTGCTTTTGATTTTGAGTATATTCTTGATAATTATTAATTTTCTTATCAAATTTTAAATTCATACTATTATTAATTTTTTGCTTTAACATATTAACAACTCCTTTTACAAAATATGGTATTTAACATACCATATCTTACCAAAAGTGACAAAAAATGTCAATATGTTATTTTGAAAAACAAAATATTATTTTCAAATATTAGTTACACTTTAGCAGTTGGCAAATATTAATCAAGACTTTTTATAAATAATGCTAAGTCTTTTAATGCATTACAACCAACTTCAATTTGGATATCACTAAAATTAGAAATTTTTTGTTTTGTTGTGTCAATTAAATTATTATCTTTTCCAAATAGAATGTAATCTGCAGAAAGATTAGTTAAATCACAAAGTGACTTTAATTTTTCAACTGACAAGCAACTTCCACCGCGTTCTACTATACCTAGATATTGACCAGATATACCAATAGCTTTTGCAAAATCTTCTTTTGTCATTTTCATGCTTTCACGAATATTTTTTATTCTTTTTCCAATTGCTTCTTTCATTTAAATACCTCTTCCTTAATTTATAAACATATTATAAAGATTTTTAAATTTAAAAAAGTAATAAAAAGCAATACCAAAATATTATATTTTATGATATTATATTAAAGAAAATGAACAAATATAAGGAGCAATTATATGGGACCAATGAAATTATTAATAATAGAGGATGATTATAATGAATGCAATATTTATAGAAAAATAGCTACAAAGAGGAATGACATTGAATTTATTGGAATAACAGGATCTGATATTGAAGGATTAAAATATGTAAAATCAGATATGCCAGAAGGAATTATATTAGATTTAGAGTTAAACAATGGTACAGGCACTGGATTTAATTTTTTAAATAAATTAAAAGAATTAAATTTACCAAACAAACCTAAAATTGTTGTAACAACAAATGTATGTTCAGATTCTGTATATGATTTTCTTCATAAAAATGGAGTGGATTTTATATTTTATAAAAAGCAAAATAATTATCTACAAGAAAATGTAATAAATACATTATTATTGATAAGAGGATATACTGATACTGTAAAAATAGAAAAAGACGAGCAAAATAATAATTTAAATATAATATCTAATAAAATTAATAATGAATTGGATTTGATTGGAATTAGTATGCATTTGCAAGGTAGAAAATATTTATATGATTCTATTTTGTATATAATAGAAAATTCAGACAGCGGAAACAAAGTTACAGTTATTCAATATCTAGTAAATAAATATAAAAAATCAAATAGTACTATTAGCAGAGCAATGCAAAATGCTATATTACATGCATGGAGAATATCATCGCTAGAAGATTTGAGTACATATTATACAGCAAGAATAAATTATGAAACAGGTGTGCCAACACCAACTGAATTTATATATTATTATGCAGATAAAATAAAAAAACAACTTTAAGTCATTTTATGTAATAAAATATAATTAAATGTAAAATATTTGTACTTCCATTAGTCACTTATACAATTGGGTATAAGTGATATTTTTTTATTATAAAAATATAATGGAGGTGAGGAGAATGAGCTTTTGGGAATGGTTAGCATATGTACTAGGATTATAGTAAATGTAAAAAAAAGAGTAATCAAATAACATAGTGAAATCACAATGTTATATTGATTACTTTTTTTTTAAGGTATATAATACTGATATAAATAAAAAAGGAATAAAATAGATGAACGTAGATTTAATAAATATTATAATAAAAATCTTTTTCATAAATATTTTTTCATTTATTACAACTATCAAAATTGTCAATTATAAAAATATGAAATGCAATAAATATTTGTTAATTTTTTTAGTATCAGTTATATTAACATTATTATATATTGTACTTAAACCATATATTAATGTTATATTTATTATAATTCTTTCACTTTGTATACAAATATTTATACTTAATAATATTATTAATAAAAAATATTTATTGACAATACCTGTATTAATGGCAAATGCAATAGTGTATGCTGTATTTACAATTGCCGCAATTATCGAAACTATTCCAAGAGAAATTTTAAAAATTGAAAATAGTATAGTTAATTTTATAATTATAATAATAATAGAAATAGCTATTCTTTTAAGACTATTTAAAATAAAAAGAATAAAAAATGGATTTTCATTTTTGGAGGAAAAGAGTAGAAATGGATTTTTAGATTTAATTACAATTAATATAAGTTCAATAATTATATTAGCATATGGATTACTTAGCAAGTATCATGGATCTGAACTAATAAGACATGAAATTATAACTCTTGTAACTTTAATAGTTTTTATGATATTAATAATACAAAAAACATTAAATATATTTTATAAGCAAAACTTACTTAAGAAAACAATTGAAGAATATAAAAAGGAAATAGAAGATAAAGATAAAACTATTAATGAACTAAAAGAAGAAAAATTTAAAATTAGTAAAATAAATCATGAATTTTACAATAGACAAAGAGCATTAGAAACAAAAATAAAAGAAATGAATACAGAGACAGGAGAAGAAATATACATTTTAGATAGAGTAAATAATTTAACTAAAGAATATTCGAATAAACTACAAGAAGCAAAAGGCTTATCTAAATTACCATTAACTCAAATTCCAGAGATAGATGATATGTTTAATTATATGCAAAAAGAGTGCTATAAAAATGGCATTGAGTTTAAACTTCAAATAACAGGAAATATTTATCATTTAATTAATAATACGATACCTAAAAATAAATTAGAAACATTAATAGGAGATCATATTAGAGATGCAATTATAGCAGTAAATTCGAGCAATAACAGTTATAAAAGTATCGTCGCAGTATTAGGAATAAAAGATGGAACCTATGAATTTTGCGTATCTGATAGTGGTATAGAATTTGAAATAGAAACATTATTAAAGTTAGGACAAGAGCAGATAACTACACATAAAGATATTGGAGGAAGCGGAATAGGATTTATAACAACATTTGAAACTTTAAAAGAATGTGGTGGTAGTCTTATTATAGAAGAATATCAACCAGAAAAATCAAGTTATACAAAATCTATAACCATAAAATTTGATAATAAAAATGAATATAAAATATGTTCATATAGGGCAAATGAAATAAGCAAAAAAAACAAAGAAAATAGAATAATTATAGAAGAAATTTAATTTTTTTCCTTTTCCGGACGGACTAATTTTAGTCTTTTTTAAAAGACTAAAATTAGTCCGTCCGGAAAAGAAAAAAAAAGTGTTATCACAAAATGTAGATAAATGTCATAATATATTATATAGCCTAACATAATAGGGAGGTGCTTTTATATTATGGAACCACAAGTAGAAGTTTGTTTTAAAAAAGAAAAGAAAAGAAAATGTTGTGTTGATATAGTAATATTTGTGTTATCAATTTTATTAACATTTATAATTGGATTATTAATAGGAAATTTAACAGGACTTGTAACATTCTTAGGAATAGGAGCAATAGTTTTGTTCCTAGTAACATTATTAATACTTTTAATAATTAGAATTATAATGCTAATATGTTGTAATAAAAAAACTTGTTAAAATAATACAAAAGTATAAAATATATGGGCGAGATTTTAATCTCGCCTATAAAACTTTAAAAATAGAATTCAACAAAAAATATAAAATTGCATATAATACATATAATAAATAAAAAACAGGAGGCTAATATGTGTGGTTTTGTAGGATTTGCTAGTTTAAAAAGAATTTTATCTAATGATATACATATTGTAAAAAATATGAATTCAAAATTACAAAAGAGAGGTCCAGACGAAGAAGGTTATTTTTTTGATAAAAATATAAATTTAGGACATAGAAGATTAATAATAATAGATGCAAAAAATGGAAAACAACCTATGAGTGTAAAGTATAATGATGTAACATACACAATGGTATATAATGGGCAAATATATAATAAAGATGAAATAAAAGAAGAATTAGAAGATTTGGGGTATGAGTTTAAACGGATACTCAGATACGGAAGTTTTATTAAAAGCATTTATTCATTATGGTACAGAAATATTGCATAGATTAAATGGTATATTTAGCTTTGCTGTATGGAATGATAAGAAGCAAGAATTATTTTTAGTTCGTGATCATTTTGGTATAAAACCGTTATATTACACGTTAATAGATGATACTATTGTTTTTGCATCAGAAGTAAAAGCAATACTAGAATACCCAAATGTAGAAGCAAAAATAGATAAAGAAGGTATATGTGAATTATTTGGACTTCGGTCCAGCACATACTCCAGGTAGCGGAATATTTAAAGGAATAAATGAACTTAAACCTGCACATTTTTTAGTTTTTAATAAATCAGGGATTCATATAGATAGATATTGGAAACTAGAAAGCAGAGAACATAAAGATAGCTTTGGAAAAACATGTGAAACTATAAGAGAACTACTTGAAGATTCTATTTCAAAGCAGTTAGTTTCTGATGTACCATTATGTGCAATGCTTTCTGGAGGATTAGATTCGAGTATAATAACTGCATATGCAAGTAATTATTATAAAAATATAGATTTTCCAAGAAAACTAGATACTTTTTCGGTAGATTATGTGGATAATGATAAAAACTTTGTAAAAAGTGATTTTCAACCAAATTCGGATAACTATTACATTGATATAATGAGAAAAAAGTTTGATACAAATCACCACAAAATAGTAATAGATACACCAGAACTTGCTAAAAGTTTAGAAGATGCAATGATTGCAAGAGATTATCCGGGAATGGCAGATGTAGATTCTTCAATGTTATTATTTTGTATGAATATAAGTAAAGAAGCAAAAGTTGCTTTATCTGGTGAATGTGCAGATGAAATATTTGCAGGATATCCATGGTTTTTTAGAGAGGATGCATTAAATAGTAATACTTTTCCATGGTCAATTGCACTTGACGAAAGACAAAAATTATTAAATCCAAATGTATCTAAAGAAGTTAATTTAAAAGAATATATAGATTACAGGTATAAAGAAAGTTTAAATAATGTAGATATTTTAGATACAGATTCAAAAGAAACAGCGGAAAAAAGAAAAATATCATATTTAACTATAAATTGGTTTATGCAAACATTATTAGATAGGTCTGATAGAATGTCAATGCAGAATGGATTAGAGCTTAGAGTTCCATTTTGTGATTATAGAATAGTACAATATATGTGGAATATTCC
>CANQYS010000010.1 GCA_947628115.1 uncultured Clostridia bacterium | reverse complement strand
CCTACTTTATATACTGTTTTTGTTGGAGCCTGTGTTATTTCTATTTTTTCCATCTTTATTATGGTTATCGGCTGAATTGCTTCTATTTCTCTATCTCCTTCTGTATAATATATCAATACATCTTTTTGATTAATTTCTAAATTTGTTCCTCTATCTATCTTATAATCTGTTATTTCATTTTTTGATCCATCTGAATATGTTGCTGTTACAATCATTCCTGTTTTATCAAAATCTTCTCCTACTTTATATACTGTTTTTGTTGGAGCCTGTGTTATTTCTATTTTTTCCATCTTTATTATGGTTATCGGCTGAATCGCTTCTATTTCTCTATCTCCTTCTGTATAATATATCAACACATCTTTTTGATTAATTTCTAAATTTGTTCCTCTATCTATCTTATAATCCGTTATTTCATTTTTTGATCCATCTGAATATGTTGCTGTTACAATCATTCCTGTCTTATCAAAATCTTCTCCTACTTTATACACTGTTTTTGTTGGAGCCTGTGTTATTTCTATGCTTGACACACTAACTTTCGCTTTTACTATATTTGGTATAATAATTAATAAAAATATAGTCAAAATTGTTAGTATAATTTTTTCATAATTTTTTATTCTAAACATTTTTATTTCTCCCTTCTACTTTATTAGAATATAATTTAATATTTGTAAATACAATTATACCATATATCTATCTATTTGGCAATTTTTTATTCTAATTACCTGTTCTGGTTCTGTAGGTAACCCATTGAAGTACCATGATGCACTTCTTAAAAAAAATCCATGGGATACAATAAGTACAGTTTTTGTATTGTTCTTATACTGTTTTATTATTTTATCTAAAAAATTAAAAACTCTGTTTGTATATGTTCTGCAGTCTTCTCCATTTTCTACAGGAACATTTTTAGTATAGTATCTTATTTGATTAAAGATTTCTTGATCATTTGGTTTTCCTTCATAAATTCCTAAATTTCTTTCAATTATATCTTTATCAATTAAAATATTCAAATTATGTTTTTCGTTTATAATTTCAGCAGTTCTAATTGCACGTTTTAAAGGAGAAGATATTATAACATCAATATCTGTGTCTTTTAATTTATCTCTTAATAATTTTGCTTGTTCTATTCCTTCGTCGTTTAAATCTACATCAGTTAAACCAGCTGCTCTTTTTTCAGTATTCCAATTTGTTTTACCATGTCTTACTATTAATAAATTCATTTTATTTATTCCCCTTTCTTTTAATTAAATTCTTTCATCATCTTCTTTTTCATATGAAATTGCCGTATTAATACTTGCTGTACTTGCATGAATATACTCTGTATTTTCGCATCCAGTAACTTTTGCAGCAATTATTTTTCCTTTATTATTTCCCATATATGCATAATATGGAGTGATTCTAATTTTTGCATTTATATTTTGTAATACTCCATCTTCATCAATAAATGACATAGGCACATTTTTTCCTTGACCAAACTCCTGAATAACATACAGATGTTCTTTATCCTCAGCCGCCGTTTTTAGCAATTCTATTACCTTGTTTTTTCCAAATTTATGCAAAAACTTTACTCCCTCTCCCCATGAACTAGAAATAGAAAATCCACTTTGTTTTAATACAAATTTTCTATTACTTTTACTTAAATCAGCTAATTCCAAAACATCTTGTATTCCATTAGGTAATCCACCATCGACATATTTTTCTTCTCCTAGTACCCATGTCTTAGGTATTATTTCTCTTAATAAACTAAAGTCTCCATTACCTAATCTTTCTTTTAATGTAGTTGCGTATCGCTTGTCCCAAATAAAAGATAACAAAGCTTTTTCTTCAAATTGTGGTGTAGATGTTGGTATATACAAATGAGGTTGCTGTAAAAATTGATAAACATTTTTATCTGTAAATTTTTCATTTAAATAAAATGCTCTATATATTTGTTTATTAGTTATTGATTGAGAATCAATTTGTTTTGCATTCCATATTTTACTAGCACTGGAAAACAAATCAGTAGCCATAAATTGTAGTTGTCCTTCAAATGCTTTAACTTTATCACTATAGGCAATTGTGCCTGAATCATTTATTTGAGATTGAATATAATTTTTCAATTGATTCTGATATACAACTGTATCATATCCTTGATTACCATATGCTCTATTTAATATTTCAGCTAAGCCAAGACCAAACGGGCTTGTTTCAATTTCGCATACACAAAATCCAGTATCTGTTAAAATAAGATCTGGTCTTAAAAACAGATATTTTATATCATTTACATTTTTAAATTCATTTGGTTTGCCCTTATCCAAAAGTATATGAACATTCTCATCAGTCTTATATAGTTCAATACAAGAATCCATATAATTACATATTGCTTTTCCTATATCTTCTATTTCTGTTTTTTGTTGTCTTGTTAACTTAAATGGATCTGGACTAATACGAAAATTAATAGTATCTGAATTTTGTTTTTTATATTCCATTCTTCTTACGTTATACATAGAATATCCTTTTGTTTCTACTCTAAGTCTTTCTCTTATATCCATTTTATTACTCCTGTTCTTCATATTTTATTATTGCTCCTGTTGAACTTTCAAATTGGTTGTTACCCGTTATTTTGTATGCTTCTTCATTAACACTAAAAGTTATATAAGTTCCTATTCCTTGTATATTGCTTAAGGTAAATGTTCCAGTGTATGTTTCTGTCATTCCAGCTGCTGTAATTAAGTTTGTTTGGGTATATGTTCCACCTTCCTTTAATTCAATTGTTATTTCATATTTGCTTAATGGATCACCTACTGTCCAATAATCTATTCCCTTATATATTCCATATCTCAATGTATAAGTTCCGAGATTGCGTCTCTTCCCTATTTCTTTGTTCTTCTTCTAACCTTTTAGCTTCTTCTTCAGCTTTTTTTCTAGCTTCTTCCTCTGCTTTTTTAGCTTCTTCTTCAGCCTTTTTTCTTGCCTCTTCTTCAGCTTTTTTTCTTTCTTCTTCTTCCTTTCTTACTCTCTCAATTTCTTCTACTGCTTTTTTCATTTCTTCTTTTCTATTTTCTATTTCTTCTCTTTTTTGAGATACTGTTTGCTTTTCCTCTTTACTTAAATCTTTAATTATTCCCTTCACAGCAATAGAAATCTCTCTTTTTATTTCGTCTTCATAACTATTTAAATTAATATTATTCCAATTGTCTTCTACTATACTTGTTTTAATAAATTTCTCTTCAGATTTCAGAAGTTCAAGTGTTTGACCATCTACTGTAGTAACTGATGTTTTTTCATCATTTCTAAATGTAACAGCATTATCAATATTTATCTCTTGAATTTGATCAGCACTTTCTATATTTTCATTTACTTTATTCGCTTTTATGCTCTCAAAAATTTTAGTATATTTTTCTTCATTGCCATTTACCTCACATATGTAATAATCAAATTTATTTTCCTCAATATCATATAAAAATTCAACATCTGAATCTTTTTTGAATGATTCAATCTGACTTACTGTATTATTGTCATTTATATAAAGAACTTTTGTAAAATCTTGGCCTAGTTCTTCATAATTATAAAGCATTATTGGATTTTTTATGTTTTCAATTTCACAAAACTGTATCTTTTCATTTTCGCGATAGTATTTTAATGTTTTTTGTTGTTTTTTCAATTCTTCATTATTTTTTTTCATATAATCATAGTAAATTCTTACCCATTCTAATTCAAAAGGATCTTGCTTTTTATATTTATTATATATATAGTATATCCCAACTCCTATTGAAGTTATAATTAATAAAATTAATAGTATTATTAATATTATATTTATTTTTTTATTCATATATAATCTCCTATTTTAGTAAATTTTATATTGGTATTACATATTCTATAGCCTTATTAACATTATTAATTTCTACTTTCTTTTTTCTTCCACCATATTCTCCGATCTATTGTCCATGGAATTCCTATGTCTGATGTTATTTTTATTTTGTCTGTCTGAAAATATTCAAAATATTTTTTCTTTTGATGTTGTTTAAATAGTATTGATACTATTGTTTTTATATATCCAGCAAAATTTTTAGGTTTTTTTATAAAAAGCATCTCAAATTCTCCATCGTTTATTTTTACTCCGCTTTTTTTAAACCATTCGAATCCTCCAATTGATTTTGAATTGCTAATAGAACCAAATATAAACTCATCTGTAACTTTTTTTCCTTCTGCTTCTATTGTAACTTTATATCCCCTTATTCTATTAATATATCTAGTTGCTACAATAAAATAAGCAAATTTTCCAAATCTCTTTTTTAGTTTTTGTGATGTAACATACGAAACGGGTGTAAATGCTCCAAATGCAACAACATAATTAAAATATGAATTGTTAATTTTTCCTATATCTGAAGGAATAATTGTTCCTTCATCTATGTTTTTTGCTAAAAATGTTTTTCTAGTAGATAATTTTATTGTTCTTGCAAAATCATTCATTGTTCCGAAGCGGAATAAATCCTATTTGTGGTCTTCTTTCTAACTTCATTACAGCATTTATTAACTCATTTAATGTTCCGATCTCCTCCACAACAAACTATTAAATCCCAATTTTTGTTATTATCTTTTAAAATATCAGTTGGATTGTAATTTACTTTTGTATACACAGTTTTAGTTTCGTATCCTCTTTTTTCAAAATTTTTAATAATTTTAGGCAATTTCTTTTTTATTGTCCCTTTCCCAGCTTTTGGATTAACTATTAGCAACATATTTTTTTCCATATAATACTTCCCTTATATTAAAAAAATTTCACACTAAATTTACACTCAAATTCGTTATTTGGTTTTAATGATTTTATTCCTTCTTTATCTTTGAAGTATCCTGTTTCTATAATTTTATCTGCTGTATTAAACCATGGTTCTAAGCATATAAATTGTGCTTTAGGCACAGTCCATATTCCGAAGAATAGGGAAATCATCCATATTAAATTCCAGTACTTTTTTATTATCCTTTTTTTGTTTTAAAAATATTTTTTTTGAACTAAAATTCTTTATCATTATAGCATCATTTATAAAGCTGTTCTTTTCAATATATATTATTTTTTTACTTTTTAAAAGATTTTTTGATGGAATGTTTGAAATATATTGCCCTTCTACTTCCATAAATTCTATATTTTCTTCTTGTTTTTCTAATTCTAAATAATACTCATCTTGTTCTAAATCTAACTTAAATCCTGGATGTCCACCTATTCCAAACAGCATTTCTACTTTATCTTTATTTATAACTTTATACTTTACTGTTAATGTATCTTCATTTGTTACATACTCTGTATACAACTCAAATTTGAAAGGATACATTTTTAATGTATTTTCATTACTTTCTGTACTATATATTTTGTTATTTTCTGTTTCTTTTAGCAATTTAAATTCCATATCCTTTGCAAATCCGTGTTGTGGTATTGTATATTTTTTATCATTAATTATAGTTTCATTATTTCTTAACCTTCCAACCATTGGAAAAAGTATTGGTGCTTGTCTATCCCAAAATGTTTTTCCATCATGAAGCATTTCTTTCCCATTAAAATTTATACTTGTTAATTCAGCACCTTTATTAGAAACTTTTATTTTTAATGGCATTATATCACCTCATGTTTACAATTTTATCACAATTTTTATATTTTATCAATTTATAATAGGTTTATTATCTATTATTCTTATAGTCTTAACAAAATCTAAAACTTCTTCTGATTCAGTTTCTTCTAGTCCATAATTTACTAATGCTATATATGGATTCAAATTATAAAATGAGATATCGCTCCATTCTTTATTTTCATCATAAAATCCAATATTAGCTTCAGCACCATTATTTAGATACATTTTTTTATCGGTTCTTCCTGTGCCACAAACTCCAAATTTATTGTGATAATAATACAAAATAGTATTTTTACTACTATCGCTTTTATACAATTTTAATGCAAATTTATAAAAATCATTCTCTTCATTTTTAGATAATTCTTCATATTTCCATTCATTCGGAATATTTAATTCTAAAGTAATATTATCAATTGTTTTAGAATATTTATTTTCTATAATTGTTGGACTTGAACTATATGTACTTACAGGCGGTTCATAATCATACCCCCAAGTGCTAAATATAACTGATTTATTATCTTTCATTCTTTTTCTGTCTATTAAATACATTGTTCCAAAAATTAATATAATTAAAAATATAATTAATAAAACAATTAATATTTTCTTTTTCATACAAATCACCTTTTACCTCTCATTAATAATATAAATTTAAAAGCTAAAAAATTTCATTCTGTATAAAAATATTATCATAAAAGCAGATAAGTATCAATACTTATCTGCCCTATTTCATTTTCTTTAAGAATCTATAGAAACATATTCTATTTTATAGTCTGTTAAATCTGGTACAGCAACATCTTCATCTGTGACAGTATCAAATTCATGTTTATATTCTGATTTTAACTGTATTTCTTCTTTAATAACATCTGTTCCTTCAAAAAATTTTATCGCAACCTCATTACCAATTTTTCTTAGAGCTAACCCATTGTTTTTATCAATCCATACCTCATCATTTGAATTTTTATCAAAAATTTTATTCATTACATAGTATTCTCTACCTATATGATATGTAGATGTATGTATAGAATATTCAAATGCTATTTTAAGTTTATTTATAAAATTATAATTTTTACTATCTACAGGTTTTAATTTTTTTTCTTCATTTTGCATTTTTACATATTCATCTTTCTGAATTTTAACTTCTTTACTATTTTCAAAGATTGTAATTCTTTCATCTGAATTTACTGTTGCATACACGGTCATAAAATTTTCTACTCCTTTTTCAGAGTAAATATCTGTTTGAAGTTTGTATTTTCCATCTTTATACCATTCTTTTGTTATAGCAACAGAATCATCTGTAACCATTTTTGAAACTTCTCTATATATGTTATTTGACTTAGCTGATTCTTTTGCCTTATTCATAAAATCATTTACTATTAAAAATTTTCTTAAATAGAATACAAAGAATATTAAAAATACTATTCCTACAGAAATTAATATTGTTTTTATAGCATTTCTTCTTCTTATTTTTTTTAAATAGTCTATTTGCTTCTTTTGGTTATTTTCATGATTTTCAATATCCTTTTGTATTTCATTAAACTTTTCTTGACATTCTTTACATTCTAATAAATGTTTTTCTACTAACTTTTTTGATTCTGCATTTAATACATCATCTGAATAGCCAAATAATAAGTCTTGCACAATTTCACATTCAGTTTTCTTATCCATTTTTATTTTCCTCCTTTATTTTCTCTTTAGATCTATAAAACTTTACACGAGCCCAATTAGCCGATTTACCTAATATCTCTCCAATTTCAATGAAATTCAAGTTTCCAAACATTCGCAAGTATATTATTTCTCTTGAAATATTATCTAGCTTTTGAATATCTTTATATAATTTAAGATTTTCAGCTTTCTTAAACACTATTTCTTCTGTTGTTTCATCCTCTAACAATTCATTTTCTAAATCTTCAAAAGATATATGTTTCTGTTTGCTTTCTTTTTTTAATTTCTTATACCATAAATGTTTAGCTATCTGGCATAGCCATACTGATATTTTGCAATCTCCCTTAAATTTATTGATTTCTTTTACTGCTATTGCAAATGTTTCCTGTGTTAAATCCTCTGAGATATCTTCATTGTGCGTTAAGCAGAATAAATATTTATATACTGTATTGGAGTGTTGTTCATATATTTCTTCAATATTCTGCATAACTTTAACCCCCTTCACTATATATGAGTCCATATTTTTCATTTTATTACAAAATTTTCATAAATTCTATAAAAAAAAAACTATATTTAATATAAGGTGTTTAAATTAATTTAATTTGCTGTAATATTTTTTTTATTACAGCAAATACTAAATATGTTAAAAATTTAGTTTTTATTGGAGGTTAAAAATGGAAAATCAAAATCTAAACATTTTAGATGAAATAAATAAAGGTGCTACAATGGGAATGAATGCTATTTCCTATGTATCTGATAAAGTATCTGACAATAATTTTAAACAAGTTCTTGATACAGAATACAATAAATACAGGGATATTTCTAGAAGAGTAAATAATTTATATTCTAATTATAGCGATAAAGAACCACATGAAACAAATGTTATGAACAAAATGATGACATGGTATGGTATACAAATGAAAACTATGACAGACAGCACTACTTCGAAATTGTCAGAATTATTAATGCAAGGCACTAACATGGGTATTATAGAAGGAAGACGTTTAATAAACCAAAATAATAATGCAGCTGAAGATGTAAAAAATATTTTAAATGATTTTGTTGTAATGCAAGAAGATAGTGTCGAAACTTTAAAGAAGTATTTATAATTAATAAAACTTAATGGTACCGATGGTGGGACTCGAACCCACATGGTTTCCCGCTAGATTTTGAGTCTAGTGCGTCTGCCAGTTCCGCCACATCGGCATATATATTACGATTTGTATTATATAATATATTTTTACTATTTACAAGTATTTTAGTATAATTTAGTGATTGCCAAAATGATTGTTATAAATTGTAGTTTGCATAAGAAAATTCTAGGGACTATTCTGAATTTTCTTAGTGAATAGTGAAGATTGAATAATGAATAATTTAGGAAGAAAAATTGCATAAATGCAATTTTTCATACATTAATTATTCACCATTAATTATTCAAACTAAAATTTATCTAATTACTTTTTACTTCATATTCTTCTACATTAATTGTTTTTACTGTAATATCAGATAATTCATCTTCTGGATTACTATAACACACTATTTTTATTTTCTTTTTTAATTTTGGCTCTATATTTATTAAATTATTATTTAATAAAATATTTTCCGACACATTCATTCCGAGTGGTAATGTTTGATTACTATTTTCATAATATACTATATTTGTAAATGGTATAATTGGTGTATTTTCTTTTAAATTAATTTTATAAATATAAAATGAATTAATATCTTTTTTTAATAATTCCCCTATTTCTTTTGAACCTGTTATATTAAATATATTATAATTATCTTTATTTAACATGTTCGTATCTGCTTTATATACTGATAAATTTAGTGGTAATTTTATTTTTCCAAAGACCACTTTTAAATCTTTTACTACTTGTTTTATATACCCCGTATAGTCTTCTATTGTGGTATTTTTATTTATATCTAATATCCTAAATACTTCTCTTTCTACTTCCCTATGCTTTTTATTTGCTAGCATTTTTATTTTATTGTCATATGATATTCCACCAAATATATTAAAATTTTCTTTTTCTATTAATGAATTTTCTTCTATAGCCTTTTTCTTTAATTGTTCTAGCCTTTCATTTGTTATTTTTTTTCCTCTATATATATTATTAATGTCTTCTAAAATTTCTGTTGTTGTTAAATAAATACTATCTAATTCTTTTTTCGTAAGTAGTTCTCTTTGTGTTTTATCTAGGCTTGCTGCTAAATCCTCAAAATCTAGTTTATAATCAAATATTTTTTTTAGTGTATCTCTATTTTTATCTTCTATTTTTCCTTCTGGTAATTCTTCTTGTTTATCTTTATTTGTAAATTTCCAAAATTCAAATATGCTTTTTTTATGTTCATCAATTTCTTGTATATAAAGAATAGCATTTTTTACTTTGTTTTCTAAATTATTTATTCTTTGATTTATAGCTTTTATATCTAATTTTAAGTTTTTTACCCTTATTTCTTCTTTATCTATTTGTCTATATATTTCTATCAATTCTTCTAAAGTATAATTGCTTTTTACTTCTCCATATTTATTAAGCCTAATTACTTTTACTTCTTGTTTTTTTTCTGGTTCTCCTTCTTGTTTTATTAAATTTACCTTTTTGTATTTAAAAAAATATTTTACTATTCCAATAAATGATTTTTTGCACTCCAAAAAAGTAGATATTTGTTTTTCTTTTTCTAAATATTCTTTTTCTAATTTGCTTGATTTTCTTTGGAGTTCATCTAGTTCTTTTTCTAACTCTATTTTTTCATCTACTAAATTTAGCTTATTGTCCTCTGCTTTTAAATACTCTTCTTTTATAAAACTTGGTAATATTTCATATATTATTTTTTTATTATCAATATTGAATTGTAAACTTCCTTTTTCATCAATTGATAAGTCAAATTTATAGTGGTGCGATATTTCTGTTTGTATTATAAATAATGCCTTTAAAAGTTTATAAAATTTAATTGCATCTTCTTTATTATTTAATTTTATATTATAATCACTTTGTATATCATCAAAAATATAAGTTTCTCCTACTATATTCAAACTTAAATTATTATTTTCATCATATACTTCGTATATAATAGGCCATTCTTTTGTAAATAACCATAAATAATTTTCTAAATCTGTTATTTGTGCTCTTCCTAAATATTCTCTACTATAATCGGTATAACTTATTGGCACAAAAATCTTTTCATTTTTGTTTTTTTGTAATTGTTTTTTTAATAAATAAAAAAATGCTGAATATTCCAAATCTTCTATTGTAACTAGCATAAAATATTGATTTGTATATTCTGAATAATAAATTTGCCACAAATAATCTTTAGGATATTTTATTTTAAATGGTATATGTTCATTTAATATTTTTTGTTCTTCTTCTATTTCATGTATTTGACTTATATTCATATTAGATACCATAGATAAAAATTTTGTATGTCTTTCAATATTTTCTTCTGATTCTGAATCTAAATATGCATATAGAGGAACTGCTTTTCCGATATTTTTCTGTAATACTTGATAATCTATTAGCTTTAGTAAGTAAAATTTGTATATCATTAACATTTATATATCTATATACTTTATATGTGTGTTCATCATTATACCTAGAAGGTCTATAATCTAAAGGTTTAAACTCTTTAATAGATTTTGGTATATTATTTAAATCTAAACCTATATATTTTAACTTGTCTATAATGTTATCATTAGTACTCAAATTACAAATCTCCTCTCATTATATTCCTTTCGTTTTAAGCAAAGTATATCACATTATTTTTAATTCTACAAATGTAATTTTATTTTTTTTGGGGGAAAAAGGGGCCAGGCCCCTTTTTCCCCAAGTTCTACTTTTTTCTACTTTTTATGCTATTTTGCAAAGGTTCTTTCTTCTTCTTTTATTTTATCTATAAATTCTTCTATTTTCATCTGTCCAATATCACCAGTTTTTCTTGAACGTACACCTACTGCATTTGCTTCTACTTCTTTATCTCCTATTATCAACATATATGGTATTTTTTGAAGCTGTGCCTCACGTATTTTATATCCTATTTTTTCTTCTCTTTCATCTAATTCTACACGCAAACCCACATCTTCAAATTGTTCTTTTAATTTTAATGCATATTCCTTGTGTGAATCTGATATTGGTAAAATTCTAACTTGTACTGGTGCAAGCCATGTTGGGAATGCTCCTGCAAAATGTTCTGTAATTATTCCTATAAATCTATCAAATGATCCAAATATTGCTCTATGTATCATTATTGGCGTTTTTTTATTTCCATCCTTATCTATATAATGTAAATTAAATCTTTGTGGTAATTGAAAATCAAGTTGAACTGTTCCCATTTGCCATTCTCTTCCTAAGCAGTCTTTCATTGTTATATCGATTTTTGGACCATAGAATGCTCCATCTCCTTCATTTATTGCAAATTTATCTTCTCCACCACATATTTCTGTTAGAACTTTCTTTAAATCAGCTTCTGCTCTATTCCATGTTTCAATTTCTCCCATAAAGTCATCTGGTCTAGTAGATAGACTGAGTTTATATTCTAGTCCAAATACACTATATAATTTATCTGCAATTTCTATTATATCTTTTATTTCACTTCCTATTTGATCTTCTGTTACATAGTTATGTGAGTCATCTTGTCTAAACATCCTTACTCTAAATAGTCCGTTTAATTGTCCTGATTTTTCGTTTCTATGTATAACATCTACATCATTAAAACGAAGTGGTAAATCTTTATAGCTTCTTAATTTGGTTTGATATATTTTTATTGAATTAGGACAGTTCATTGGTTTTAATGCTTGTTCATTTCCATCTGAATCTGTTAAAACAAACATATCCTCTTTATAATGATCCCAATGTCCAGATGTTTTCCATAATACACTGCTATTTAATTGTGGTCCTGAAAACTCTTGGTATCCTCTTTTTTGATGTTCTTTTCTCCAAAAGTTTATTAAAATATTCATTAACGTAAATCCCTTTGGCATCCAATATGCCATTCCTGGTGCTGTTTCGTCAAAGAAAAATAAATCTAATTCTTTTCCTAATTTTCTGTGATCTCTTTTCTTTGCTTCTTCTATCATATTTACATATTCTTCAAGCTGACTTGCTTTAGGGTAAGAAATTCCATAAATTCTTTGTAACATTTTATTTTTTTCATCTCCACGCCAATATGCTCCCGATGATGAAAGTAATTTTATTGCTTTTACTTTACCTGTACTTGTTAGATGTGGTCCTGCACAAAGGTCAGTAAAATCCCCTTGTTTATAAAAAGATATTGTTTCACCCTCTGGTAAGTCATTTATTAGTTCTACCTTATATGGCTCATTTTTCATTAATTCTAATGCTTCGTTTCTTGGAAGTTCAAATCTTTCTATAGGCAAATCTTCTTTTATAATTTTCTTCATTTCGCCTTCTATTGCTTCTAGCATTTCTGGTGTAAAAGGCTTATCTGTATCAAAGTCGTAATAAAATCCATTATCTATTGATGGTCCTATAGCTAATTTTATTTCTGGGTATAATCTTTTTATTGCTTGTGCCATAATGTGTGATGTTGTATGCCAATATGCCTTTTTGCCATTTAAACTACTTTCAAATGTTAAAATGTTTAAACTGCAGTCTTTATTTACAATGGTTCTTAAATCTACAACTTTTCCATTAATTTCTGCACAAGTTGCAACTCTCGCTAATCCTTCACTTATTTTTTTTGCTATTTCAAGTACACTTAAATTTTCTTCTACTTCTAATATAGAATTATCTTTTAATTTAATTTTTATCATAATATATCTCTCCTTTATTTAATGTATAGAAACACACACCACAATCATAATCATTTCTCATAGATCGAGGTATGTCCCTCATTTTAATATATATCTTTCGAAACTATTTTTGTTAGTGCCATAATTACTGCATATTCCTCTAATTCATCTCTATATACTCTTCCACTCGTTAGCACTCCTATTGCACCTTTTCTTCCTTTTGCTGTATTTCCAAAAACATCTTCCATATATCCTAATTCTTCTCCTTTAAGAACTCTTTCGACTACTGTTTTAGGATATTCGAAGGATGGACTAAAACCTATATAGTATTCTTTACCATCATATATTGCACATATACTTGCATCCATATATCCAGTTTCTACTTCTGGAACTTTATACATTCCAGCTTCTATTCCTACTCCAAAGTTACATGTGCCGTAAAGTTTCCTTTGCATGTTCAAATGCATTTTTTGCTCTATTCTTTGCACCAATAATTGTTTCAGTAAGTGTCATTGGATTACATGATACTCTAGAAAAATTATCCTTTTCTTGCCCATGTTTTTCATCATTTCTTATATCTTTTGGCATTATATGATATTCTATTTTGTTTGATTCATTCATCCAAATTTCTGGATATCTTGAAAATGCTCTTGTTACTGCTATAATCTTTGGCAAACTTCTTGTTCCTATTGATACTAACATATATCCTCCTTTTTTTATGAATAATTAATATTGAATAATTAATAGTTATTCATTTAAAAAGCACCCCTAATAGATTACATCATCCATTAGGGGTGCTTTTGCACGGTTCCACCCTATATTTTTTACTTAAATTTAGATTTAACGCATCCTACACGTCTAACTTTTAATTAGAAACTCCGAGGTAGTTTTTCAGATATGTTTTCTTAAGTTAGCTTTCAGCGCAATTCACTAACTCTCTCTATAAGTAACCTTTATCTTACTTTGTCTCATCAATGTTTATATTTATTAACTATTATAATTATACTACTTTTTAAGTAATTGTCAATTATATTTATAATAGTTTTTGCTTTAGAACTTCATAAATTACTATACCTGCTGACACGGATGCATTAAGTGATGTTATTTTTCCTTTCATAGGAATTTTTACTAAAAAGTCGCAATTCTCTTTCACTAATTTTCCCATTCCAAAGCCCTCACTGCCTATAACTATTGCAATAGGACCTTTTAAATCTTGCTCATAATAATATGTTTTTGCATCTCCATCTGTTCCACAAATCCATAATCCTTGTTCTTTTAAATATCTAATAGTTTCATTTATGTTGTTTACTCTTGCAATTTTTACATGCTCTACCGCTCCTGCAGATGACTTTGAAACAGTAGCATTTACTCCGGCAGGCCCTTCTTTTTGGAATTATAACTCCATGAACTCCTGCTGTTTCAGCAGTTCTTATAATCGAACCTAAATTATGTGGATCTTCTATTCCATCTAATATTACAATAAAAGGGTCTTCGTTTTTTGCTTTTGCTTCTGCTAGTATATCTTCTACATTTACATAGTTAAATGGAGAAACAATTGCTATTACTCCCTGATGATTGTTTGTTTCTGATATTGCATTTAGCTTTTGTCTTTCAACTTCTGCTATTACAATCTTTTTTTGTTTTGACATTGATATTATTTTATTAATTGAACCATGTCTTTCTCCTTTTGCAATTATTATTTTATTTATATCTCTTCCAGATTCTAATAATTCTAAAACACTATTTCTTCCTTCTATTTGATCAGATATGCTTTGTTTGTGTGTACTATTCACTTTTAACTCTTCACTTTTCACTATTAATTCCCCTTACTCCTCATCCAATTTTAATACGCTTAAAAATGCTTCTTGTGGTATTTCTACGTTTCCTATTTGTCTCATTTTTTTCTTACCTTTTTTCTGTTTTTCAAGTAGTTTTTTCTTTCTAGTAATATCTCCTCCATAACATTTAGCAAGTACATCTTTTCTCATTGCAGATATCGTTTCTCTCGCTATTATTTTACCACCTACAACTGCTTGAATTGGTATTTCAAATAGTTGCCTTGGTATAACGGTTTTTAGTTTTTCTGCCATTTTTCTACCTCTTGGATATGCCGTATCCTTATGAACTATAAATGATAAAGCATCTACTGGTTCATTATTTATATGTATATCTAATTTTACAAGTTCAGATTTTCTATATTCTTTAAATTCATAATCAAAAGATGCATATCCTTTTGTTTTTGATTTTAAAGTATCAAAGAAATCGTATATTATTTCATTTAGTGGAAGTTCATATTCAAGTGTCACTCGGGTAGAATCTAAATATTTCATATCAAGATATATACCTCTTCTGTTTTGGCATATCTCCATTACATTTCCTACAAATTCTTTTGGAAGCATTATCTCCGCTTTTACTATTGGTTCTTCAATATAGTTTATTTCTTGTACTGGCGGTAAATCTGTTGGATTATATAGTTCAATTATTTCTCCTGTTTGTTTATGCACTTTATATATTACTGATGGAGCTGTTGTAATTAAATTTAAGTCAAATTCTCTTTCTAATCTTTCTTGTACTATTTCTAAATGTAATAGTCCTAAAAATCCGCATCTAAAACCAAATCCTAATGCAATAGATGTTTCTGGTTCATACTCTAAAGCAGCATCATTTAGTTTTAGTTTTTCTAAAGCTGTTTTTAAATTTTCGTAATCTCCTCCATCTAATGGATACATTCCACAATATACCATAGAATTTGCCTTTTTGTATCCTGGCAGAGGTTCTTTTGCAGGATTTACAGCATTTGTTATTGTATCTCCAACATGCAAGTCTGATACATTTTTTACACTAGCAGCAATATATCCGAACTTCTCCTGCAGAAAGTTTATCTGCTGGAACAGTAGTTCCAGGTTCTAAGTATCCAAGTTCTGCAACTACAAATTTTTTATTTGTAGCCATAAATAATATTTCATCACCTGTTTTTACTGTTCCCTCTACTACTCTTATATAGCTTAAAGCTCCTCTATAATTATCATAAAAAGAATCAAATATTAGGCACTTTAAAGGCTTTGTTTCATCTCCTATTGGTGGTTTAAAATCTGTAACTATTCTTTCTAATACTTCATCTATATTTAGTCCTGTTTTTGCAGATATACATGGTGCATCCATAGCTGGTATTCCTATTATATCTTCTATTTCTTTCTTTACTTCATCCGGTCTTGCATTTGGAAGGTCTACTTTATTTATAACTGGCAAGATTTCTAAATTATTATCAAGTGCCAAATATACATTTGCAAGTGTTTGTGCTTCTACTCCTTGACTTGCGTCCACTACTAAAATTGCTCCTTCACATGCAGCCAAACTTTTTGAAACCTCATAATTAAAATCTACATGACCTGGCGTATCTATTAAATTAAGTATATATTCATTTCCATCCTTTGCTTTATAATTCATTCTAACAGCTTGTGCTTTTATTGTAATTCCACGTTCTTTTTCTAAATCCATATTATCTAATACTTGACTTTCCATTTCTCTTGAAGAAAGAAGTCCCGTTTTTTCTATTAGTCTATCTGCAAGTGTTGACTTGCCATGATCTATATGTGCTATAATGCTAAAATTTCTAATGTATTTTTGTTTGTCTTGCATAAATACCTCCGCTATTCACAATATTTTTTATATTTTTCTTTTAAAATTTCTTTTTTTAATACTGCATCTATGCCTTTTTGACTTATTTCTGTAAAAACATCATCAAAAAAGTCTCTCATTTTAGGATGAAATAGTTCTTTATTTTTTACATTTTTCCAATATTGTAATGGATATTCTTTTTTAAAGTCTTTTCCTTTATATACCATACCTGCGGCAATATTATCACATAACATTTCTATTGTATACTTATATGGAATAACTGGTGCTTTTATAGGTGCATTAAAATCATACCAGTATTCTTCGTGGTGCTTATTTCTTCCTTTATGATGAAGCCATGCCAATGAATACTGTCTTTCCTGTCTTGCTACCTGTATTGGACTTTTATATCCTACATAGTATTTTGCACTTTCTATAAATTCCGTTGGACTGTACTTAGATAAATCGTGTACAAGTCCTCTCCATATTAAGCCCACTTTTGAGCAAAGTTTAAATACTATCCATTTGTGTTTTGTTATTAATTTAAAATGTAACCAAATTTTTTTAAGCATATTTCCTCCCTACAATATTTATCCATATTCTTATTACTATAATTTCAATAGCCAAACATTTCTTAAATACTCTTTATATATAGTTGTTTCTACTAATTCAGCTCCCATATTCTTAATAGCACCATTAGACTGTACATTCTCTGGATGAGCTAAAATGATTACATATTCATAATTTAATTTTTTGGACTCTTCTATTAATCTTGCTTGTAGATGTTTCATTATTCCTTGGTTTCTATATTCGCTTAATACCATATACTTTCCAAATCTTGTTACTTTATTGTTTTCTAAATTAAGCTCTTTTTTTATATGGTCATTTTTTAATTCCTCTAAACTCATTCTTGCAATTCCTATTAGTTTTCCATCATCATAGGCTCCATATATTATGCTTTTACTATCATTAAACATATCATCATATTCATTATTTGTAATTGGTATAAAAAATTCTTTACGCTCTAATCCATCTAAAACAGTTTCTACTAGCACTTGTACTTTTTCTCTTTCATTTTCCCCTATTTTTTTGTACTCTATCATATTATTATAGTTCTCTCCTCCTAAACTTTTCTTTTAATAGTCGCTAGGACGGAGGAAAAATTTCCATTTCTCCGAAATAAATTTTTTCCTCACGTCCTAGCGACTTTGAAAAAGAAATAGACCTCTCCTAATGGTTAACTTGCTGATTTTGCGGGTCGCCCTGGGGTGCGACCCCTACAACGTTTGCAATTAGTTTGTTGTTTTTTGCAATGGTTTATTTCTAATCTCTAACCTCTAATTTCTAACTTCTAGACTACAATTTACTTGCTTTCAATTATATAATAAATTAAAACTCTTTTTAATTCACTTTTGTTAGTTATTTTCAACATAAAAAGTATAGCATAATTGTTAATTTTTGTATACATTTTTTAAATCACATTTTTAAAATTTTGTTTTTTATGAAATATTCGTTGGATTTCAACGCTTTGATTTTTAACTGAATATAAAATTAAATAATTCTTGAAATAAATAAATCTTATATTTGAATTTGATAATTTTTTTCCCATGTATGGAAAATATTTAAGATATGAAATTGATTTTAATATTTTAACTTTAAAATTGTCTGCAGCTATTGGATTTGCTAAATCAAAAAATATATAGTTATAAATTTTATACAAATCTATATTGGCTTGTGGTGTACGTTTAATTTCATACATTTTTTGGTCTCTTCTATCATTTTGTCTAGCAATCTATTAGCTTCCTCTTCTGAATAATAAATTCCTTCATCTACTGCTTCTTGTACTTTTTCTAGTATAAATTTCTCGGTTGCTTCGTCAAATTCACCATTTGGACCAACTTCAATTTCTATAATATCATCCTTAAAATTATGATTTTTTATATCTTCTATTTCCATTTTTTGCCTCCTTATATTTGCATTCTATCAAAATAATGTTCGCTTGTCAATAGTCTTTTTGTAAAAAAATAAATATTTTTCACTACTATATAAATGCACTTATAACTGTATAAATCAAAACTCTTATCAATCCATTTGTTAATAAATTATCTACTACAAATGGAATGCCTACTTTATTTATTTTATCGTATTCTTTTAGCAATAATTCTTTTTCTTCTTCTGAGCATAATTTTTTCTTTTCCATATATTCTTTTGCTAAAAACTTTGCTCTTGTCATTGCATCTATTTCTAAAAAACTTCTAACAGCAAATTGGATTAGAGTAAATAACATTAATATTGCTATTTGCAAAATTTGATTGTTTACTACTTTAAATAAAGTTAATATAGTAATTACTAAGAAATATATCATATTTATATTAGAAAATATAAAGTTAAATAAAAGCAGTATTCTGTCTTGGCATGAATGTAAACACTCATGTGCAATTGTTTGAATTCTTGCATAGTTATTCTTCATATCTGCTATTGAAATTTTATTAGTAATAGCTATGTATAAACTGGTTTCAGTATCTTTTGCTTCTTCTATTTTTACTCCATCATTTTCAAGCATTGTAAGCATTTCTTTTGCTATTTCGACATTTTCTGGAAACTTGTCTGTTATTTTTTCTGCCTCTTTATTTTGTCTTAAATATTTTGCCTTTTTTAAATTTATTTTAAATACAAACTTAAATAAAATAATTGTTAAAATTAAAAGAATAATATAAATAATATTTTCCATATACTACCCCTTTTACAAAAATGAGGCGGTATTAATTATCGCCCCACAATATTCTATTATAATAAATCTTTTACTGATTCACTTATAATTTTATTTACATCTGCAAGCATTATATTAAACCTTACTTCTATATCAAAATATTCTTTTATTTTTGGTTCTTTGTTTAATATGTCGTACATTTCTTGTAATTTATTCATTTTTTCTTTATCTTCTTTACCCTGAAATGACATAACTTGTACATCATATCTTATTTTCTCAAATTCATCTATTTTTTTCTTCATATCAGGAATAGTTTCTACTTCTTTTTTTGCCTTTTTATATTCTTTATATTCACTACTTTCTTGTATAGCCTTTGCTAAATTGTTAGCTTCATCATATACGTACATTTTGACCCTCCTTTATGCATATGCTTGTCTCTTTTTATTAAATGAAATTAGGTTTGTAATCTCTTTTTCTGCATGTTTTATTTTCTTTTCTTTTCTAGCTTTTTCTTGTGCAATTTGATTTGCTTGGCGTTCTGCCATTGTTTGGCATATAGCTTTTTGATATATAAAATGTGTGTCTTGTGCAATTTTTGCCCAATTATATTCATTTTTTACCTTTATTTTTGCTTTTTTAGATATATTATCACATAATTGAGGATTAAATAGTAAAGCAAGTATAGAATCTGCAAGTGAATTAGGATTACCAGCATATGATTTCATTCCATCTACTCCATGTTCTACAATTTCGTTTAATCCTCCTACATCTGAAACTACTGTTGGTACTCCGTGCAAGCATTGCCTCTAAAGCTACTATTCCAAATGGTTCATATGTACTTGGAAATACAGAGATATCAGCACATTTATACATTTTTGCAACTTGCTTTGCATTTAAATATCCTGTAAAATATACCTTTTGCGATAATCCCATTGAATTTACTTGTGCCTTTAATTCGTCAATCATACCACCTTGTCCAGCTATTACTAATTTTGCATCATGATAATTTGATAAAATTTTTGGCATTGCTGATATTAAATGTTGAACACCTTTTTCATATACTAGTCTTCCCATAAATAATATAATTTTTTCATTATCTGATGCATATTGTCTTCTAAAATCATAATCTTTTTCTATTCCACTATATGTTGTACTGTTTATTCCATTTGCTACTACATTTATTTTTTCATAGGGAAGTCCAAATAATCTTTGTAATTCATTTTTCATATATTTACTATTTACTATAACTTCTGATGATTCATATGTAAGCATCCATTCTGTATCGTTAATATATCTTTGTACTTCGTCATGTATTCCACTATTACGGCCACTTTCTGTTGCATGTATTGTACTAACTAATGGAAGATTATACGAATTTTTTAATGTTTTTGCACTGTAGGCAACTAACCAATCATGTGCATGTACAACATCAAATTTTATCCCACTTGCTATTAGTTCATTTGCTTTTGCAATCATATTAAAGTTAAGTTGCATTATCCAATCTATAAAATTGTTAGGATTTATCATGTAATTATCTACTCTATATACATTAACTCCTTTATCGTTTTCATAATATGGCACATTACCTTCTTTATATGTTATTACATAAACTTCGTGTCCATCTTTTATTAATCTTTTTGATAAGTCGTGTACTACTCTAGCAATTCCTCCTACTATTCTTGGTGGATATTCCCATGTAAGCATAAGTATTTTCATAAAACTTTGCCCCTTTCATTTTTTCATTTGTTTAATTCACAATATTAATTTTATTTTATAAGATTATTTGATAAAAGTAAACATATATTTACAAGTTTTTTTAATTTTTTTCTTTAAATATGTATTGAATTATTTTATTTTTTGATATACTATATATAATAATGTTTATTTTTCACTAAGGAGGAGAAATTTAATGCCAAAAACTACAAAAGAAATAAAAAATAAAAAAAGTGAAAATTTAGATTCTAAAATAGTTTCTGCTAAAAAAAAGAAAACTAATCCTAAAACATCTCCTACTAAAAAAGCAAGCAATAAATCAAAAATAAAAGATTCTCAAGAAAAGATTACCAAAACTTCTAAAAAATCTACTACCAAAAAAACTCCTAGTAAGAAAAATGTTACAAAAAAATCTATAAAATCAACTAAATCTAAAAAGCAACAAATTAATTTATTAGAATATTATGATTTGCCATATAGATATAACAAAACAATAGTAAAAATTCTTGCTCAAACCCCTAAAACACTTTTTGTATACTGGGATATTTCTGATAGTGATAGAGAAAAATATATAAAAGAATATGGTGAAAATTTTTTTGAAAATACAAAACCTGTTTTAATAATTCATAATACCACTATGAACTACACTTTTGAAATTGAAATTAATGATTTTGCAAATTGTTGGTATTTTAATGTAAATGATGAAAAATGTGAATATCTTGTTGAACTTGGAAGACGACCTAAACCAAATAACAATAATTATATAATGCCTAATAATTATTTATATATTACATCTTCAAATAAAATTGAATCTCCAAATGGACATATTTTATTTGAAAAAGAACAAAAAACTCTTTATTATAGAAATATAAAAACAAATGAAACATATTCAAAAAATATTGCAAATTTAGAATTTATAAAATATTTTGGAAGAATTTATAATATTAATGATATGTATAAAAAATTATATAAAGAGAAAGAATTTATAAAATTAGAAAATCCAACATCTAAATTTATTTAGATGTTTATTACAAAGGAGAACTTAATGAAAATTGAAAAAGGCTATGTAAGTTTTATATTACATGCTCATTTACCTTTTATACATCATCCAGAAAGTGAAGATTATTTGGAAGAAGAATGGCTTTTTGAAGCCATTTCTGAAACATATATACCTTTATTATTAAATTTTAAAAAACTAGAGGAAGAAAAAGTTGACTTTAGACTTACAATGTCACTTACACCTCCTCTTCTTTCTATGCTTGATAATAAATTATTACAGAGGAGATATATAAAATATTTAAAAAAACATATTGAACTATGTAAAAAAGAAGTTATAAGAACTTCTTATGATAAAAGATTAAATGAACTATCACATTATTATTTAGATAGATATTCTAATGACTTACATGTTTTTAAAGATATTTATAATTGTAATTTAATAGAAGGTTTTAAACATTTTCAAGATATTGGTGTTTTAGAAATAATAACATGTGGTGCAACACATGGATATTTTCCTATATTATATGTTAATGAAAAAACTGTAAGAGCACAAATCGCAGTTGGTGTACAAACATATGAAAAATATTTTGGTAAAAAACCTCGTGGAATATGGCTCCCAGAATGTGGTTATGTTCCTGAAGCTGATAAATATTTAAAAGAATTTGGTATTGAATATGTAATTACTGAATCTCATGCGATTTTATATGCAGATCCTACCCCTATTTATGGAACATTTGCACCAATTGTATCACCAGAAGGTATTGCATGTTTTGGTCGTGATATTGAAAGTTCTAAACAAGTATGGAGTTCAATTTGTGGATACCCTGGAGATTTTAATTATAGAGAATTTTATCGTGATATTGGATATGATGCTGATTACGAATATATTAAACCATATATTGCAAAAAATGGAGTTCGTGTAAATACAGGTATTAAATACCATAGAATTACTGGTAAAACTGAATTTAAAGATTATTACAATATTCAATGGGCTAAAGATTCTGCTGAGAAACAAGCTGGACATTTTTTAGATTCAAGAGTAAATCAAATTAATGATTTATCCAATTTTATGGATACACCACCTATTGTTGTATGCCCTTATGATGCAGAGCTCTACGGTCATTGGTGGTATGAAGGTCCTTATTGGCTATATATATTGTTTAAAAAAATATATTATGATGACTGTAATTTTAAATTAATAACACCTAGTGAATATATAGATAAATATCCTTGTATGCAAGTTTGTTCTCCTTGTAGATCTAGCTGGGGTGCAAATGGATATAGTGAAGTATGGCTTAACCCTACAAATGACTATGTTCATAAGCATTTGCATGTTGCAGGAGATAGAATGTGTGAACTTGCAAATCTTTTTCCTAATGCTAAAGGTCTAAAGAAAAAAGCTTTAAACCAATGTGTACGTGAACTTTTACTTGCGCAAAGTAGTGATTGGTTATTTATTATTACCAATGGCACAATGGTTGATTATGCAAAAAAAAGGATTAAAGACCATATTGGTAGATTTACTACTCTTTATGAACAAATAAAAAACGATACTATAAATGAAGATTTTTTAAATGATATTTCTAAAAAGGATAAAATTTTTCCTGATGTAGATTATATGATTTATTACTAAAGTGAAACTTTAAAATTAAACAAGTTTCACTTTCTTCTTTTCAAGAATAAAATATGTATATCTAATGAGTTTTTAGTAGATAATAACAATATTGGAAAGGAGAATTTTTGTGCTAAAATCTTTTTGTATTAAAACAAACTCTAATAAAATAATTGATTATCTGCTAAATGAATTTGATAATATAGAATTTGATAATATATATGTCTCTAAAATAAAATTTAAAATATACAATAATTTTATTGTACATTATACCGGAAAAGATTTAGATTCTTTTTATAATATTTTTTCTAATATCTTATCCTCTGCTATATTAAAATTTTATGAAAAGGATATTATTAAACATATAATTAACTCAAATTATTTTTACTTTACTGAAATAGAGCAAAGAAAAATATTAGAAATTGTAAATGGTTATTTATATGATAATGAATTAGATGAAGTTTGTATTAGAAAAAATTCTTTAATTATATCTTGTATAGATTATTTTTCAAATAACAAATCTGCAATTTTAGATGGTTTTGTTAATTTTAGGATAAATGATTATATTAAAATTATAGATTATATTGTAGATTTAGCAGTAAATAAATTTGTAATTGACAGAGAATATACAGAATTTATAGATTTACTAAAATGCTATATTAATTCTAAAGATTGTTGCACAAATTTTGTTCACTTAATATATCATTCTCAAGAATCAACATTGCTTGATGAATTTAAAAACATTATTAGTTTGGATGATAGTGTATTAGATAGTAAGTATGTATCTGACATATCCTTTTCATCTAACGATTATACTTTAAATGCTTTACTAACACTTCTGCCAAAAAAAATTTATATTCATATTATAGATGGAACCGAAGATGAATTTATTAATACTTTAAAACTTATATTTGATAATCGTGTATATATTTGTAATGATTGCAATATATGTAATGCATATAAACTAAAAAAAATTCATAAATAAAATTGTGGGTTATAAACTTCTATTTGCAATATTTAAACTGATATGATATATAATAAATAAAAAAATATATGGAGTTATCTATGAGTTCTTTTGTTTTAAAAATAATTGCAATTGTTTCAATGTTTATAGATCATATAGGTTATGCTATATATGGAAATTTTTCTTATTTTAATTATATTGGTCGAATAGCTTTTCCTATATTTGCATTTCAAATATCAGAAGGATACATTCATACTAGAAACCTAAAAAGGTATTTTTTTAGGTTGTTTATATTTGCATTTATTTCACAAATTCCATTTATGCTTTTTCATTCTATATTTTCTACTAGTTTTAGTTTAAATATATTTTTTACTCTATTATTAGGTCTTACATGTATTTTTATATATGATAAATCAAAATATAAATTTATTGCAATTGCTTTATCAATACTAATTGGTCTTATAGCAGAATACACTAAATGTGACTATGGATTTTATGGTGTTGCAATTATATTAATATTTTATATTTTTAAAAATAATTTTATAAATGCTAGTATCTTTTTTATAATAGCAACTGCAATTAAATACTTAATTCCTATAATACAATATGGATTTAATAATGTTTATTCATATTTATTTATATGCACTATTATTCCTATGTTATTTATATCTACATACAATGGTAAAAAAGGCAAAGATACCAAATATTTATTATATTTATTTTATCCTATTCATTTGTTATTAATTTATGGGATTTCTTTGATTAAATGAATTAAAATTATAACGCAAAATTTATTCCTCTTGCTACTACATCTTTCATATTTTCTATTAAATCGTCTATCTCTTTTGGTGTAACTATTAAATTATATTCTTTTGGTATTAGTGCTTCTCTTATTATCCCATATTTGTCTTCGTCTTTTAATTTATTTAAATATTCGTTAGAATTACCTTCATTTTGTAATTTTTCTATAAAAATATCTATACTATCTGCTGCAATTGTTGCTGCATCAACAACCATTGGCACTCCAATTGCAATTACTGGTATTCCAAGTGTATTTTTACTTATTTCATTTCTTGCATTACCTACACCCGCTCCTGGAACAATCCCTGTATCTGATAATTGAACTGTACTACTTATTCTTTCTATACTTTTAGATGCTAAGCTGTCTATTACTATTATAAGCTTTGGTTTTATATTATCTACTATACCTTTAATTACTTCCATTGTTTCTATACCTGTTGTTCCGAAGAACTCCTGGAGCTATTGCACTAACTGGTCTTGCATCTTTTTCCAAATATTGTGGTGCATATTTTAGTAAATGTCTTGTAATATCAATTTCAGAAACTACTTTTGGTCCGAAGCGAATCTGGAGTTACATATATGTTTCCTAGTCCTACAACCAGAATATCTCCTTCTTTATCTATATGTCTATTAATTAATTCTTTTAATTCCTTTGTAACTATCTCTGATGCTTTTTGTATTTCTTCATCTTCTGCTATTTTTAGATTTTTTATATCTATTGTTATATATGTTCCAATAGGTTTTCCTATTGCTTGCTCTCCCTGCTTGTTTGTAATTTTAACTCTATTTGTTTTTATATTTTCTTCTTCCTCTATTGTTTCGGTTTCCACTCCCGGAATTTCTTTTAAATTATTAGCTTTTCTAAAAATATCTCTTCTCTCATCTGCCATATCTGTATTAAAATTAAACATAAAAAAACACCTCTTTTACTAGTTTTAGTAAAACAAGGAATTTTATACATTTTAAATAGTAAAACAGCCAATACCTTGAATTAACAAAGATCAGGCTGTTTTTGTGTTGGATACTAATTTATCTTCTTATGGCGACGCACAGCACGCCATTTTCCATTTGGAAGCTTTTCAATAATGTCTCTTCAAAAGTTGCCATGCTAAATCCTCCTTTTTCAAAATTAATTCATATTTGAATTATGTATAATTATAACATATTTTATGTTTTATTTCAAATTTTACTTGTATTCTTTGCAGAATTATGTTATTATATTTTTACTTGGTCAGATATTCTTTGACCGAGACCTAACACTTGTTGTTAGGTTAATTAGGAAAGGAGGGTACTCTATGACGAGTACAAGAGGATTTATTGTTTTTGGATTTTCCTCTTCACCCTGTACGAAGTAAGTCAGCTCCACGTGCGGAGTAGTGACTTCTTACATAGGGTGGAGAGGAAATCAAGAGCACCTCCCTCCCCTGTGTGTTATAGCACACGCATTTAGTAAACAACGAACGGAGCTCTGTTAAATTCCGTTCGTTGTTTACTTTTTATTTTGTATAATCTTTTCCTAAATCTTCAGCTAATTCAAATCTATATTTTTGTCCTGTTATATTGTCTTTTCTAGTTATGTCTATTTCTTCTAAAAACATTGTTTCTCTTCTTACCCAAATCTTAGAATCATTTCTATCATATATTGGTTTATATATAACAACTCTTTCTTTTGTTTCAGAGTCTAATGCAATATCTTGTACAAAATAATAGTTTCCTTTAAAATGTCTATATACTTTTCCTATTTTTACTTGCATTATTCTTACCACTCCTCTTTACATATTTTATTATAATATTATTTATTTTGATAAATTGTAGTTTGTAGGTATAAATTCATTTTCAAATCTGTAGGGGCAGATTCCATATCTGCCCGAAATTATTTATTGTTTTTCGGGCGGAAATTGATTCCGCCCCTACGACGTTTGCAATTAATTTAATTCTGCGGGTCGCCCAGGGGTGCGACCCCTACAACGTTTGCATTTAGTTGGTTTGCTAATTTTTTCTCGGGCGGACAGAGTCGTCCGCCCCTACACTTTTATGCCGAAATTCAAACAATTATTATAATTAAAAAATCTGAATTGACGAATGCGAGCGTAGTGTTTGTATAAATTCTTAAAGGAAATCAATGGAGGAAGCGGTTACCGAGAGGCTCGATTGATTTACTTTTAGAATTTATAAAACACGCAGACGAAGCCGAGGAAACCGAAGATTTTTAATTATAATAATTGAATTAAATCATTAAAAAGAAATTTACAAACTACCATTTATTTAATGCCTTAAATTTCAATTCTATCTTTAAATTTATTTTCAATTTGTTTTTTTAACTTAATATTTTTTTCCTTTTCTAAATTAGGATCATCTTCCATAATTTTTATTGCCACACTTTGAACAGATTTTAACATTTCTATATCTTCAAATAAATTTGCTATTTTAAATTCTGGAAGTCCGATGTTGCCTTGTTCCAAAAAACTCCCCTGAGCCCCTAAGTTCTAAATCCTTTTCTGATATTATAAAGCCATTATTGGTTTCTGTCATTATCTTCATTCTTTCTCTTGTGTTTTGTCCGTTTTCCTTCATATTTTAAAATACAATATGATTTATATTTTCCACGTCCTACCCTTCCTCTTAATTGGTGAAGAGTTGCTAGTCCAAATCTTTCGGCATTTTCTATAACCATTATATTACTATTAGGAACATCAACCCCAACTTCTATTACTGTTGTAGATATTAAAACTTGAATTTTACCATCTTTAAATTCTTGCATAATTTGGTCTTTTTCTTTTGGTTTAAGTTTTCCATGTATATATTGTACAGCATAATTAGAAAAAATTTGTTTATATTGCTTATATAAGTCTAAAACTGCATTTGCTTCTATTTCTTCCGATTCTTCTACTAATGGACATACAATGTATGCTTGTCTTCCTTCGTCTAATTGTTTTTTTATAAAATTATTTACCCTATCTGTTAATTGTTTTGTTACCGCAAAAGTATCTATTTTTTTTCTATTTGGAGGAAGTTCATCAATTATAGATATATCTAAGTCACCATATAATATTAATGCTAATGTTCTTGGGATTGGTGTTGCTGTCATTACCAATACATCTGGATTTTTTCCCTTATTATTTATTATGCTTCTTTGTCTTACACCAAACCTATGTTGTTCATCTGTTACAACTAGCCCTAAATTTTTAAATATAACATTTTCTTCTAATAAACTATGAGTTCCAATTAAAATATCTATTTCTCCATTTTTAAGCCTTTGCAAAATATCTTCTTTTTGTTTTTTAGGTATTCCACTAACTAATAACTCACATTTTATATTAAAATTTTCTAATATATTTTGAAAGTTTTTTAAATGCTGTCTGCTAAGTATTGCAGTTGGTGCCATTAGTGCTACTTGATATCCAGATTTTACCGCTTTATAACTTGCAATTATTGATACTGCTGTTTTACCGTGAACCTACATCTCCTTGAAGTAATCTATTCATCGGTTTATTGCTTTCCATATCGTTATCTATTTCCTCTAATACCCTTAGTTGTGCCTTTGTAAGTTTAAATGGAAGTTTTTCTATTGCATCTTGCATTTTTACATCTCTATTAAATTCAATTCCTTTTGCATTTACTGAATATTTTTCTTTTAAATTTAAAAGTGCAAGTTGCATAATAAGCAGTTCTTCAAAAACTAATCTTTTTCTTGCTTTATTATATCCTTCAAAATCTTTTGGAAAGTGAATTTCATTTATTGCCTTGTTTATATCATATAATTTATATTCTTCTAATAAATATTTGGGTAATGTTTCTTTTAAATTATTTTGTATTTCTTTTAATGCATTTTCCATTATTTGTCTTATAACATTTTGAGATAAATTATATGTAAGTGGATAAATTGGTATTATTTTTCCTGTATTTTTATTTGTATTTTCACTATCAAATACAGGTGAAGTCATTTCTATAAATCCAATTCTTTTTTGAACCTTTCCGAAAAATTTATATGTCTCACCCAATTTAAATTTATCTTTTAAATATCTTTGGTTAAACCATGTAATATTGCAAATTCCTGTTTCATCTCTAACTGTTAATTTATATATTACCATATTTTTTTTTACTCTTTTTTCTAACATTTTAGATACACATATTGTTTCTATTAAAGCTTCTTCTCCGTCTTCTAGTTCAGCTATATTTTTGGGTTTTCCTCTATCTTCATAAGTTCTTGGAAAATATGTTATTAAATCCTCTAAAGTAAATATATCTAAAGTATTTAAAAGTTTTGCTCTTGCAGGTCCTACTCCTTTTATGAACTTTACATCTTTACTTAAATCTAACATATATTACTCCCTTATATTTGTATAAATTGTAGTTTGTTTGTTTTTCGGTGAATTCAGGACAGTCCCAAAAATCCCCAAAATTGGTGATTTTTAAAGGACAGTCCCTAGAATTCCCCGAACACAAACTACAATTTTTTTAATTTATATTTCAAACCAGTATTTCTCTTTTTTATATCTGTATTTTGTATCATAAAATCTATTATGTTTTTATTGCTTATTATAATTAAAAGTTTCTTTGCTCTTGTTATACCTGTATATAGCAAATTCCTTGTAAGTAACATTGGTGAACTTTGTGGTATACACATTATTACAACATCAAATTCACTTCCGTTGTGATTTATGTATTGTTATACTATAACTATGCTCTAATTCATCAAGATTTGAAAAATCATACCAAGCCGATTTTTCATCATCAAAAAAAACTTGTAGTTGTTTTTCTTGCTCATCAATTTCGGTAATTATACCTAATTCTCCATTAAATATTCCGCTTCCTGTTTCTATTTTGTCTTTTATTTCTCTTTCCCAATATATATCATAATTATTTTTTACTTGCATTACTCTATCGCCAGTTCTAAAGTATCTATCTCCACTCTGCTTTTCTATTAATTTTTTAGGATTTAATGCATTTTGTAGCTGTTTATTTAATTCTCTTGTACCTAAACTACCTTTTTTTGTTGGAGTTAATACTTGTATATTTTTTAAGAAATCATAATCTCCATATTTTTTTAATCTTCCTGTGCAAAGTGATATAACATCATATAAAACTTTTTCCTGTGATTGTTCATTTATATAGAAAAAATCGTCTAATTTATCTTTTTCTTCTATTCCTATAAAACATTCTCCATTATTTACTTTATGTGCATTTGTTATTATTTTACTTTTTGCGGCTTGTCTAAAAATTTTGTTTAATTCTATTGTTGTAATACTTTCAGATTCTATTATATCTTGAAGAACTGTTCCTGGTCCTACTGAAGGTAATTGATTTATATCTCCTACTAATATTAATTTTGTTCCTAAATATATTGCTTTTAAAATATGATTCATTAAGAATATATCCACCATAGATACTTCATCTATTATTACAATATCTGCATCTATTGGTGTAATTGGATAGTCTATACTTAAAAAACCTTCTTCTTCTAATTTTTTTATTTCTAAAAGTCTGTGAATTGTTGTTGCTTCTTTTCCTGTAGCCTCTTGCATTCTTTTTGCAGCTCTTCCTGTAGGTGCACATAATACAACCTTTTTTTTGTTTTTTTCGTATATTTTTATTATGGATTTTATTATTGTTGTTTTTCCTGTACCTGGTCCTCCAGTTATAATACATACATTATTATTATTTACAGCTTCTACTGCCTGTTTTTGTTCATCTGATAAAACTATATTTTCATCTTTCTCTGATGTTTTAAGCTCTAGTTTTAAATTTTTTACTTCTTTTATATTTTTTGCATTATCTAATGCAATTAACTTTTCTGCAACATTTTTTTCTGCTATATAAAAACTAGAAAGATATACCCATTTTCCATCTTCTCTTTCTTCTACATATATTTCCTCTGATACTTTTAAATTTATTATTTCATGTTCTATATTATCTTTGTTTACCTTTAATAAATCAGATACAAAATTTATTAAATTTTCGTACAATACACAAGTATTTCCGTTATTACTTGCTAAAATTAAGCTATATTTTATTCCACTTGCTATTCTTTTGCCATTATCAATAGCAATGCCTAAATCCATTGCCATTTTATCAATTTTTTTAAAATCAATTCCATAAGTTATATCTAACAAGATATATGGATTTTCTTCTATTTTGGAAATTGCATCTTGTCCTAATTTTTCATATACTTTTTTACTGTTTTGACCAGTTATTCCGAAATTTTTCTAAAAAGCCTACTACTTGCCATAATTCCCATTTTTCGTTAAATTCTTGAGATATTTCTTGTGCCTTAGTTTCAGTAATACCTTTTATATTAGCTAATCTTCCTGGTTCAAATTTTAACACTGCAATTGTCTCATCTTTAAAATTACTTACTATTCTTTTAGCTGTAGCTGGACCTACACCTTTAATAATTCCTCCTGATAAATATTTTTCTAATGCTTCTAAAGTTTCTGGCATTACTTTTTCAAATGTTTGTATTTTAAATTGTCTTCCATAATCAGGATGATTAACAAAATTTCCAACTAATTTTAGGCTATCTCCCTTGTTTATAAAAGGAAGATAGCCCACTATTGTTGTTAGTTCTTCTTCTGTTTCAAATTCTGCTATTGTATAGCTATTTACTTCATTTTGATATATAATTTCAGAAATTTGTCCTTTTATTTCCAAATTTGTTTTCTCCCTTACATTATGTTTATTCTTTTATATGTAAATTATTTTTATCCATATTATCAATTAAATCCTTGCAAGTTTTCCAATCTACAACTTCTATAAATTTATAATCTTGTGCAAGCTTTTCTATTATATCTTTAGTTTTATCAGATGATCCTAAGTCTGTTAATATTACATTTTTTACACATTCTTCTTTTCCATACAATATCCTAAATAATATAGAACGCATAAATCCTTCTATTTTTTCTTGTTGGTTTTTTACAGCAATTATAAAGTAAATTCCATCTGATTCTAATTTTGTACATGTACATACATAATATATTGTTTTTATAATTTCTATTAAGCCATACAGTGCCAATGTCCATATTATACCATTTGTAATAAAATCTAACATATAATCTACACCTGCTTTATGGTATTATATGTTTCTAATTTATTTATTGTTACAAATATTGTTATATAAATTTAATAATTTTCTCCCAAGGTAAATCTTTATCTCCAAAATGTCCGTAATTAGTTGTTTTAGTATATATTGGCTTTCTTAATTCTAAATAATTAATTATTCCATCAGGTGTTAAATCGAATTTTTCTTTTATTAATTCTATTATTTTTTCTTCTGGAATAGTGTTTGTTCCAAAAGTGTTTATAAATATCGATAATGGCTTTTCCATTCCTATAGCATAAGACACTTGTAATTCACATTTTTTTGCTAGATTATTTGCAACTATATTTTTTGCAATATAGCGAAGCATATAAGTTGCAGATCTATCTACCTTACTTGCATCTTTTCCAGAAAAGGCTCCTCCACCATGTTTACTATATCCGCCATATGTATCTACAATAATTTTTCTTCCTGTTAGTCCTGTATCTCCAAGTGGTCCTCCAATCACAAATCTACCTGTAGGGTTTATATATATTTTTGTGTTATTATCAATGTATTTTTTATCTATAACATTGTATATTACTTTTTGTTTTATATCTTCTTTTATTGTATCCAAATCAACGCCTTCTAGGTGTTGATTTGATATTAAAATTGTATCTATTCTTGCAGGTTTATCATCTAAATACTCTACTGTAACTTGTACTTTTCCATCTGGTCTTAAATAATTTATCTCTCTATTTTTTCTTACCTCTGTAAGTCTTTTTGCAAGTTTATGTGCCATTGCAATAGCAAAAGGCATAAGTTCTTCTGTTTCGTCTGAAGCATATCCAAACATAATACCTTGATCTCCTGCTCCACCGATATCTACTCCCATTGCTATATCTTCGCTTTGCTTTGTTATATTTGTTTCTATCTTGCATGTTCTATAATCAATATCAGTATTTTCATTATCGTAACCAATTTCTTTTAAAACACCTCTTGCTATTTTTTCTGCATCAATTATAGCTTTTGTAGTAAGTTGTCCAGCAATAGTAATCAAATTTTTTGATGCAAATGTTTCAATTGCAACTCTTGAATATTCATCCTGTTTTAAACATTCGTCTAATATTGTATCTGAAATTAAGTCACATACTTTATCTGGATGTCCTTCTGTTACACTTTCAGATGTAAAATAATATCTTTTCATAATTTCACTCCCTAATTATTAGACAAAAAACTTGTCTATTTATAAAATTATTATTAAATTATATAATAAAATATATATTAAAACAATATTTTTTTTATTTTTCTATTCCTTTTTTACTTAATTCTGCATATAATTAATATAATATTTTTTTATTAGGAGATGATAGTGTGAAAAAATATAAATTAGCATTAGTAGGTGCTACTGGATTAGTTGGTATAACTGCACGTAAAGTTCTTGAAGAAAAAAATTTACCTATATCTGAATATGCATTTTTTGCCTCTTTTAAATCGGCTGGTACCAAAATTTATTTTTTAGGTAAAGAATATACTATTCGTGAACTTACTGAAAGTTCATTTGATGAAGGATTTGATTTTGCTATATTTTCAGCAGGTGGAGAAACTTCTAAAAAATATTCTCCTATTGCAGCTTCAAAAGGATGCATAGTTGTTGATAATAGTAGTGCTTTTAGAATGGATCAAAAAGTACCATTGGTAGTACCTGAGGTTAATTCAGATGATATAAAATGGAACAGTGGTATAATTGCTAATCCTAATTGTTCAACAATTCAAGCTGTTGTTCCGTTAAAGCCACTAGACGATAAATACACAATAAAAAGAATTGTATATTCAACATATCAAGCCGTTTCTGGTGCTGGCAAAAAAGGTGTTGACGATTTAGAAAATGGACTTAAAGGAATGCGGGCCTAAAAAATTTCCATATCCTATTATAAATAACTGTCTTCCACATATAGATGTATTCGAGGAAAACGGTTATACAAAAGAAGAAATTAAAATGATTAATGAAACAAGAAAAATTTTAGGAAAACCAAACTTAAAAGTTACTGCAACAACCGTAAGAGTTCCAGTACTTAATTCACATAGTGAATCTATAAATGTAGAATTCGAAAATGATTTTATTTTAGAAGAACTAAAACAATTATTAAAAAATAGTCCTGGTATTATTTTAGAAGATAATCCAAGCAAAAATGTATATCCTTTGGCACAAAATGCAAATGGTCATGATGAAGTTTATGTTGGAAGGATTAGAAGAGATTACAGTGTTCCTTTTGGTATAAATATGTGGGTAGTTGCTGATAATATAAGAAAAGGTGCCGCTAGTAATGCAATACAAATTGTAGAAAAATTAATTGAGCTAAACTAAATTTAATATATGGCAAGAGCCACTGGAAGACCAGTGACTCATTTTGGTATTCATCTCATAGTTTCTTTTGCTTCTTGTACACTTATCTCAATACAATTTATAAGATCTTGTGCATTTTCTGGATATTCTTCTTTAAAATTTGCTGTTTTTAGAACTTCTAAAAACTGTTCACTTTTCTTCAAGCATTCTTTTGCATCTCGTGCAGATACTTCTGCATCTCGTGCACATATTTCTGCATGTTGTGCACATATTTCTGCAATTTGTGCTAATTCTTCTACTTTCTGAGAATCCTGCGCACGTTTCTGCAAATTCTGCGCACGTCTTACAAAAAATTGAGAATCCTGCTCACGTTTCTGCAAATCCTGCGCAAGTCTTGCAAAATGTTTCGCATATTTTGCACCCATAAATGCCCATTTACAAAGTTCATGAAAAATATCCTTCTTGCAGAGTTCATAATAAATACCATTCATAATCTTTTTCCTCCAATAAAATTTTATTTAATCTTTAAGTCTTCCCTAAGATGTGTGTTTGCGAAGGAATTCCAAAAGATTATGTAAATATTGTAACATATTTTCTTTTCTGTTGCAAATTGTAGTTGTGTGTTTCATGTGAATTCAGTATATGGCAAGAGCCACTGGAAGTCCAGTGACTCTTTTTAATTTAGTTTGTTTTTTCAGTTTCTGCAATTTTTTTTAAATTATTCATGATTCGTCTAAAATGCATTCTGCAATTTAACAGATGCAGTTTATCTACTGCTTGTTTTAATGCCTCCTCTTTTTTAGATAAATTTTCTGCTTCTTTTGAATCATTATTTCTTGCCATTTATTTTCCTCCAAATATAATTATATTTTAATCTTTAAGACTTCCCAATGATGTGTATTTGCAAAGGAATATCAAAAGATTATGTTGAAATTATAACATATTATATTATTTTTGTAAATTGTAGTTTGTGTGTTTCAGGTGAATTCAGGACAGTCCCAAAAATCCCCAAAATTGGTGATTTTTAGGGACAGTCCCTAGAATTCCCCTTACACAAACTACAATTTATTTATATGTATTTCTTTTTTTGATTTATTGTAATATAATAATATTGGAAAAAATATAACTATGTTTTTTATTTTATTATAAGCTCTTAAGGAGTGATAGTATATGAAAAAAATTATTTTTAAAGGCTGTGGGACAGCTATTATTACACCTTTTACAAAAAATGGTGTAAATTTTGAAGAATTTAGAAAAATGATTGAATTTCAAATTTTAGAAGGAGCAGATTCTATTATAGTATGTGGTACTACTGGAGAATCTTCTACCATGACTACAGAAGAAAAAAAAGAAACAATTAAATTTGCAATAGATGTTGCAAATAAAAGAATTCCAATAATTGCAGGAACTGGTGGAAACTGTACTAAAACTGCAATTGAAATGTCTAAATATGCAGAAAGTGCAGGTGCAGACGCCGTACTTGTTGTTACTCCATATTATAATAAAACTACACAAGCTGGACTAATTGCTCATTATAAAGCAATTGCTGAATCTATTAATATACCCGTTGTTTTATATAATGTACCTAGCAGAACTGGTTTAAATATTACTCCTGCTACTTGTTTAGAACTTTCAAAAATAGATAATATTGTTGCAATTAAGGAAGCAAGCGGAAATATCTCACAAATTGCAGAAATTGCTAATTTATGTAGAGATAATCTATACATATATTCTGGAAATGATGACCAAGTTTTACCTATTCTTTCTTTAGGTGGTTTAGGAGTTATTTCTGTTCTTTCTAATATAGTTCCTAAAGATGTTCATAATATGGTTCAAAACTTTTTTGATGGAAATATTGAAGAAGCAACTAAATTACAATTAGATGCATTAAAACTAACTTCTGCACTATTCTCAGAAGTTAATCCAATTCCAGTAAAAGCTGCTTGTAACATGATAGGATTTAATGTTGGAACTCCACGTTTACCTTTAATAGAAATGACTGATGCTGGAAAAGAAAAATTAAAAAATGAAATGATAAATTATGGAATAAAAGTTAGTTAAATTGTAGTTTGTGTGTTTGTATTTGGCATTTAGAATTTAGAATTTTGTGTAGGGGCGGGCCTCGTGTCCGCCCGCAAAAGAAATTAGCAAAGCAACTAAATGCAAACGTCTGTAGGGGCGGAATCAATTTCCGCCCGAAAAACAATAAATAATTCCGGGCAGATATGGAATCTGCCCCTACAGATTTGAAAATGAATTTATCCCTACAAACTACAATTTATCTTACTAAATCATATAGGAGGAATATATAATGATAAAAGTATTAATAAATGGAATAAATGGTAGAATGGGACAAGAAGTATTAAAATCTGTTAATAATTCTAAAGATTTTGAAATATGTTGTGGTGTAGATAAAATTGAATCTTCTTCCCCATTTCCTATATACAATAATATAAATCAAATAAAAGAAAAGCCTGATGTAATAATAGATTTTTCTATTCCAGAAGCTAGTATAAATATTTTAAAATTTGCTAAAGAAAATAACATTCCAATTGTTATTGCAACTACAGGATTTTCTGATCAGGAATTATCTATAATAGATAAATATTCTAAACAAATACCTATTTTTCGTTCTGGAAATATGTCATATGAAATTAATATTATGGCTGATATTGTTGCAAAACTTGCTACACAATTAAAAGATTCTGATATAGAAATAGTTGAGACACATCATAGAAATAAAGTTGATAGTCCTAGTGGTACTGCTTTAATTCTAGCTGATAGTATAAATAAATCCTTAGATAACAAACTAGATTATCAATATAATAGGCATGAAGTAAAACAAATAAGACCTAAAAATGAAATTGGAATACATTCCATAAGAGGTGGCACAGAAGTTGGTAAACATACTGTAATGTTTTTAGGAAACAATGAAAGTTTTGAATTAACACATACTGTTACTTCAAGAAGTATTTTTGCAGATGGCTCTTTAAAAGCTGCTAGATTTTTGATTAATCAAAATAGTGGTTTATATAGTATGAAAGATTTAATTTAATTTTTTTCTTTTTTTGGACGGACTAAATTTAGTCTTTTTAGAAATAATTGGAATTGATTTATGGCTAAAAGAAAAAAGACTAAATTTAGTCCGTCCGAAAAAAGAAAGTTTTTAAAATATATTTTTTAAATTTGTCTTTTCTTTTTCTTTTATATGTTTCACTAAAAAAATTGAAGTATCTATATCTTCCATACTATCTTCTATTTTTCCTGTTTGTATTTTAGATTTCATTTTTATTAAAGATGTTTCTATTAAATCTATTTCATCATGCAATACTATTACTGACCATTTTTCATTTATATTTTCCCATTCTCCATATATTTCATCTGACTTTTCTTTTAATTTATTTTCTTCTGCACTTTTTTGTTCAATATTATTTTTTAAATCTTCTAACTTACTTACTAATATATTAGTAGTGTTATTTAAATATTTTTGAGTATATATCGCTCCTGTAAATATGATTATTAATATTATAATAATTATTATTATTTCTTTCATTTCTTCTCCTCTTTTGCCTGACAGAATATTTGACCTTTTCCATCAAATGTTACAACCAATGCGTCCTCAGGCTTAATTTTAAATTTTTCTACTTGTTTTAATAGCCAATTATAATCTCTTCCTATTGCCTTTAAATTTTGATTCATTACTTTTCCATCTATAACCAAATCATATGGAATTCCCTCATATTCTGGGTTAATTCCAAAGTCTTCTGGAATTGTATTTCTCTTTTCTGGCTTTTGTATAACAGTTACTTGACCACTTGTTTCTAATATTGCATATTCAACATCTCCAATGTTAAATACATTGTTTTGTCTCAATCTCTCTTGAAGTTCATTTACTGTAAATCTTTCTTTTTTCATAACTTTTTCGTCAATTTTTCCTCTATATATTAAAATTGAAGGCATTCCACATATTATACTTCTACCTTTTATACTTTTTAAATTTATTAATGCAATTATTAATTGCATTAGTAGTAATGCTAATATTGGAATAATTCCATTTGTAATTGGTATTCCTGTATCTGCCATTGGAACTGCAGCTAAATCTGCTATCATAATTGCAATAACTAGTTCAAATGGTTGCATTTGTCCAAGTTCTCTTTTTCCCATTAATCTCATAATTATTAATACTAATATGTATAGTATTAATACTCTTATAAATATATTAATCATTAAACATCTCCTATATTTGTATAAAATGTAATTTGTTAGTAAGCACTCACAGTGAATAGTAACTAATAAATAGTGAACAATTATACATTAATTACTCAAACTAAAATCTATTTAATTTTCACATTTTATTATATTTTTCACAAAATTTGCATAAAATATTCTTAATTTTATTTTTTGAATATTTATTTTTTTATTGTAAATAATAATTTATGAACTAACATAGAAAAAACAACAAAATTAAATATATATATTTAAGTTAGGAGGGTTTGTAAATGTCAGAAAATAATCAACAAGCAAATGTTCAAAGTAATAATACTACAAGTACAGCCTGGCAAATAATAGGTAGATTAGTAGCTGCAGCTATAATACTTGCAATTACAGCATTTTTTACACCTGGTTTTCAGATTAATAATTTTTGGTCTTTAGCTGTTGCTGCAGTTGTTCTTACTTTATTAGATTATTTAATTGTAAAATTTACTGGTCTACATGCTAGTCCTTTTGGAAAAGGTTTCGTAGGTTTTGTATTATCTGTAGTTATACTTTATGTAACTCAATATTTTGTTGCAGGATATTCAATTTCTTGGATGGCTGCAATAATTGGTGCATTAATTTATGGTATTATTGATTACTTTATACCTGGTGAACAACAAATGTAAGCAATCGAGTAGAGGATAACACGTAGTGTGTTTTTCCCCTCTCACGCCACCACTCAAGTGGTTCTCGCAAGTGGCGGTTCCAATTTGTACATTTCATATGTACTTTTGTATATTGGTCTAGTAGAAGTACTAGACCTCTTTTTCTTAATCTCTATATTTATTGCAAATTTAAACCAGTCTGTTTTACATATTAATTGATAACCTTTTCTTGAACATGCTATATTATGTGCTAATTCTGGTTTTGCTCCTAATTGCTCTAGTGATTTTTGTCTTTTAGTTATTCTCTTCCATTGTTTTCAAATTATTACTCGTATTCTTGTTCTTAGATGTTCATCAATTTATGTAATTTTGTTTTTCATATTTGCTATTCTAAAGTAATTAATCCAACCTCTAACTACATAATTTATTTGCTTAATTATTTCATCTAAACTATTACTCCAGCTTCTATCAGTTAACTTCTTTAGCCTTTTTATTAGTTTTTGATATGATTTTAAGTGTGGCTTTGGTTTCCATTGTCCTTTCGGACTTTTCCAAAAGCTAAAACCTAAATATTTTGTTTGTGTTGGTCTTGTTACTTTACTTTTTTTGTATTTACTTTCAATCCTAATTTCTTTTCAATAAATTTTGTTATTGAGGTTAATACTCTATTTCCATAATAGTCTATAAAGACCGTATTTAAAAAACAAAATGTATGGCATGTAAAATGGAAATATAGCAGCACTTATTCCACCCATTTTTTAACTTTACCATTAAAGTATGGTACTATAGTTATTGTTCCTTTATTATTAAACAAAATGGAATCTAATGTATTTAAAAATTCTAATATTTTACTCTCATCATCTAATTTATCTGATTTTATATTATACCCATCAAAAAATATATTCATATTAAACTATGTCCATTAATATAACTACTATAATATTGTATTCGTTCAACAAATACAATTATTATAAACAGTAAAAGCACTTCTGCTATGCAGTTGTGCTTTTACTGGTCGGTAACTCAATAATCAGAAATACTGATATATTGGCTCAGCAAAGTTTTTGCATCTCCACCACACCCACCAAAGGGATTCGGTTCTAGTGCCTTTGCTATTTCGATAACATCAGCAAACTTTGATTTACGATAGTCAATGATTTTTGCCGTTTGTTTCGGTTTATCACTTGCCTTTTTAACTGATTTCTTTACCCCATTTACCTTCTAACTTGTTGAGGTTTTTGATGCTAAGATTGCGATATAACCTTTTTTTGTTTTTTCGCTTTCTTTTGCTGACATTGGGTTCACGCCTCGCAGTAGACTTTACTCCATACTCTGGTGCATAGCCTTTTTTGATGACCTGCAAAAGCAAATTGCCACAGTGCTTTTTAGTGCGTACAATATAACCATCAACATTATCCAAAAAAGTATTTTGATTTGGACAATATGTTATGGTTATAACATAACCCCATGGAGCATCTCCGACTGGAATCTGCCCTTTAGACATTTTCCGTTGACATCATTTGTCAGACTTGGTAACAGGTCTTATCTCACAGTCAAGCAAGGAATAGCTGTCGTTTTGCCATAAATCCTTCAACTCCTTTATTTTAGTGATGTATCTATTATGCATTATTTATGTTTGCTTAGTCGACAAAAAGAGTACATTTAACGCTTATTCAATTCTCCATAATTGATATTTTCCAGTTATTTCATCAACATCTTTAGTATTACCATAAATAATAGCACCTAAATATTCTAATTTTTCATTTTCCTTTGAACTAATTGAATTGACTAACTCTTCGTCTGTTCTAGTATCTAGTATATCTCTCGGATAATCAGCTACCAATAAATTAGGATTTTGCTTTGCTAAATCTATTGCATTTTTTAACTTCCCAGATTTAACTTTTGTTATTATAAATGGAAACTGGCTAATGCCTAAATGTTCAATTCCTGACTTATCTTTAATTATTGGTTTTCCCATTATTTCTTCATTTGAATATTTTCCAATTGAAATTGCTAAATGTCCAATTACATTTAATGCAATTGATGGTTCAACATTTGAAGCAATAATACCTACTATTTTTTTATCTTCATAATTCATATTTTTATTTCTCCTTTATTTAAACTTTATCTATTCTTAAACAAAGGAGTAAAAACATTTTCTAACACTTCAATTTTAGCCCATAGTTCTCCGCCATGCATTCTTCTTGAATATTTTTCCAACTCCTCACCTCCAATTTATTTTTTTATATATTATGCTACTTTTATCCCTGTGTCTATTACTTCCTGTACAAAAGGTGTTTCTACATTATCATAATCAGCTACTTCAATTAAATGTGGCTCTATACGATAATCAATGTTTCTTCGTAATTTTTTTAAATTTAATTGCTCATCAAAAACATCATTACATTTTATATCATCAGTAATAATAGCAATATCTATATCGCTATCTTCATGATTTGTTCCTTTAGCATATGAACCGAATAAAATAATAGCTTTTACCTTATAATTTGCTAAAACTACTTGAACATATTTATTTACAATATCCATTATTTCTCTATCAATAATTCTTTCACCCATTCTCTCAACTCCTTAATATTTTCTATCCAGATGTTAGTATATTCATCTGTGCATTTTAATTCAAACGTATATTTATAATCTCCATATCTTGCTTCCATATTGAAATCCGAAATAGTTTCAAGTAAATCTTCTTGTCTTTCTGTTAATTCCATATTCATTTTATGTGCTAAATAAGCTAATTCGTGTGTTTTAGGTGCATACGGAGCATTCTTATTTATTTTAGCATAATATGCTTTTAATAGTTTTTCTATAAGTAATTGTCCAAAAAATAGACAATATGTATTTCTGTTTTTCTCTTTTAAATCAAGCATAACGTCATAATCTTTATCAGAACTTTTAATCCAATAATTCATTAAATCTATATTATTCATAAACTTCCTCGCTTTCAATACATTATTATTATACCATTAAAACTAAAATTTTACTACATATTACTGACAATATTTTTGCATTATTACTTATTTTGTTGCAACCATTCATAAACCTCATCTTCAGTAAGTTCTCCATGTTTAAGTTTAGTTATTTTTTCTTTAACTTGTTTTTTTCCAAGTTTCAAATTCTTCTTTTAATTTTTTATATTCTTTGTTTTTATTAACAATACCAAACTTTTGTTGATATGTTTTTCTATATTCTGTATATGCTGATTTTTCTTGTAATCTTTTGTTATAAGAAAGTATTGCTCCTTGTTCTCTACAAGTTTTTCCATTTTCCTTTGGATAATCACAATAAATTTCATCTAATATTGAGATTGCATTTGGATATTTTTTATCCCATTTTTCTTCTAATTCTTGTAATACTTCATATCCTTGTTCTGCTGTTGATGATGTATATACTTTCCTTAAATCT
>CANQYS010000009.1 GCA_947628115.1 uncultured Clostridia bacterium | reverse complement strand
CTACTATTTTAACATTTTTTCGTACAAAACTAAAATCCACTCTTAAAAAAAGTGGATTTTAAAATAAAAATTAAGGTAATTATAAAAAATGTTGAAAAATGTTGAAAGATATAATAAGTATGTTATAATAACTATAACAGTTCAACAACTGTATATTATATATTAAGGAGTTCTTTTGATGCAAAACAGGAACAGTAGAACACGTGAAACAAGAACAAGAAAGGAGAGTTTGCCATCTTGCAAGAGATATAGTACTTGCGATAGACCGGAAAAAAATATGGATAGATGTAATCCAAGAAAATGTCCGGGATATAAAAAAAAGAAAAAATAAGTCCTTAATAAGGGTAAAGTTTTACCAGTAAAATAAAAAAACAAGGTAATTTGTCAAAAATTGCCTTGTTTTTTCACAAAATCTTAATTCATTATAACATTAAATTAAATAAATTTCAAATTATAAAAGAATATAAATTAATACAAAAAAAAGAGTATATAATAGATTAATATACTTAAAAGCATAAAATAAATTTTATTTAAAAAAATAATGAAATTGCATAAAAATATATAAGTGTGGTAATATAAATATAAGAAAAACATAGTTATTAATTTTCCCTGCATAGTGCGTAAGGACTGAATTTTTAGAACCAACAAAAGGATAAAGGGAGCTGAATCTCATAAATATGGCGTGCAAGCTTACACTTTAATTAGTAGTAAGAAGCCCAGGAGTATTTAGGTAGGCACCCACCTGTGTAAGAGCAGGTCCTTAAAAATTCTTTAAACTACGGCTAAGGCGGGGCTTTTATTTTATTTTTCCTTTTTTCCCTTTTTCGGACGGACTAATTTTAGTCTTTTTTTCTTTTTTCGGACGGACTAATTTTAGCGTTTTTGTCCTTAAATATAAAACATCAAACAATTATGCAAGAGATAAATTGGTTAAATCAAAAATAAAATTATTTTAAGTAAAGAAAGGGAGTAAATTGCATTTACTTCCTTTTTGTGTTAAGATAATGTAAATTATAATAAAGATAAAGGTATGGAAATGAATATAAAAGAAACTTTAGGATACGCAATTAATTTATTAAAAGAAAATAATATAAATGAGCCAATAATAAAGACAAGAATAATTTTGGCAAATATTTTAAACAGAGATAAAGAATATTTATTAATTCACGAAAACGAAGAATTAAATGATGATTTATTAAATCAATTTAAAAATAGTATTAAAAAAATATGTAATGGAGTACCTGTTCAGTATATAACAAATAAACAGGAATTTATGGGATTAGAATTCTATGTAGATGAAAATGTATTAATTCCCCAGCCAGATACAGAAATTCTAGTAGAAGAAGTAATTAATCTTGTAGGGGTCGCACCCCAGGGCGACCTTAATAAAAATGAACATCTTAAACACATCAAAATTCTAGACCTTTGTACTGGAAGCGGGGCAATTGGAATTTCTATTGCAAAAAATGTAGATAATTTTAAAATTACATTATCAGACATAAGTAAAAAGGCATTAAAGGTGGCAGAAAAAAATTTCAAGAATCTTGTAGGGGAGGACGCCGCTGTTTGCCCTCAAAACAATAAACAAATTAAAATTATACAATCGGATTTATTTGAAAATATAAATGATAAATTTGATATAATAGTTTCAAATCCACCATACATAAAATCAGATGTAATAAAAACTTTAGATAAAGAGGTTCAGAATGAACCTAAAATCTCATTAGATGGTGGGAAAGATGGACTTAAAATTTATAAAAGAATAATAGATGAAGCATATAAATATTTAGAGTTTAATGGATATTTAGCTTTAGAAATAGGTTATGACCAAAAAGAAGATGTAATAAACCTAATAAAAAACACAAAAAAATATACAGATATATATTCAAAAAAAGATTTAGCAGGAAACGACAGAATTGTAATATGTAAAAAGGAGAATTAAAATGTCATTTTCTTCAGATGTAAGAGAAGAATTATTAGAACTTAAGATGTGGGATAATAATAGTAATTTACTACAAGATGAGCAACTTGCAAGATTACTTGTAAGAGAGTCATTTATAAAAAAAGGTTTTATAAATGATCCTAATAAAGAGTATCATTTAGAAATTCTTTTTAAATCAAAAAAGAAAAAAGAACAAATTAAAGAAATAATTATGAATTTTGGAATAGTTATTAAGGAAACAAAAAAAGGATCAGATTACATGTTATATTTAAAAGATGGTGAAGATATATCATCATTCTTAGCTTTAATTGGTGCTAATAAAGCAGTAATTAAATTTGAAGAAATAAGAGTATTAAAGGATACAAGAAATAATATAAATAGATTAGTTAATTGCGAAACTGCGAATTTAAATAAAATAATTAATGCATCTGTTAAACAGATAGAAGATATAAAAAAACTAAAAAAAAATAATAAATTTGAAATGTTACCAGATAATTTAAAAGAACTAGCAAATTTAAGATTACAAAATCCAGATTTAACTTATGAAGAACTAGGTAAAATGCTTTCAAAACCAATAGGAAAATCAGGAGTAAGTCATAGATTAGAAAAGATTTCTAAAATAGCAAATGACAATTAAACAAATTGTAATTTGTTTAATTGTGTTTCGTATTTGGAAGTTGGTGTTTGGTTGCATAAAGAAGGTTCTACAAAGTCTTTCACTATATTACAAAACACCAAAAACAAAAAACCAAATAAACAACAATGTATAAAACATAGAAAGGAAAAAGATGAAAGAATTAGGAATATATGTACATATACCATTTTGTAAAAAAAGATGTTATTATTGCGATTTCTTATCATTTTCAGATGCAACATATTTAATAGAAAATTATATAAAAGCATTAAAACAAGAAATAGATAAAGCAGAAATCAGTAAAGATGAATATATAATTAAAACTATATATTTTGGTGGAGGAACTCCATCTTTTATTGATAGTAAATATATAGTAGAAATATTAGAGTTAATAAAAAAGAAATTCAATATATTAAAAAATGCGGAAATAACAATAGAAGTAAATCCAGGAACAATAAATGAACAAAAACTAAAGGATTATTTTAATGTAGGTATAAACAGATTAAGTTTTGGATTACAAAGTACGAATGATGAGTTACTTAATCTTATTGGTAGAATTCACAATTATGATATGTTTTTAGACGGATATAATTTGGCAAGATGTGTTGGATTTAAAAATATAAATGTGGATTTAATTATAGGATTACCTGTACAAACTATAGGAGATGTGGAAATTGATTTAAAAAGTATAATAAAATTAAATCCAGAACATATATCGGTTTATTCTTTGATAGTAGAAGAAGGAACTAAAATAGAAGAAAAATTGAATAAAAAAGAATTATATTTACCATCTGAAGAAATAGAAAGAAAAATGTATTGGAAAGTAAAAGAAAAATTAGAAAAGTATGGGTATATTTATTATGAAATATCAAATTTTGCAAAACCTGGGTATGAATCAAAACATAACATGGCATGTTGGAGTCAAGAAGAATATATAGGATTTGGACTTGGAGCACACTCATATTTTAATAATTTAAGATATTCTAATGTAGCTGATTTTGATGAATACTTCAATTGGTCTGAAAATAGCAAAATAATACATGAAAGGCAAGAAAAAAAAGACAAAATGAATGAATATATGCTACTTGGATTAAGAAAGATAGATGGAGTAAGAATATCGGAATTTAAAAATAAATTTGTAGATAATCCACTATATTTATATAGGGAAACATTAAGCAAATTGGTAACACAAAATTTAATAGAGGTAGATGAAGATAATATTAGACTAACTCAAAAAGGAATAGATTTAGCAAATTTAGTATGGAGAGAGTTTGTATAATTTTTAGCAATCTGTATTGACAATTGCTAAAAATGGGTATAATATATTAGCAGTTGTTAAAAAAGAGTGCTAAAATGAGGTGGAATATATTGTTAAATGATAGAAAAAAACAGGTTTTACAAGCTGTAATAGAAGAATATATAAATACAGCAGAACCAGTAAGTAGTGCAACTATAGTAGAAAAATATGGACTAAATTTTAGTAGTGCAACTATAAGAAATGACATGGCTGAATTAGAACAAGAAGGGTTTTTAGAAAAACCACATACATCTGCTGGGAGAATACCATCTGTAAAAGGATACAGATTATATGTTGATGAACTTTTAAATGATGAAAATATAAGTTTAGAAGAAATACAATATATAAAAACACAATTAGAAACAAAAGTAAATGAAATAGAAGACTTAACTAAAATAACAACAAATACTATTTCAGATATAACTCATTATGCTACAGTTGCAATAGGACCAAATTCAAATAACAATCTAATAAAAGATATAAAATTTATTCTTTTAGGAGAAAGAATGTTAATGGCAGTTATACTTACAGAAAATGGTGCTATAAAAGAAACAATAATAAAGTATGATGAAGATATTAGTCAAAATCAGGTAGATGGTTTAAATTATACTTTTAATAATAGGCTTAGAGGAAAACCTTTAGAAAAAATAGATAAACCTATGGAAGAATACATTTTATCAACAATGAGTGACCAGATAAATGTTATAAAACCAATAATATTACAAATGAATAAAGCAATAGAAGAATCTGATAAAATCTATTTAAAAGGTGCAAATAATGTTTTTGATTTTCCAGAATTTAAAAAAATTGATACTGCCAGAAATTTTTTAAGTATTTTAGATACAAAGGAAGAAATGCTTGAAGTACTAAACTCAGGATTAGCAGAAGATATTAATGTATATATTGGAGAAGAAAATGAAAGGGAAGAACTTAAAGATTTAAGCATAGTAACGTTTAAACATACAGTAGGTGGTAAAAATTTGGGAACAATAGGAATAATTGGACCTAAAAGAATGGATTATTCAAAGGTAATTTCTATAATGAAGTATATAAACAAAAAATTAAACAGTGAAACGTAAATTTAGTTAATAGTGAATAATGAAGTGTGAATAATTTAAGATGAAAAATTGCATAAATGCAATTTTTATACAATAATTATTAATTATTCATTATTAACTCTTTACTATTATAAATAAAGGAGGATAAGATGTCAGAGGAAAAAAATGAAAATTTAGAAGAAAAGAAAATAGAAAAAAAAGAGGAAAAAACAAAAGTTGTAAACGATGAGTTATCTAAAACTAAACAAGAATTAGATGAAACAACAGATAGATTAAAAAGAATAATGGCAGAATTTGAAAACTATAAAAAAAGAAGCAATAAGGAAAAAGAAATGTTATACAATTCACTTTTAGCAGATATAATTTCTGGTTTTCTACCAGTAATAGATAATTTAGAAAAGGCTGTTACAGCTAAAACAGAAGATGAAGGATATAGACAGGGAATTGAACTTGTTTTAAAGCAGTTTATTGATGTATTGAAAAAATTTGGAATAGAAGAAATAAAAACTATAGGAGAAACTTTTGATCCAGAATTACATGAAGCAGTAAGTAGTATTCAAGATGAAACAAAGGGAGAAAAAGAAATCGTAGAAGAATTTAGAAAAGGATATAAGGTAGGGACAAAGGTTATACGTCACTCTATGGTATCAGTTGCAAATTAGATTTGTGTTTTGTATTTGGAAATTAGAATTTAGAAAGGATTTTAATGAATAAAACATATAAAGATTTAGATATATATAAGGGCTCATATAAATTAGCATTAATTATTTATAGAATTACAAAGAAATATCCTAAAGAAGAAATGTATGGCATAATTTCTCAAATTAGAAGATCTTCAATGTCTGTCCCACTAAATATAGCAGAAGGATATGGAAGATTAAGTGAAGAAGATTTTAAAAGATTTTTAAAAATTAGTTTAGGTTCTTCAAATGAGACTTCTACTCTAATAGAAATGAGTAAGGATTTGGGATATATTACTAATAGAGAATACAGTGATTTAATTAAGCAATATGATATTTTAGGAAGAAAGATATATAGATTTATAGAGAAGCTTGTTTATAAGAAGCAAACTTCAAAAAACAAGATACTAAATACATAACAATGTTATTAATTTTAAATATATAAATAAATTATTCAAAGGAGGATGACATATATGTCAAAAATTATTGGTATCGATTTAGGTACAACAAACTCGTGTGTTGCAGTTATGGAAGGTGGAGAACCAGTTGTAATTCCAAATCCAGAAGGAAATAGAACAACTCCATCAGTAGTTGCATTTTCAAAAAATGGTGAAAGATTAGTAGGACAAATTGCAAAACGTCAAGCAGTTACTAATCCAGACCATACAGTTATCTCAATAAAAAGAGATATGGGAACAGACAAAAAAGTTAGAATAGAAGGAGATGAATTTACACCACAAGAAATTTCTGCAATGATTCTTCAAAAATTAAAATCAGATGCAGAAAATTATCTAGGACAAAAGGTAACAGAAGCTGTTATTACAGTTCCAGCATACTTTAGTGATAGCCAAAGACAAGCAACAAAAGATGCAGGAAAAATTGCTGGATTAAATGTTTTAAGAATTATAAATGAACCAACAGCAGCAGCACTTGCATATGGTATGGATAAAGAAGAAAATGACCAAAAAATTATGGTTTATGACCTAGGTGGAGGAACATTCGATGTATCTATACTAGATATTGGTGATGGTGTATTTGAAGTTTTAGCAACAAGTGGTAATAATAGACTTGGTGGAGATGACTTTGATGAAAGAATAATTAAATATTTGGTAGAAGAATTTAAAAAAGAACAAGGTATAGATTTATCTACAGATAAAATGGCTATGCAAAGATTAAAAGAAGCAGCAGAAAAAGCAAAAATCGAATTATCTGGTGTTGGTCAAACAAATATTAACTTACCATTTATAACAGCAGATGCTTCAGGACCAAAACACTTAGATGTAACTTTGACAAGAGCAAAATTTGAAGAATTAATTAGAGATTTAATAGAAGCTACAACAGGACCAGTAAATCAAGCTTTAAAAGATGCAGGACTTTCAGCTGATAAAATTGACCAAGTTTTATTAGTTGGTGGATCTACAAGAGTTCCAGCAGTTCAAGAAGCTGTTAAAAAAATTACAAATAAAGAACCAAATAAAGGAATAAATCCTGATGAATGTGTTGCAATTGGTGCAGCAATTCAAGGTGGTGTTCTTTCTGGAGATGTTAAAGATTTAGTATTATTAGATGTAACACCTTTATCTTTGGGTATTGAAACATATGGTGGAGTATTTACTAAATTAATAGAAAGAAATACAACAATACCAACAAAAAAATCACAGGTATTCTCAACAGCTGCAGATGGCCAAACAAGTGTTGAAGTTCATGTTCTACAAGGTGAACGTGAAATGGCAGCATATAATAAAACACTTGGAAGATTCCAATTAACAGGAATACCACCAGCACCAAGAGGAATACCACAAATAGAAGTTACGTTTGATATTGATGCAAATGGTATAGTTCATGTATCAGCAAAAGATATGGCAACTGGAAATGAACAAAATGTTTCTATTACAGCAAGTACAAACCTTTCTGAAGATGACATTCAAAAAGCAGTAAAAGATGCAGAAGCACATGCAAGTGAAGACAAAAAGAGAAAAGAAGAAGTAGAAGTTAAAAATAATGCTGAAAGTTTAATATATAGTAGCCAAAAAACACTAGATGAATTAGGAGATAAAATAAGTGGTGAAGAAAAAGCAAAAGTAGAAACAGAAATAGAAAATGTAAAGAAAGCATTAGAAACAAACAATGTAGATACAATTAAAGAAGCAACAGAAAAATTAACTACTGTATTCTATCAAATTTCTGAACAATTATATAAACAAAATGCTGCAAATGCTGGTCAAACAGGAACTGGAGCAGAAGGACAAAATGCAAATCCAGGAACAGATGGTGGAAATGTTTATGATGCAGATTATAAGGTAGAAAATGATAGCGATAAAGATAACTAAAATTTGTATTTAGTATTTAGAATTTGGAGTTTGGTGTAATAAAGCCAAACTCTAAAAACCAAATACCAATTTAATTTTATTTTTAATTATATGTGTAATATTTGCATATTATAGATATAATTAAAAATACATTGGAGGAATAATTCATGGCAAATAAAAGAGATTATTATGAGGTATTAGGTGTAAGTAAAACAGCAACAGATGAAGAAATAAAAAAAGCATATAGAAAACTTGCAAAAAAGTATCATCCAGATGCTAATCCAGATAATAAGAAAGAAGCGGAAGAAAAGTTTAAAGAAGTTTCGGAAGCTTATGAGAATTTATCTGACCCGCAAAAAAGAAGAATGTATGACCAATTTGGACATGATGGACCACAAGGTTTTGGCGGAGGAGGACCTGGAGGTGGATATTATTCATATTCTACATCTGGATTTGATGGATTTTCTGATTTTGGAGATTTGGGAGATATATTCTCTTCATTCTTTGGAGGAGGCTTTGGAGGTAGAACTTCAAGGCAAAAAGCTGGACCTAAAAAAGGTAGAGATTTAAAATATAGTATGAATATCACATTTGAGGAGTCCTATTTAGGAGTAGAAAAAGAAATTTCAATATCAAGAGAAGAAGAATGTTCTACTTGCCATGGAACAAAAGCAAAACCTGGAACTACAGTAGAAACTTGCAAAGCATGTAACGGAACAGGAACAATAAGACAAACTGTATCTACAATACTTGGACAAATGCAAACTACAAAAACTTGTTCTAACTGTGGAGGGGAAGGAAAAGTAATAAGGGAAAAATGCCCAGAATGTAAACGGCAGAGGTAAAATAAGAAAACCAGTAAAAATAAAAGTAAAAATTCCAGCAGGAATAGCAGACAGCCAAACAGTAGTGTTAAGAGGAGAAGGAGAACCAGGAGAAAAAGGTGGACCAAAAGGCGATTTATATATTGTTGTAAATATAAAAAGACATAGTATTTATTCAAGAAATGGAGACCATGTTATTTGCGAAATTCCAATAACATTTACACAAGCAACTCTTGGAGCAGAATTAAAAATTCCAATGGTAGATGGAAAACAAGAGATTTATAGAATTCCAGAAGGAACACAAACAGGAACTAAATTTACAATAAGAGGTAAAGGATTTAAATCAGTTAATGGTAATTGGAATGGAGATTATATTTTTACAGTAATAGTTCAAACACCTAAAAAATTAACTGCAGAACAAAGAGACTTATTAAATAAACTTGCGCGAACAATGAATGAACAGCCTCCTGTAAAGAAAAGAGGAATATTTGGGTAATTGTGTTGAAAAAATATTAATTATGTAATACAATAAATATGCATATAATTTTTATACTGGGTATATCCACTAGAATTAAGTTATAGAACTAATTTTATTAGTTATTATATGCAAAAAAGTAGAGAACAAAGCGTTCTCTACTTAATTATTAGAATAAGAGGGTTAATTATGTGGAGTAGTTACTTTTTTCAAATACAAAATAAATATTCAATGAGGATTAGTTTAAAAAAACCATTAATTGTAAGATTTGATGGAAAAAATGTAACTAAAGATAATACAATTGACTTATTAAATCAGTATGATGATAGTTTTTTTTATTCTTTAGAACAAACAGTTAAATATTTTACATATAAATATGAAGCAATTTCTATATTTGGTACAGATGAAGTTAGTTTTATTTTTTTAAATCCAATTAGATTAATAGAAGATTTGGATAATGAAAAATATGCAAAGACAAATGAAATAATATCTTTATTTTCACAATATTTTTATGAATATTTTAACAAGATTTTTAATAGAGATAAAAAAATTTTTTGGCATGGAAAATGTTTTTCAATTAATCAAGATAAAATAAATTCATATATAAAATATCGTTCAAATATTATAAAAAATGTAACAACAACATATTTTTTAAAGAAAATGAATATTAAAGATGCTGGAAGAATTAAGGCTAATGTTAAAATAAAAAAATGTAGTGAATATAATGGATATGAAAAAATAAAAAAAATAGAGAATGGAATATTATATTTAAACGGAGATAGAACTGACATAGAAGAATTTTTAAATGGTAATGTTGTAAAAATTAAATCTGAGAAAAAAAGAATAGAAAATGAATTTTTTGATATAACAAAATGGGATATTGAGTAAGTTTTATTAAAATAAAAAAGCTTTGTCAATTTATTACAAAGCTTTTATTTAAAGGAGTAGTTAATATGCCAAAATTTTTTGTTAAAAGTGAACAAATAAAAGACAATAAAATTATCATAATGGGTGAGGATGTAAACCATATAAAAAATGTTTTAAGATTAAATGTAGATGATGATATACAAGTATGTAATTTAGATACACAAATTAATTATACTTGTGGAATAACAAAAATAAATAATGAAGTAATAGAATGTAATATATTTAATCAAATAGAATCTAATGCTGAACCAAATATACATATAAATGTTTTTCAAGGAATTCCTAAAGCAGATAAAATGGAATTAATAATACAGAAATCTGTAGAACTTGGAGTGAATGAAATAACACCTGTAGAAATGAAAAGATGTGTTGTTAAAACAGATGAAAATGTAAAGAAAAAAAAGATTGATAGATGGCAAAAAATATCAGAAGTAGCAGCAAAACAATGTGGCAGAGACACTATTCCTAAAATTAATAATATAACAAATGTTAAAAATATTTGTAATTTAGTAAAAGAATATGATATATTATTATTAGCATATGAAAATGAACAAGTAAATTCATTAAAAAATGAACTAGCAATAATAAAAAAGCAAACAAATAAAAAACTAAAAATTGGCATAATTATCGGCCCAGAAGGTGGAATAGATAATGAGGAAGTAAAATTATTAAAAGAAAATGGAGCAAAGAGTGTAACACTTGGAAAAAGAATATTGAGAACTGAAACAGTAGCATTTGTATTAACAAGTTTAATAATGTATGAATTAGGAGATTTAGGAGGAACTTAATGAAAAAGGAAACAATTGAGAAAATAGAAGATGAAATTAAACAAAAAACTACATTACCAAATGATATAAAAAAACAAATCAGAAAAGAAATTTTTATAAATATTATTATAGCAATAACAATGATTATATATTTTACAGCATTAATTATAATAAGTACAGAAATTAAAAAAGCAATCTGCATAAATATTTTTAATATATGTAGTATGATATTTTTAGGAATTTCTATTTGCCTATTTGAAATTGCATATAAAAAGGATAAAGGTAAAATAGCATTATATGGAATAGAAATACTAATATTTGCAATAATTACTCTGTTTTTCCCATATATAGTATTTGAATTAAATGAATCCTATAAGAAATATTATATGGTAATTAGTATATATATAGGAATATATTACATAATAAAATCAATAGTGGTTGCAAAAAGAGCAAAAAAAATGTATGAACTAAAAGTAAGTGATATAAAAGAAATTATAAAAAAGGAAAAAAATGAATCAGAAGAAGCAAAAAAAGAATTAGAAGAAAGTTTAAAAGAATACAAAGAAGAGCCCAATATAAAAGAAAAAGCAAAAAATAAAATTACAAAGAAAAATAATATAACTGATAGTAAAGTAGATAAAATTAAAGAAAAAAATAAAGTAGAAAAAGCATCTACAAATAAAAAGAAAAATAAAGAAGAAGTTAGTAACGAAAATAATAGTGAGATAAAAAAGGTTTCAAAAAATAAAAAGAAATTAGAAGAAAATAAATTAGATAGTAGCAAAAGAAGTGCTAATAAAACGAAAACAGTTTCTACAAATAAGAAAGAAACTAAATTAGATGAAGATAAAATAAGGAGTGTAAACAAAGACAATAGGAAAAAAAATCAAAATAAAAACAATAATAAAAAAACTAGTCAAACACAAAATAATAATACTCCTAAAAAAAGAGGTAGACCTAAAAAAACAGAAACATATAATATAGAAAAACCAAAAACAGAAGAGCAACCTAAAAAACGTGGAAGACCTAGAAAGGTGGTAACAAGTAATGATTAAAAGCATGACAGGATTTGGAAGGGGCATTTATGAGAATGAAGGAAGAGAATATTTGGTAGAAATAAAATCTGTAAATAATAGATATAATGATATAAATATAAAAATACCAAGAAGTTTAATGTACCTAGAGGAAAATATAAAAAAGATAATTTTAAATAATATATCAAGAGGAAAAATAGATGTATTTATAACTTTTAACAATAATAGCGATTTAGGAAAAAATATAAAGTTAAATACAGATTTGGCAAAAAAATATATAGATGAACTAAAAAAATTGACAAAAGAAACGGATATTATAGATAATATAAATATAATTGATATTTCTAAATTTCCAGATGTAATGAATATAAAAATAGAAGAAGATTCAGAAGAAATAATTAAACATGAATTAACTGTAGCATTAAATAAAGCACTTGAAAGTTTAATAGATATGAGACAAAAAGAAGGAATGAAAATAAAACATGATTTAGAAAATAGAATTAACATAGTTTCAAAAAAAATTATAGAAATTTCTAATATTTCTTCTGGACTTGTAGAAGAATATATAGTAAAATTAGAAACAAGAATAAAAGAACTACTAAAAACAGATATAGTAGATGAATCAAGGCTTGCTCAGGAAGTAGTTATCTATTCTGATAAATGTTCTGTTGAAGAGGAAATAACAAGATTAAACAGCCATGTATCGCAATTTTTAAGTTTAATTAACGAAAATATGGCAATAGGTAAAAAATTAGATTTTTTAACACAAGAAATGAATAGAGAAACAAATACTATAGGTTCAAAAGCTAACAATTTAGAAATTACCAATTTAGTTGTTGATATAAAAACAGAATTAGAAAATGTAAGAGAACAAATACAAAACGTAGAATAAAATGATAAAAACTAAAGTACTGACATTAGTAATTTACAGTAGGAATATACCTCAATCTATGAGGAATGCTTATTACTTAATGTGTGTCCCTACACATTAGATAAAGGAGGAAGTTATGCAATTAATAAATATAGGATTTGGGAATATTGTATCTGCAAATAGAGTTATAACAATAGTTAGTCCAGAATCAGCACCAATTAAAAGATTAGTACAAGAGGCAAAAGATAGTAAAATGGCTGTTGATGCAACTTGTGGAAGAAGAACCAGAGCAGTTTTGATAATGGATTCAGGACATGTTATATTATCTGCAGTACAACCTGAAACAGTTGCTTCAAGATTAGACAAAGATATAAGTAAAGATGAAATAGAAGAATAGAAAGGATTGATAAAAAATGATTATAAAACCTACAGTTACAGACTTATTAAAAATACTTGATAACAGATTTGAATTGGTAATAGTTACCTCAAAAAGGGCTAGACAAATTTCAGCAGGAAGTGCTCCTCTTACAAAAGTAAAAGAAGAATCATCTGTTACACTTGCTGCTAATGAAATTGCAGAGGGAAAGGTGGTAAAATGTTAGTTCTATTATCTGGAGTATCAGGAGCAGGAAAAGACACAATAAAAAAGGAACTTTTAAAAAGAATGGATAATGTAACAACAATGCCTTCATATACAGATAGATTACCTAGACCTGGAGAAATAAATGGAGAGATATATAATTTTGTAACTACTGAAGAATTTGAACAAAAAATTAAAGAAGGTGAGTTTTACGAATATTCTGTTCATCATGAACACTATTATGGTACTTCAAAAAAAGTATTAAATGAAAAAATAAAGGATGGAAAAATTATTGTAAAAGATATAGAAGTAAATGGAACAGAAAATTTAATTAAATTATTAAAAAATGACATAAAAATAGTTACTATATTTTTAAGAGTTCCAAAAGAGGAATTAAGAAGAAGATTAGAACATAGGGTAGAAAAAGCAAGTATAAAAGAAATAGAACTAAGACTAAATAGATTCGATTACGAAGAGTCAAAAATAGGAATATACGATTATGTTTTAAAAAATGATAATTTAGAAAAAACTGTACAAATAATAATGACAATTATACAAAATGAATATAATTGTTGAAATTCAGGCTTTTGAACTTCACCAAAAAATGCACAAAGATTAAGATGAAAGAAATTCATATCTAAATTCAAAAGTAAAAGAAAATTCAATAGAAATATTAATTTTAAAATATCAGATGAAATATATAAAAAATAGTTAAATATTAAATAGATGGGTTTAAATATATTTAAGCCCATTTATTTTGTTATATAAATTGTAGCTTTTAATATTTCTTTAAAATAAAATTACATTCTTGTTAATAATAAATATTTTTGATATACTAATGAATAGGTGAAAAAATGATAGCAGAAATAATAATAAATACAATAGCAAAAGAATTAAATAAAACATATGACTATATAATACCAGAATCTATTTTTAAAGATATAAAAATAGGGTCTAGAGTATTTGTTCCATTTGGAAAAAGAAAAGTTGAAGAAGGTTTTGTAGTAGGAATAAAGCAAGAATCTGAATTTGCAAATAAAGAAATTATAAAAATAGAAGATAATATATTAAATGAACAAAAAATACAACTGGCAAAGCTAATGTCAAAAAGATATTTTTGTAATATATCAGATTGTATAAGATTAATGTTACCACCAGGAGATACTACTAAAAATTTTAACAACAGAATTAAAGATAAAGTAGGTAATTTTGTATATTTAAAAAAAGATATTGAAGAAATAGAAAATGATATAGAAGAAAATATAATAAAATCAGAAAAACAAAAGAGAATATTAACATTTTTATTTGAAAACGAAGGAATACACATATTAGATTTACAAGCCATAACAGAAACGTCAAGAAATATTATAAACACATTAGAGAAAAATGGTTATATAGAAATAATAGAAGAAAAAATTAAGAGGAATCCTTTTATATACAAAGATATAAAAAGAGATACTTCGCTTGAGTTAACAGAAGAACAAAAAAATGCGTATGATAAAATAAGTAAGAGCAACTATAAAGAGTTTTTAATTTATGGTGTAACAGGATCACGGAAAAACAGAAATATATTTACAACTTATACAGAATGCTTTAAAAAATAATAAAACAGCAATTGTATTAGTTCCAGAAATATCACTTACTCCACAAATGGTAGATAGGTTTTTAGCAAGATTTGGTGATTGTATAGCAGTATTACATAGCAAGTTATCAGTTGGAGAGAGATATGACCAATGGAAAAGTATACAAGAGGGAAAGGCAAAAATTGTTATAGGAGCAAGGTCAGCTATATTTGCACCAATAAAAAATTTAGGAATAATAATAATAGACGAAGAACATGATGAATCGTATAAATCAGATATGTCTCCAAGATTTAATGCAAAAGATATTGCAAGATATTTGGCAAAACAAAGTAATGTGCCATTAGTACTTCGGAAGTGCTACACCAGATATAAATTCTTTTGCCAAGGCAAAATCTCGGGAAAATAGAATTAATAACACTTACCAAAAGGGCTAATAAATCTGCCATGCCAAATGTGAAAATAGTTGATTTACGTCAAGAACTCGCAAATGGAAATAGATCCATGATAAGCAATAAATTATATGGAGAAATAGAAAAGAATATAGAAAATAAAAAACAAACAATATTATTTTTAAACAGAAGAGGATTTTCAAGCTTTGTAATGTGTAGAAATTGCGGATACACAGTAAAATGCAAAAGATGTAATATAAGTTTAACATATCATGAACATACAAACAGTTTAAAATGTCATTATTGTGGGTATGAAATAAAAAATATAAATATATGTCCTAATTGCAAAAGCAAAAATATAAAATATTTTGGAACAGGAACGGAAAAATTAGAAAAAGAAATACAAAACATATTTCCAAAGGCAAGAACAATTAGAATGGACATAGATACAGTAACTAAAAAAAATTCTCATGAAGATATATTAAATAAATTTAAAAATGAAAATATAGATATATTAATAGGAACTCAAATGGTTGTAAAAGGACATCATTTTCCAAATGTTACATTAGTAGGAGTAATAGCTGCAGATAATAGTTTAAATATAGAGGACTATAGAGCAAATGAAAGAACATTTGCAATATTAACACAGGTGGCGGGAAGAGCAGGAAGAGAAGGCTCAGAACGGAAAAGTAATAATACAAACATATAATCCAGAAAATTTTTGCATACAGTATGCAAAAGAACAAAATTATGATTTGTTTTTTAACACAGAAATAGCATTAAGAAGGCAATTGAAATATCCACCATTTTGCGATATAATAGTATTTGGTATAAGTTCAAAAGATAAGGAAGAAGTACGGTATTGTAGCAAAAAAATTACATACGTTATTATTAAAAAATATTAATAAATATAAAATACCAATTGAAGTATATAATCCAGTAGTTTCACCAATTAGCAAAATAAAAAATAGATATAGATGGAGAATAATTGCAAAATGCAAGTTAAGTAATAATATAATAAATTTAGTAAACACTACATTAGAAGAATATTACAAATTAAAAATAAAAAATGTAAGGATTATAGCAGATGTTAATCCAAACAATATGAATTAGGGGGCAAAAAAATGGCAATTAGAATAATAAGAGAAGAAGGAGACGAAATACTAAAAAAGAAATCAAGAGAAGTTGAGAAAATAGATGAAAAAATATTAGAACTAATAAATGATATGTTAGAAACAATGCATAAATTAAATGGTGTAGGACTTGCAGCCGTTCAAGTGGGTGTATTAAAAAGAATAGTGGTTATAGACATATATGAAGAAGGAGTAAAGCCATACATATTAATAAACCCAGAAATAATAAAAACAAAAGGAGAACAAACAGTAGAAGAAGGTTGTCTTAGCTTTCCTAATAAATTTGCAAAAATAGTAAGACCTAAAGAAGTTGTAGTAAGGGCTTTAAATGAAAAGGGAGAAAAAATAGAAATTAAAGCAAAAGATTTACTTGCACAAGCAATATGCCATGAAGTAGACCATTTAAATGGAGAAGTTTTTATTGATAAAATAATTCCAGGAACTTTAGAAATAGTGAATAATGAATAGTGAAGTGTAAATAATTGAGGATGAAAAATTGCATTTATGCAATTTTTCTACATTAACTATTAACTATTCACTATTAGCTTTTCACTCTTCAATAATATAAAAAACATAGAGGAGGAAACAATTTGAAAATAATATTTATGGGTACGCCAGATTTTGCAAGAGATTCTTTAGAAGCAATATATAATGCAGGACACGAGATTTTATCAGTTATAACAGTTCCAGATAGACCAAAAGGAAGAGGGATGAAACTTGTATATAGTGAAGTAAAAGAATATGCTCTTTCAAAGAACTTAAAAGTTTTTCAACCAGATAAATTAAGAGAAAATACTCAATTTATAGGGCAAATAAAAGATATGAATCCAGATATTATATGTGTTGTAGCATACGGGAGGATACTTCCAAAAGAAATATTAGATATTCCAAAGTACGGATGTATAAATGTACACCCATCACTACTTCCAAAATATAGGGGCTCTGCACCAATACAATGGGCTATTCTCAATGGAGATGAAAAAACAGGTGTAACAACAATGTATTTAGATGAAGAAATGGATTCTGGAGATATAATTTTACAAGAAGAAGTTACAATAGGAGAAAATGAGACTTCTGGAGAATTATGGGATAGGTTATCTAAAATAGGAGCAAAACTTATAGTAAAAACTTTAGAACAAATTCAAAATGGAACAGCACCAAGAAAAAAACAGGGAAATAAATTTACTATTGCACCAATGATTAATAAAGAAATGGCAAAAATAGATTGGGAAAATAAAACTGCAAAGGAAATAAAAAATTTAGTAAGAGGATTAAATCCAATAATGGGTGCATATAGTGTGCTTAATGGTAAAAAGATAAAATTTTGGAAAGTAGATACAATAAGTATAGATAAATTTATAGAAAAATTTAATGAATTCAAAAATTATGAATATAGATTTACAGAAATAGAACCAGGAACTATTTTGTATATAGATAAAAAAGAAGGTATATATATAATGACAAAAGAAGAAATACTTATTGTATTAGAAATGCAAGGAGAAAATGCTAAAAGAATGACAGCACCTGAATTTTTAAGAGGAAATAAAATAGAAATAGTAGATAAATTTGAATAGAGTTTTAATATTTTAGAGGTTATATATATGGATAATAATGAAGAAATAAAAGAAACAGAAAAAATAAGTATCAATAAATTAAATGAATGTATAGAAGAGAATATAATAAATATGTCTCCTTCAGTAGATTATAATTTTTTGGAAGAATCATCAAAAATAATGTTTCAAGGAATCAATATAACAAATGAAAGACAGATAGTTCCTATAGTACTATTTAATAGAGAGAAAGCAATATCAATTGTTTTGAAGTTTTTCGAAAGTTTAGAAAATAAAATATGGTATAATCAAGTAAAGAATATATTATTAGGACAAGATAAAAATATAGACATAAATATTTTTAATAGTAAGGACATAGACCCTTTGGAAAAGGATGAAAATGGATTTTATAGATACTCAGGTTATTCTAGTTTGGAATGTAAACCAAATAGCACTAAAAGCTTAATCAAGATATTGTTGAAGGAAGAATTTGAAGATGTTTATGAACATATTGAAAAAGATAAAATTACATTAGAAGATATATACATTATTACTCATGAAATATCACATACCTTCGATTTAGGAAACAATGAAAAAAGTAGAGAATTAAGTAGCCTATTTGTAGAGGTAACTCCATTTTGCTTTGAGAATATGCTTAGTGAATATTTAATAAGAAAAAACATTGTAAACGAAAGAATTATAAATAAAATAGAACAAAGAACAATTGCTGATAGCATTAGAGACGCAAGAACAGTTTGGGCCAAGATAAATCTTGTAAAACTTAAAGAAAGAGAAGGAAGACTAAATAAAGAAAATATAAAAAAAATACTAGAAGAAAATAATATAAGTGATGCATTATATGTACGATCAATACTTTCAGATATATTAGCATGCAATTCGAATATTGATTTTCAAGCAAGATATATGGTTGCTGAACTTACTGCACACCAATATAAAAAAATGTATAAAAGCAATAGAAGAGAAGCAACAGAAAGATTAAAAATACATTGTGAAAAAATGATGAACGGAAATTCAAGTCAGGATGATGTTAAATTAATTGGATATCCTATAAATGAAAAAGAAGTATTAAAAGTAGTAAATGATATTAGAGACGAAAAAAACAGATAAAAGTTAGATGAAAGAACATCTAACTTTTTTCGTATTTACACAATTTATATCCAATTGTAAAAGATATAATAAACAATAGTAGCGAAACAAAACCATGTATATCAAATGTAAAACCAGGATAAATCACAAATATGGAGCCAAGAATAAAGCCAATAATTCCAAAATAGGTATATGATTTTATAAATTTGAATAAAAAGTTAATTAAAAATAAAAATAAAGTTCCACCAATAAAAAGACCAATTCCAATAGGAAAAAGGATAGATAAATTTAAATTAGAAATGGCAGATAAATATGTTTCATATAAACCAAGCATCATAAGAATTACAGTTTTACTAACACCAGGAATAACAATACCAGCAGACATTAATGTACCGGCAAGTATTAAATATGAATTAGAAGTTATATTAGATATACTATTTAAAGAATTTTCTAATGCAACTAAATATAAACTAAGAGAAAATGTAACCATAAAACACACTATATGACATAGTGTGATTTTTGTTATATTTGCCTGCTTTATTACAAGTTTAATGCTTCCCAAAATTAAACCAATAAATACAAAAGAAGCTTCCATATAAAATTTATCAAATGCCATTTTTAATAAATTGCCAAACATAAAAATGCCAATAAATGTTCCTATGGCAATTGGTAAAATAAACTTTAGATTGTTTTTTATGTCTTTAAAAAAATGTAAAATACAATTAACAATTTTTTCATATAAACCAAAACAGCATAAAAAAACTCCGACTGCTAATACCAGGAAGAATTGCACCTATACCAATTAAAATACCAGCAAATAAATTCGTCATTAAATCCTCCAATAATAGAATTATATAAATTGTAATTTAGAAGTTAGAAATTAGAGGTTAGAGATTAGAAATGAACGATTGCAAACAACAATAAACCAAATGTAAACGCCGTAGGGGCGGGTGCTCTAAGTCCGCCCGAAAAGAAATTAGCAAATCAACCAATTGCAAACGCCGTAAGGGTCGTCCGCCACTACACATAATTCCAAATTCCAAACACCAAATACCATTATACAAACTACAATTTATAAAAGAAATTATTTTATTTATTTTATTAAATTTTATTCTTTTTATAAAAAAATATTATAATATTTTTAAATAAGGTAAATCTAATTATGAGGTGATTACGCATATGTTTATACCAAAAGCTGTATATTATGAACCAAAATCAAGAGAATATGAATTAGGTAAACAATTATTAGATAAATATGAAAAAGAAGGGGTTACGTTAATACCAATTGAAAATCATAATAACATTGAAGAAATGAGAAAAAAGCAAAATAGTGAATTTGCAAATATGAAACAAAATATAATAATTGGCGTTAGAAAAACACATAAATTTGTTCCAAATCATAAAGTTTCAGATTTTTTAGTACCATATACATCGTCAGGATGCATAGCAATGTGCATGTATTGTTATCTTGTTTGTAATTATAACAAATGTGCATATTTAAGATTATTTGTTAATAGAGAAGAAATGCTAAACAAAATAATAAAAGTATCAAATGAAAGTGATAAAGAACTAACATTTGAAATAGGTAGTAATAGTGATTTAATATTAGAAAATACAATAACACACAATTTAGAATGGACTATAGAAAATTTTAATAAATCAGAAAAAGGCTATTTAACATTTCCAACAAAATTTGATATGGTAGATCCATTATTAAATTTAAATCATAATGGAAAAATAATAGTAAGAATGAGTATGAATCCAGAAGAGATAATAAATAGAGTTGAATTTGGAACATCAAGATTAAATAATAGAATTAAAGCTATAAACAAATTAAAAGAAGCGGGATATAAAGTGGGAATACTAATTGCGCCAATTGTTTTAGTAGATAACTGGAAAGAATTGTATGAAGGGCTTATAAAAAAATTATCCGAGGAATTAAGTGATGATGTAAAAAGAGATGCTATATTTGAGTTAATATTCATGACATACAGTTATGTTCATAAAATGATAAATAGAGAAGCCTTTCCAAATGCAATAGATTTATTTAATCCAGATATTATGACAGGTAGAGGTAGAGGAAAATACATGTACAAAAAAGAAATAAGAGAAGACGGAGAAAAATTTTTAAGAAATACAATGAAAAAATATTTTCCTGATAATAAAATTTTATATATTGTTTAATAAATTGTAGTTTGTGAGTGTAAACACTCACAGTGAACTACAATTTACAGACCAAAATGTACTCAATATGATGCAAATTACATAAGTTAAACTTACTAAATTAATTTATTTACAAAAATTAAGAAGATAATGAAGAAACGAAAATCAACATAAAATGTTTACAAAAGAAACAAAATATGATATAATACAAAAAGTTTATAATATAATTTAGGGAGTAATAAATGGAGGATAAAAATGAAATATTAGCTTTAAAAGCTAAAGTAATGCTACAAAAGATAGACAAATTACGCAACATATATATAATGATATTACAAAACTCAAATAGTAAAGAAATTAATTCTCTAGAAATAATTAAAAAACAATATCTTAGAATGTATGATAAACTTATAGAAAAAGGCGAATATAAAAAATATAAAGAAATAGAAGATACAGTTATTAAAGAAATATCAAAACTAGAATTAAAGTTAGATGAATATGTATATAACACTATCCAAAATTATCAAGAAATAATAATGACCAATATACAAAGAATAAAGAAATCAAAAAATTATGAAAATTTTCAAAATATGGGCGAAGTACTGAATAATGTAGAAACATTAAAAGAACTATTAAAACTATATAGCCCATATATTAGTAAAAGTGAAGAAAAAAAGATTCAATATGAAATTGTACAATTGAAATTTGATATATTATTTAGAAAACAAGTTGAAGAATTAATATATCAAAATGGTAGTATAATTAATAATTTAACACAATATAATAGTGCACTTGAAAAAGAGATTTTTAAGAAACTATTAGAGGAAAAAATCAATTCAATAAGACCTGTATCTATGACTCCTTATGAAGATGACACAGGACAAATAGATGTACCTACAATAATTTATAAATCTGGATTTATAGATAGACAGATAAAAGATGATGAAATATTTGAAACATCAACAGAGCAAATATTAAGTGATAGTAGATTGTTAGAAAGATTAATAATAATTGATATGAAAAAAAATCCCAATAATTATATTAATCTATTAAAAGCTAAAGTTTTTAATGCACATTTATGCAATATAGGAAATAATCCTTTTGAAGAAGAGATTTATTTAACAGAAGAACAACTGCTTAGATTAGGTTATTGGGAGCCTAGATATGGTTATAGCGGATATGGTTTTAATGGAGGATTAAAAGCGAATAAAGTGAATTATTCTTTATTAGTGGCTATACTAAAAAGTGTGATAACTGATGAGAATATAAGTATTATAGAGTGCGAAAATTTATATAAAAAATTTGGATTTGAATGTAGACCTATATTAGTCAATATAGGACAACAATGTATAAAAATGATTTTTGATGATGTAATAAGAAGTAAAGAATTTCAAAAAAATTCAAAGGATTTTAAAAAAGATAAAGAAATTCAAGAAGAAAATTATTGCAAGATTGATTTTATTGGATTAATATATGAATTTGATAATGAAGAAAAAAATTCAGATAATTTATTAAATCAAGTTCTTAATAAAAGAAGAAAAATAAAATTAACTTCCAATATACCAAAGAGAAGATTTTGTTCTAAAAAACAGGAAATGCCTGAACAAAAAAACCATGTACAAGAAGAAAAAGAAAAAGTAAAAGAAAGAGGTATCATAACTACAGATATAGATGTAATTATATCATTAATAAAAGAAATAATAGATAAATATAATACTGAAATACAAGAATATGAAAGATATAAAATAGGGGAAGCAAAAAATAAAATAGAATGGTTAGAAGATTTAAAAAATAGAAATGAAAAATTAATATTAGAAGAAACAAAAAAATTATTATTAACTATAAATGATATTTATAAGGAATTAAATATTAGATATAATGCAAGAAAAATATTACCACTAGAAAATATGGAAACTGAAAATAGTGGACAAGTACATTTAGCACCAATACCAGAAGAAAGAGGAACTTATAAAGTAGAAGTGAGTTCTAGCGTGTTTGGATCTGAATATGAAGATAGATATTATCATAAAAGTGATTTAAAACCATTGTGGAAAAAATATCAAAGAGAATTTAAGGATTTAGGCATAGATGTAAAAAAATATAGTAGATACTATGAAAGTGAACCACATTTTGAAATTTGTGTAAATTTAAGAGATATATCAGATTTACCTATTGATTATGAAAAAATTACATTATTGCCAAAAGAAGAATTAAAAAAAATTATAGAAAGAGAAGAAGGGAATGAAAAATAATGAACGAATTAAAAACGAGCAATTCAAATACAGAACTAATGACAAATTTAAAAGAGCAAATAAATGCACAAATATCAACGTTAACTACAAAAATACCAGATTATTCTGAATTAACTGATGAAGGAAAAGAAATTGTTAATAAATATATTTCAACAATTGATTTACATAATCCAAAGACAATTGATGAATTTGGAAAAGATGAAACAGAGAGAATATATAAGGAATTAGATATGTTAATAGGAACATTGAAAACGCATGATACAAGCATAGAAGATATGTTTACTGAACTAATGATGTCAATTGATGAAAATAGTGAACCAGAAAGAGAAAGCTTTTTAGAATCATTAAAAAGATCACCATTGGCAGCTTTAAAAAGTTTAAAAAATAAACCTAAAAAAATGATAGATAATGAAAGATATAGAAGGGCAAAAGTTCTAACTAACATAGATGTAATTCAAGAAAAGTTAGAAGGTATAAGAAGTGAATTAAGAACAAATGCAGGAAAATTAGAAATTATGGCTCAAAATTCAGCAGAACAATATGTTAATACACAATATCAAATTATAGCTTTACAAGAAGTATTGAAAAAACTACAGGATGAAAATACAAAGGAAACACAATTAGTTGAAAAAACTTTCTCACAAATAAATGAAAGTTTACAATTAGTTGGAATAGAAAAAAGGATTGGTAGAAAGATAGATAATTGCAGAGGAGTTAGTATAAATGCGGCAACTAAAGCTATAATGTCAAGATTATTAGCACAACATAATGAAGAACTTGCAAGTGACTATGATCAAGATTTATCAAGTTTATTGCCAGAATTAAAAGGTATAGTTGTAACAGCCGAAGCTAATGATTCTTTAATTCAAGCAGTAGATACACATAATCAATTTGTAAATAAAATGAATGAAATGTTAAGAACAGAAAGTGAACGTTCTAAAGAAGCAATTAAAAAAGTGCAAGGTATTTCTAGTGAAAGTGCTATTGATGTTGAAACTGCAAGAGCTTTAACAAGTGATGTTCTAGAAATAGTAACTTCATTAAAAGAAGTTCAAGATGAAGGTAGACCAACAAATGAGGCATTTACTGAAATACTGGATGATTTTAGAAATAAATTAACAAAAGAACTAGAAAGAAACAATAATCACGAAAATACAACAAATATTGAAGAAAAAATAATATAATAAAAATACTACTATTACCGAAGTAATAAAAAAACAGAATATAAAAGAAAAATATATAAAAGATTTTATGTACTAGACTTTAAGAAAACAAAGAAAATAATATATGAAATATTAGCAGAAGAAATGGAAGAAACTGTAAGATTAAGAAAAGAAAAACTATTAAAATATATATTAAATAATAAAGAAGGTATAGTAAATTCATATAAATATCAAAAAGAATTATATGGTTGCAGTGCAGAATGAAAATAGAAGATTGGAGAAAATTATGGAAGATTTGAGGAAATTATGTAAAGCATATAAGAAAAAGTATTGGACATTAGAAAAATTGAAGGAAAATGAAAAAAATAATAAAGAGAAAATTGTTAAGTTAGAAAATGAAATGGAATCGCTTAAAGATCGTATTGATGAGATAATGAAAGAAAGAGATAAAAGAAGGAAAAAAGTTAAAGATTTAGAACAAAAAATACCTATTAAACTAAGAAATAACTCTAAATATAAATCTATAGTGTCAAAATATGTATCACAAGATTCTTCACCATATATCGGAGATATTATAGTAAAAGATGATGGAAAAGTTATATTTAAATATGGTGGTATTCCTGAAATAGACGATGGAAAAATAGTTATGCAATCTAAAAATGATTATATATATTTTTGTGAAGATAATAAAGAGTACGATTTTGATACAAGAGAAAAATTAACACATATGAAACTAAAAGTTGAAAAAATAGATACTAATGGTACGAAAAAAGAAGAATTTTCAATTATAGCTAGTTGTATAAAAGGTCAATGGTCATATAAAGAAAATAAATCATATCAATGGAAAAATATTGAAGATATCAGTAGGCTTCCTATTGGCGAATTATTATCGAAACATTCGGCTAGTTATGATATGGGACAATTTCTAACTGAAAACTATACATCTATTCCAATAAAAGATAAAATTCAATGTAGAACAAATAAAGAATTACAAAAAGAGTCATCTGTTATACCAGAAAATGCTTTAACAGTAGAAGATTTAAGAAAAAAGTATGACTTTGTATTTGATGATGGCATATTATATGATGATAATAATAATTTCATTGGTGCTAGAAAAATAGATAAAAGTACTCAAAGAGTAATAGACCATCTATTTTTTAAAAAGGAGAATGGAGTAGTTATTCCTATTCCAGAATTGAGTGAACTTATAGAGGAAAATTTGAATGGAAGACAGTACAAATCTATAAATCTTGTGCATTATAAACCAACTAGAAATGGATCTCATACATTTGTTGTTGAGGAACAAGGATTTGATATAAGTAACGATGAAGATTTAAAACAAATCGATAGATATAATAATCCTTATGGATATAATAAATATTATAGCTATGTGACATTAGATAATTCCCAAAAAATAGTCAAAGTATTTGAATCTGAACAACAAATTGATGATTTAAAAGGAAGCTTATATCATAGAAATAAAGATGAAAACGGCAAATTATGTATAAGATTAGTTGATTTAGAGGGAAATATTCATTCTATAAAAGAAAGTGGCAAAGCTGGTGAGAAAGGATTAAAAGAAAGAACATTTGGAAATAGGGGAGATTATCAATTAAAAGTAGTATACAAAAATAAAGAACCAGTTTATGCGTTATTTATTGGAGGTAAAGAAATAAATAATCAAGAGTTTTGCACAGCAGAAGAGTTAAGAAATTTTTTTGAAAGACAAAAAAGAAATTCCAAAAGATTTGGGTGGAGAATGGATGAATATAGTTATTTTACTCAAATAGAAGACGTTATAGAACATTTTAATGAAACTTTTATGCAAGGGGATTTTATTCCATCAACAGATGAAATTAAAACAAAAAAGGAAGAGAAATCGTTAGTAGAATTATCTAAAGAATTATCGAAACTAACTGAAACAGAAGAAGCAGCTAAAAGATTATTAAAACAATATGAAGGAAAGTTACTTGATAACACAAAGGAGAAATAAGAGAATATGGGTAAGGAAAAGATTGAAAATTTATTAACAACGTATAATCAAAATGTTTTTGGAAAAATCAAAATGTTTTTTAAAAGCTTATTTAAAGATAATATACAATCTCAAAATATTGCTCAAAACACTAAAATAATACTTAAAGAGGAATTTCAAGACTTTATAGAAGATATAAAAATACCTGAAAAAAAAGTAAATTCAATACTACTAAAAATGCAAAGAGATTTTGAAAATGGAATAATAATAGAAGAAGATTTATGTGAATCAGAAATAAAAGAATTAAGTAATCTATATATGCAACAAATTGAAGAAAAGAAACAATCCATTGAAAATTACAAAAATAGAATAATGAAAATTAAAGCACAGTTAAATGAGCAAACATAAGAAACAATTTTTTGGAGTATTTATGAAAGAATATGTTTATAATAAAAAATAATATTAGTATATTTATTTAAGCATATTCCTTTTTAATTTTGCAAATACATTAAGTGAAACTTATGGAACGGTATACTTTCAATTATGAGTATTTTTATGAAAGAGAAAATATTTGTATTTACTAATTTTTATTATTCATTCCTCAAAATCCACTAATAAATCTCATTTTCAGTAAATTTTCCTTTTATTAATAAGGTTAATTTTTTTAGCTTGATTTCTCTGACCACAGATAAATCACTCTAATAGCCCTAATAATTACAATAATTGTAATGCTAATACTAGTAGCTGTAACAATAAATATAGCATTAAATGGAGTTTTATTTAAAAAAGCAGAAGATGCAACAAAAAAGCACAGGTAGAGTTAGAAAAAGAACAGTTAATGGAGGTAGCTATAGCAGCATATAATCCAGATAAAGGTGTTGATTTTAAAAATATGCAATTACCGGAAATATTTGAAGAAGATAACGGAAAATATACAAGTAAAAAAACAGGAAAAACGTATACAATAAATGGAAAAACAGCAGAAATAAAAGAATACAATTTAGAGGTTTTATATATTCCAATGGGAGCAATGTCTGGTGAAGAAGTTGATTCTTCCAAAATTGGTGGTGCTCTTGCTGTGTCTGGGATGACATATGTTGGTAGTTTTTGCGATTGGTTAACTGGTTCATATGTTAGAGAATCTGATTAAATCTAATTAAACAAAATCGCTAGGACGGAAGAAAAAATCCCATTTCTACGAAATAAATTTTTTCCTCACGTCCACACGCTCTTCTCAAATAAACTACAATTTATTAATTCAACAAATATATTGTTAAATTTAAAAACGAAGCAAATATTATCCATAATAGATAAGGTATTTGCAATAATCCAGCGACCTTATTTTTAGAGTAAAAATTTTTTATCATTAATATAACTAAAACAATTAACAGTAAAATCCATATAAATGAAAATAATCTCCATTTAAAAACAAAAAAGAAAATTGACCAAAGTAAATTTACAAATAACTGAAGATAGTAAATTGTATTTATTTTATCAGTTGTTAAAGAATTGCTTTTCAGTATTCCATATGATACACCCATTAGTATGTAAAGAATAGTCCATACAATAGGAAAAACAATAGCAGGTGGTGAAAAATTAGGTTTTATAAGAGCATTATAGTCCATATAACTAGATATTATAAATCCAATAACTCCACCTAGTACTGTTGGTACAAGTATAGATTTAATGTATACAAATAAATTTTTCATACAAACCTCCTTTTAATAAAATATATTTTAATAAATATAAATTATACAAATTATTTTTTTAAGGTCATGCACTTTTATTTCTCATAAACATATAATTTGTTATGAGAAAAATGGAGGTGCATTTATGCCATTAATATATTTATCTGGATTTCTGGCTTTTTGCAAAACAGCTATTTTTGTTTTAGGATATATATCTAATAATAGTCTATTTCCAGAACCACTCTCAGAAGAAGAAGAAACAGAATATTTGCAAAAGTATATGAAAGGAGATGAAGATGCAAGAAATATATTAATAGAAAGAAATTTAAGACTGGTAGCTCACATATGTAAAAAATATAACGTACCAAATGTAGATAATGATGATTTAATCTCAATAGGGACTATAGGATTAATAAAAGGAATAAACACATTTAATACAAATAAAGGAGTACGTCTTGCTACATATGCCTCCAGATGCATAGAAAATGCAATATTCACGTGTTGGAAACTCAAGTTAAGTATATCAAAATAAAAAATTACGATAAAACGAAAAAAATACAAAACTTATAAAAGATATTTCTTTTTTGCGAAACAACTTGACAAATATAATATATTGAATTATAATTATTATAGGTGATAAAAATGTTAAAAAGAGAAATGTATTTATCAAGAATAAGAGGGTTTTACGACAGTGACCTTATAAAAATATTAGTTGGAATAAGAAGATGTGGAAAATCTGTAATATTAAAACAAATAATGAATGAACTAAAAGAAAAAAAGATAGATGAGAAACACATCATATATATAAATTTCGAACTTATAGAATTTGAAGAACTACAAGATTACAAAAAATTAAATACATATATAAAAGAAAAAATAGTAGATGATAATAAATATTATGTATTTTTAGATGAAATTCAGAAAGTAGAAAAATTTGAAGATGTAGTAAATTCATTAAGAGCGTCTATAGACAATATAAGTATATTTATTACAGGTTCTAATAGCAAACTATTATCAAATGAATTATCAACAGTTCTATCAGGAAGATATGTATTATTTAATATTTATCCATTAAGCTACAAAGAATTTATAGAACTTACTAAAAAGCAAGCAAAATCTGAAGAAACTTTTTGGGATTTTGTTAAATGGGGAGGACTTCCTAATAGAACAGAGTTTACTGATGAAAGCAATATAAAAGATTATTTACATAGTGTATTTGATTCTATTATATTAAGAGACGTAGTAGAAAGACTAGGATTAAAGGATACAGTCTTATTTGATTTATTATTACAATATATTGTAGATACTACAGGACGTCAATTTTCTGCTGAGAATGTTATGAATTTTTTAAAAAAAGAAGGAAAATCTATATCAACTGAAACATTATATATATATTTAGATGCATTATGCAAAGCTTTAATGATAGAGAAAATATATAGATATGATATTCATGGAAAAGCAATTTTAAAAACATTAAATAAATATTATATGACAGATTTAGGAATAGCTCAAATAAAAAACAATAATTTTGAAATAAACAAGAGCTTTGCAATTGAAAATGTTGTATACAATGAGTTATTAGAAAGAGGATATGATGTGTATATAGGAAAAATAAAAGATGGAGAAATTGATTTTATTGCAACAAAAACACAAGAAAAATTATATTTTCAAGTAGCTTATTTATTAGAAAGTGATAAAGTTCAAAATAGAGAATTTGGAGCTTTTAAAGAAATAGAAGATAACTATCCTAAATATGTTCTTTCATTAGATAAAGCTGATTTTTCAAGAGACGGAATTATTCATAAAAATATAATTGATTGGCTATTAGAAAAATAATTAAAAATACACTACCTATTACATTCTTTTAAAATTAAATCTAGGATTTTCTTTTTAGATTTATCATTAATATTTAACTGATTTATTTTTTCTACTAATAGAGTTGCATGAAAGTTTGCAACTCTATTTTCAAGTTCTTCTTTATCTTCAGATAGTTCAGGAAGATTTACAAAAACTTTCATACAACCTCCTTACTTAAAGTTTATTCAAATAATACAATAAAATGTTTAATTAATAAGAAATGGTGGAAATTTAAGAATTCCACATGTTTTAATACACTTTGATGAAGTTAATAATAATATTAATAAAATTTTAGATAAATACTATAAAATAAATAATCCTAATAATAAATTATAAAATTATTTAAGCATAAAAAATAGAACTTTGGAATTATGATCCAATAGTTCTATTTTTGTTATAACATATCATTTTATTATTAAATACTTTTACCACCATCAACGAGATAAATTGCTCCTGTAGTCCATAATGTTTTATCTGATAATAAAAATTCTATTGTTGGCGCTAAATCTTTTTTAGCATCTCCAATTCTTCCTAGTGGGTATAATGGTGCTTTTTCTTCTGACCATTTATCGTAACCCTCTTGTGTATAATCGCCACTTGATACATAAATATTTGTATATACAGCAGCAGGATTTACACTATTTACTCGTATATTATATTTTCCAAGTTCTTGAGCCATATATTTAGTTAGCATATCAACACCTGCTTTGCTTGCACAATATGCTATTGAGCCCCCTGCTTTTTTTGATGACATAGAAGAAATATTAACAATAGAAGTATTTGTACCTTTTTTTAATAGAGGTAATAAAGTTTTAGTCAATAAAAATATTCCTGTCAAATTGATATTTATTGAATTATTCCATTCTTCTAGCGTTTGCTTTTCTATTCCTCCCAATTTAATAATTCCAGCTGAATTTACTAATCCATCTAATTTACCATATTTACTATCTATTTCATCATATATTTTATTGCAATCTTCCTCTTTACTAATATCACCATGCAAAAATAAAACTTTATTTGCATTATCTCCTAATTTTTCTTTTGCTAAAGATAAATTTTTATCTCCTCTTGAAACTGAAATAACTTCATATTTTTCTTGTTCCAATAAATATTCTATTGTTCCAAATCCAATTCCACTTGTTCCACCTGTTACTAAAACTACCTTTTTATTATTCATATTCTTTTACCTCCAATTTATTTAATAATTAATACAATTTATTGCATACAAGCTTTTTTAATATTATTTATTATTTGTTGTGTTGCTCTCTCAAGGCATTGTTTTGTACCTCCTCCTGAATGAGCATTTGTATAAATTACATTATCATAATTCAATATCTCTTTTATATCATCATTTATCGTAGGTTCATCACAAATATAATAATTGTTTTTATTTTCAAGCCACTTTTTTAAGCTATCTAGTTCATAACATTTGCCAATTGATGTGTTTATAATTGCTTTACCATTTCCATACTTTTCTAAATTATTTCCTCCAATCAAACAAACATCTCTATTTACATTTATTGAAATGACATCTACTGTATTAAATAATTCATCTAATTCTAAATATTTTATATTTAATTCTTTTTCTATATTTTCTTTTCTAGTTCTACTATAATAATAAACATCTGTATCAAAAATTTTAAAAGTTCTAGCAATCTTTGTTCCAAGATTACCTAATCCAAGTATTCCTACTTTTATACCAGTTAAATCATATGCTTCTTCTTTTAATCTTTTTCCATAAAAACCATGAATTAAATTAATTGTTTCAGCTATCACATATTCTATAGTCCCATTATCTCCATATTCTTCTAAATATGAATATGTAATTTTCTTTTTTTCTACAGCATCTATATCAACTTTTGCAAATTGTTTACCATAAAAAGAACAACATAGTGCTATATGTTTTAAATTAGTACAATTTTCTATTATTTCTTTACTTATAGTTGTACTCCAAGAAACCAATATGCAATCAGCATTTCTAATTCTTTCTATAATTTCTCTTTCATTTGCAACATTAGTATCATAAACGATTAATTTATCACAATATTTTTTTAACTCATATTCTCTTTCTTTTTCCATAAATACAGGCTCTACAATTACTATCTTTTTAAACATAATATATTCCTCCGAATCATTATTACCTTAAATACAATTATATCAAATTTTAAATTATATAACCATAGTTTACTATAAATTTATTAAATTAAATAGCAATTATTCAAAATTAATAATCTTTATGATATAATCACTAAAAAAAGGAGGTAATTCTAATGAAAATTGAAAATATAAAACCAGAAGGCTATGTAATGAAAGGTGTTTATACACCAGCTAAAAAAATTGATTTAGGAGATGCTTATTTAATATTTGTTTCAGGTGTTCAAACACCAGCTGGAGAAGTTAATGAAGTTGTTACTGAAGATATAGCAGAGCAAACAAAATTAGTATTTGAAGAAATTAACTATATATTAAAACAAGCAGGTGCAACTTTAGATGATGTTGTTAAAGCTGTTATATATCTAAAAGATATTGATGACTTTAAAGTTGTATCGCCTATTAGAGCAGAATATTTTAAAAATTCAATGCCTGTTTCTACAATGGTAGAAGTTGGAGGGTTTGTTAGAAAAGGCTCAAAGATTGAAATTGAAGTTACAGCTATGATAAATAAAATCTAATATAAGACCAAATTAATGGTCTTTTTTTTATATCTATTGCATTTTTTAAATTGCTTTGTGATATTATATTTATAGTATCACATTTTAGGAAAGGAAATATAAAATATGAAAAGTACAAAACAAGACAATAGAAAAATAGCAATATATTCTCGTAAATCAAAATTTACAGGTAAAGGCGAAAGTACCCATAATCAAATAGAAACATGTAAAAGAAAGATTGAATTAACTTTTGATAATGTAGATTTAGAACATGATATTTTAATTTATGAAGATGAGGGCTATACAGGTTATAATACTAATCGCCCTGCTTTTCAAAATATGCTTAAAGACATTAGGGATAAAAAAATAAAAGCTATTGCTTTTTATAAATTAGATAGAATTAGTCGTAATGTATCAGACTTTAGTAGTTTAGTAATTGAGCTTGATAATTATGACGTATCTTTTTTATCAGCAACAGAAAGTATTGAAAATGTAACCCCTAGCGGTCGTGCTATGATGTTTATGATTTCTGTATTTGCACAATTGGAACGTGATACTATCGCAGAACGTATTAGAGATAATATGTTAGAACTTGCAAAAACAGGTCGTTGGCTTGGTGGTATGACCCCAACAGGTTTTAAATCAGAGCAAATAGAAAATATAACTGTAGATGGTAAAAAAAGAAAGTTATATAAACTTTCCCCTATTGATAGTGAAGTAAGAATTGTAAAGATACTTTTTGATAAGATGATAGAATTAAAATCGCAAACTAAGCTTGAAACATATACTATTCAAAATGATATTAAAACTAAAAATGATAAGGCTTATACTAGATGGGGATTAAAAAATATTTTAATAAATCCTGTATATGCTATAGCAGACCAAGACACACTAGACTATTTTAGAAATTTAGGTGTAGAAATATATGCAGATGAAAAAGAATTTGATGGAATACATGGATTAATGGTTTATAACAAAACAGAGAAAAAGAAAAATCAAGTAGTTAGAAAAGATATCAAGACCTGGATTGTAGCTGTTGGAAAACACAAAGGTATTATATCAGGTAAAGAATGGGTTGAAGTCCAAAATTTATTAGATAGAAATAGTGATATGAAATATCGTAAGCCTAGTACAAGTAACGCTTTACTTTCAGGAATTTTAAGATGTTCACATTGTGGCTCATTTATGAGAGCAAAACTAAAAAATAAAATGATAAGTCCTGATGGTCGTAGAGTTTTTGATTATATGTGCGAACTTAAAGATAAATCAAGAAAACAAAAATGTCAATGTAAAAATATAAATGGATTAGAGGCAGATGACTTGGTAATGCAAGAAATTAAAAAACTTGCTACTCCTACATCAAAGTTTTATAAAGCACTTAAAGAATTATCTACAAATACATTTAATAAAGAAAATAAAAACAATGAAGAAGTTAAAACATTAAAATCATTAATAAATAAAAATGAAAATGATATTAACTCTTTACTAGATAAAATAAAATATGTAGATGTATCTTTATTAGATGATATTTCTAATGAGATTAAAAAATTAAAAGAAACCAATTTAGAACTTGAAAAACAAGTAAAATCTTTAACTAATACTAATTACAATGAAATAAGTGATAAAGAAACAGCTGATTTATTACTTAATATATTAGATACTTATTTTACTTCTTTTGATACTTTAGATTTAAACACAAAAAGAAATATGATTAAGCTATTAGTAAGTTCTATAACAACAGATGGTCAAAATATAACTATTAATTTTATTGGTAGCAGAAATATGAAAGATGAAACATTTCCAACAGGTGAAAGCTGCAAATGAAATCCTTATGCACTTAAGAAGCATAAAAAAATTGGGAGCAGAAGTATATTTAAATGAACCTATAGGAAAAGACAAAGATGATAATGAAATATCACTTATAGATATATTAGAAAATGATGAGAAAAATATAGAGGATGAAATTGATTTGAATATAAAAATAAAGAAACTTTATGATAAAATGCAATACATATTAAAGGAAAGAGAGAAAAAAATTATAGAATTAAGATTTGGACTTCGGAGGTAATAAGCCTAAAACACAAAATCAAATTGCACAGATGATGGGAATTTCGAGAAGCTATGTATCGAGAATAGAGAAAAAAGCAATAGGTAAATTAAATAGTAAATTAGCACGTGAACTGTAGAAACAATATAAATTAATATAGTAATTGACATTTTGTATATATAATATATATAATAATTATTATAAAAAAAGAGGGAATATTGGGGAGAAATTAAAATATGAAAATACCAATAATTATGGATTGTGATCCAGGTTGGGATGATACTATAGCAATAATAATGGCCTTATCTAATAATATATTAGATGTTAAGGCTATAACATGTGTTGCAGGGAATGTATCAGTTGAAAAAACAACAGAAAACGCTAAAAAAGTATTAAATTTTATGAAAAGTAATGTAATACTTGCATCAGGAGCAAAACGACCATTAGTATATAGTCTTAGAAGTCTTGAGAATATACATGGAGAAGATGGACTTTATGGATTACTAGAAAATGCTGAATATGGAGTAGATAAAAGAAAAGCAGATGAATTAATAAAAGATTTATTATTAGAAAGTAAAGAAAAGATTACTATAGTAGTTACAGGAGCACTTACTAATATAGCACTTCTAATTAAAAATTATCCAGAATGTATAGATAAAATAAAAAAAATTTGCATGATGGGTGGTGGAATTGCAACAGGCAATATAACTAAATATGCAGAATTTAATATATATACTGATCCACATGCTGCAAATATTGTATTTAGCAGTGGAATACCAATAGTAATGTGTGGATTAGAAGCTTCATATAAATCAATATGTAAAAAAGAGGATGTTGTTGAAATTTCTAAAATAGAAAACAAAAAATCTAAATTGGTATCAAAAATATTAGAAGAATCAGGAAAGGTTAATAGAGATTATATAAAAGAAATCGTTAAAAAAGGAGATTCACCATTATACGATCCAGTACCAGTAGCTTATTTAATTAGACCAGATATATTTAAAACAAAAAAATATAATATAAAAATAGAAATAGAAGGAGAAAAACGAGGACAAACAAAAGTTATAAATAATAATAATTATAATGCAGAAGTTGTAATAGATGTAAATAGAAAAGAAATAATAGATCTTCTTATAAATTGTTTAAAATTTAAAAATAAAAATGATGGAGAATAGTTGTAAAACTTTTCTCCATCATTTTAAATAAATAATAAAAAAACTATTTCTAAATTTTAATTATTATGATAGGATATAAATAAACAAAAGACAAATTAAAAACTAACAGATATTAGGAACAATCGTAAAATAAAGAATTACTAACTGTGTTCCTACATATTAAATATAGAGGAGAGTGATACAAATGCCAAATATTAAACTAGATTTAAGTTATAGTGGAATAAAAAAAGGAGAAATTTTTGAATATGAAGCAAAAGTTGAAGAAATATATAAAAGCCTAAACGAAAAAGCAAAAGATAATAATGAATTTGTTGGTTGGCTGAAACTACCAACTAATTATGATAAAAAAGAATTTGATAGAGTAAAAAAAACAGCAAAAAGAATAAGAAAAAATTCTGAAGTATTTGTAGTTATTGGCATAGGTGGATCATATTTAGGAGCAAGAGCAGTAATAGAAAGTTTAACAAGTAATTTTGCAAATATGTATCCAGACGATATACGTAAATCACCTCAAATATTTTTTGTAGGTAATAGCATTAGTCCTAATTATATAAATGAATTAATAAACTGTATTGGTAATAAAGATATATCAATAAATGTCATATCAAAATCTGGGACAACAACAGAACCTGCAATAGCTTTTAGAATATTTAGAGAGTATTTAGAAAGTAAATATGGAATAGACGAAGCAAATAAAAGAATATATGTAACGACCGATAAGAAAAAGGGTGCTTTAAAGAAATTATCAGAGGAAGAAGGATATGAAACTTTTATTATCCCAGATAATGTAGGTGGAAGATATTCAGTATTAACACCAGTAGGATTACTTCCAATAGCAGTTGCCGGAATAAATATAGATAAACTTATAGAAGGTGCAAAAAATGCTCAATATATTTATTCTGATAATAGCATAAAATATAATCAATGCTACAAATATGCGATAGTAAGAAATATATTATATAAAAAAGAAAAAACAATAGAAATACTTGCAAATTATGAACCAAAACTTCATTACTTTACAGAATGGTGGAAACAACTTTATGGAGAAAGTGAAGGAAAAGAACATAAAGGAATATTCCCAGTAGGTATAGATTTAAGCACAGACTTACATTCTATGGGACAATATATTCAAGATGGAAAAAGAAACTTATTTGAAACAGTTATAAATGTAGAAGAATCCAAAACAGATATAAAAATAAAAAGAGATGAAGATAATATTGATGGATTAAATTTCTTAGTTGGAAAAACGATGGACTATGTAAATAAAAAAGCAATGCAAGGAACTATAGAAGCACATGTTTCAGGAGGAGTACCAAATATTATAATTAATATAAAAAGATTAGATGAAGAAACAATAGGAGAGCTAATATACTTTTTTGAACTTGCATGTGCAGTTTCTGGAAATATATTAGGAGTAGATCCATTTAACCAACCAGGAGTAGAAGCATATAAAACGAATATGTTTAGATTACTTGGAAAACCAGGCTATGAAAAGTAAAAATGATATTTATTTACTAAGTATAAATTGAAAATAATTATAAATATGTAATAAATGCTTGACAAATCCAATAAAAATTAGTATACTTTTATAGTGATTTTAAAATAAAAAAAAGTATGTATGGACATATAGATATTATATTGCATGAGGGAGGGAATAAAATGGCACAACCAAAAAGAAGATGGTCAAAACAAAGAACACATAAAAGAAGATCAACATGGAAATTAGAAACACCAAATATTGCAACATGTAAACATTGTGGAGAACCAGTATTACCACATAGAATATGTGATAATTGTGGATACTATGATGGAAAAGAAATAATAGCTAAGAAAGATGCCTAAATAAAAGGCATTTTTAATTTGTTTCTAATTTTCAACATAATATTTTATCAAGTTTATTCAAAGTAGTAGTATCCATTATTATTAGAAAATTTATTGACAAATAAATACATACAAATTATAATAATTAAAATTGAATATATATCTTCAGGGCAGGGTGAAATTCCCTACTGGTGGTATAGCCCACGAGCCAAATGGCATGATTTGGTGTAATTCCAAAGCCAACCGTATAGTCTGGATAGAAGAAGATTAATATTTATGCATTTATTTTTTTCGTGCTCTGAAATGATACATCATTTCAGAGCTTTTCCATTATATAATAGGAATTTTATTTAATTCAAAAAAAGCTTTGAAAACATTGGAGGTGAAAAATGGATGATTTAAAATATATGAAAATAGCTTTAAAACTTGCAAAAAAAGGAGCACGGATTTGTAAATCCAAATCCAATGGTAGGTGCAGTTATAGTAAAAAATGGTAAAGTTATTGGAAAAGGATATCACAAAAAGTTTGGAGAGTTACATGCTGAAAGAAATGCATTAGTAAATGCTACTACCTCTACTCAAGGTGCAACTATGTATATAACTCTTGAACCATGTTGCCATTATGGAAAAACGCCACCATGTATAGATGCAATTATAGAAAGTGGAATTACACGAGTTGTAATAGGAACACTTGATCCAAATTCAATAATGTCAGGAAAAAGTATAGATATTTTAAAAAAACATAATATACAGGTAGATGTTGGAGTTTTAGAAGATGAATGTAAAAATCTAATTAAAATATTTACAAAATACATAACTACTAATTTACCTTATGTAACAATGAAATATGCAATGACTATGGATGGAAAAATAGCTACATATACAGGTAATTCTAAATGGATAACTGGAGAAAAATCAAGACTTAATGTACAAAAAAGTAGACATATTTATAGTGCAATAATGGTAGGGGTAAATACAGTCATTTGTGATGATCCATTACTTACATGTAGAGTTAAAAATTATAAAAATCCAGTTCGCATAATATGTGATACAAATCTTAGAACGCCACTTTCTTCTAAAATAGTACAAACAGCAAAGAATACAAAAACTATAATTGCAACTTGTATGGATGACAAAAAAACACAAAAAAAATACAAAGATATGGGATGTAAAGTTATTACTATTAGCAAAAAAGATAATCATGTAAATTTAATAGAACTTATGTATGTTTTAGGCAAAAAAGGTATAGATAGTATACTTTTAGAAGGACGGAAATGAATTAAATTGGAGTGCTTTAAAATATCAAATTGTTGATAGTATTGAGGCATATATTGCGCCAAAAATATTTGGAGGTTGTGAGGCTAAATCTCCTGTTGGAGGAATAGGCGTTCTTTTACCACAAGATGCATTTATTTTAACCAATACAAAAATTAAAAAAATTGATACAGATTATTTAATAGAAAGTGAGGTAAATTACCCATGTTTACAGGAATTGTAGAAGAAGTTGGAACAATTTTATCAATGCAAAAAGGCACAAGTTCTATAAAACTAAATATAAGTGCTAATAAAATTTTAGAAGATTTAAAAATTGGAGATAGTGTTTCTGTTAATGGAATTTGTTTAACAGTAACTACATTAAATGATAAAGTGTTTACTGCAGATGCAATGCATGAAACATTAAATAAAACATCTCTTTCTACAATAAAAAAAGGAAGTAAGATTAATTTAGAAAGAGCAATGCCAATATCTGGAAGAATTGGCGGACATATCGTTTTGGGTCATGTAGATGGAACAGGAATTATTACCAAAATAGAAAAAGATAATATTGCTATTTGGTATACTATTAAAACAGAACCTAGTATAATGAAATATATTGTAGATAAAGGCTCAGTTGCAATTGATGGAATTAGTTTAACAATTGCTAAAGTATCAATTGATAATTTTAGCATTTCAGCAATTCCACATACTCTTGAAAATACGACACTATTATCCAAATCAGTTAATGATATTGTTAATATAGAAAATGATTGTATTGGAAAATATATTGAAAAACTATTATTTATAGATAAAGAAAATTCATCAAAAATAACAAGAGAATTTCTTTTAAAAAATGGTTATTAAAAAGGGGTGATAATATTTGGTAGAACAAGCAATTAAAGAATTAAAAGAAGGAAAAATAGTTTTAGTAGTAGATGATGAGGATAGAGAAAATGAAGGTGATTTAATTTGTGCAGCAGAATTTGCAACAACAGAAAATGTAAATTTTATGGCAAGTTACGCAAAGGGATTAATATGTATGCCTATGAGTAAAAAAATAGCAGATAATTTAGGACTATATCCAATGGTGCAAAATAATACAGATAATCATGAGACTGCCTTTACAGTATCTATTGATTACAAAGAAACAACAACTGGAATATCAGCAGAAGAAAGGGGGGTAACTGCTCGAAAATGTACATCAAATAATGTAACTCCATCTGATTTTAGACGACCTGGGCATATGTTCCCTTTAATTGCAAAAGATAATGGAGTATTAGAAAGAAATGGACATACAGAAGCAACAGTTGATTTAATGCGTTTAGCAGGACTAAAAGAATGTGGACTTTGTTGCGAAATTATGAATAACGATGGAAAAATGATGAGAGCAGAAGGACTTAAAAAATTTGCAAAAGAACATAATTTAGTATATATAACAATTAAAGAATTACAAAAATATAGAAAAGTAAATGACAAGCTAGTAGAATGTGTATCTACAACTAATTTGCCAACAAAATATGGAGAATTTATGGCTTATTGCTATATTAATAAGTTAAATAATGAACATCATGTAGCTTTAGTTAAAGGAGATATTTCTAATGGAAATAACATTTTATGCAGATTACATTCAGAATGTTTAACAGGGGATGTTTTTGGCTCTTTAAGATGTGATTGTGGTCAACAATTTGACAAAGCAATGAAATTAATTGAAAAAAAAGGAACAGGTGTGCTTTTATATATGAGACAAGAAGGTAGAGGAATTGGTTTAGTTAATAAACTAAAGGCCTATCATCTGCAAGATGAAGGTATGGACACTTTAGATGCAAATATAGCATTAGGATTTAAAGCAGACATGAGAGAATATTATATAGGTGCACAAATTTTAAAGGATTTAGGTATAAAAACTATGCAACTTATGACAAATAATCCAGACAAAATACATCAACTTGAAGAATATGGAATTAAAATATCAGAACGTATTCCAATTCAAGTTGAAGCTACTAAATATGATAAATTTTATTTAAAAACAAAACAATGTCGAATGGGACATATATTAAATATAAAGGAGGAAAATTAAATGAAAGTATATGAAGGAGATTTAGTTTCAAAAAATATTAAGATAGGAGTTGTTGTTGCAAGGTTTAACGAATTTATTACATCAAAACTATTAGATGGTGCAATAGATAGTTTAAAACGTGAAAATGTAAAAGATGAAGATATAGAAGTAGCATGGGTGCCAGGAGCATTTGAAATACCATTAATTGCTTCTAAAATGGCAAAAAGTAAAAAATATGATGCTATTATTTGCTTAGGAGCGGTTATTCGTGGTAGTACAAACCACTATGACTATGTATGTAGTGAAGTTTCTAAAGGTATTGCAAATGTTAGTCTTTCAAATGATATTCCTGTATTGTTTGGAGTTTTAACAACAGATAATATTGAACAAGCAATAGAAAGAGCAGGCTCGAAAGCTGGAAATAAAGGTTCTGAATGTGCACATGGTGCAATTGAAATGGTTAATCTTATTCGCTCATTAGAAAAATAATTTATTTACAATACATATGTTAAAAATATACTTAAAAGTGAATTATTGTTGATGTTCAGAAGATAACTAAGAAATGTAGAGAAAATGTAGGGGCGACCAGTGGTCGTCCGTTATAAAACAATAAATTCGCGTATTTGCGGACGTACAATGCACGCCCCTACAAACGTTTGCAATAAAAATCGTATTTAGGTCTAAACAGTAAGAATTATTTATTAAAATTATAAAAAGATGTTGACAAATTATGAAAACTTATATATAATAATAACCAAGTTGCACATAGTGTAACTTTAATAACTGCCATAGTTGTGGCAGAAGAAAGGAGCACATATTTATGATATTGTGCTGCAAAAAGGAATTTAGCAGAAAAGACGGATAAGGGGTGCGCAACAGCGTACATTATGCTAAATTCTACCCGCTTATAGCGGGGCGTAGGAGTCGAATCGCAAGGTTCGGCTCTTATTGCATATATAATAAAATTCATAATTTAAAAAAATATGAATAAAATTAATAAAACCTATTGACTTTTTTTTATAATGGGTATAGATTATTAGCAGTCGAATAACTCGACTGCTAATTTATCACAAAATGTGACAATAGCAATAAATAATCTATATTAAAAGGAGGAAAAGATTATGATTAAACCATTAGCAGACAGAGTATTAATTAAAATGGTAGAAGCAGAAGAAACTACAAAAAGTGGAATTATACTATCTAGTGGATCAAAAGAGAAACCACAAATAGCAGAAGTGGTTGCAGTTGGACCAGGTGGAGAAAAAGATGGTAAAGAAGTAAAAATGTATATAAAAGAAGGTGACAAAGTTATTATAAATAAATATTCTGGAACAGAAGTAAAATATGAGGGAACAGAATATACAATAGTAAAACAAGAGGATGTTCTTGCTATAGTAGAATAATTTATACAATATAATAATTAAATAAAGGAGACGATTTATATGTCAAAAGAAATTAAATTTGGTGAAGATGCCAGAAAAAAAATGTTAGATGGTGTAAATAAACTAGCAGATACAGTAAAGGTAACACTTGGACCAAAAGGTAGAAATGTTGTATTAGATAAAAGCTTTGGAGCACCATTAATTACAAATGATGGTGTTACAATTGCAAAAGAAATAGAATTAGAAGATAGCTATGAAAATATAGGTGCAAGATTAGTTAAAGAAGTTGCAACAAAAACAAATGACATTGCAGGTGATGGAACAACAACAGCAACAGTTTTAGCACAAAGTATAATTAAAGAAGGTGTAAAAAATGTGGCCGCAGGTGGGGATCCAATGGCTATAAAAAGAGGAATAGATAAAGCAGTAGATTCGGCTGTAAAAGGATTAAAGGAAATTAGTTCAGAAATAAATGGAAAAGAAGATATAGCAAGGGTTGCAAGCATATCTGCGAATAGTCAAGAAATTGGTAATTTAATTGCAGATGCAATGGAAAAGGTTTCAAAAGATGGTGTAATTACAATAGAAGAATCAAAAACAGCAAGTACAGGATTAAATGTTGTAGAAGGAATGCAATTTGATAAAGGGTATATATCACCATATTTTGTAACAGATACAGATAAAATGGAAACTGTAATGGAAAATCCATATATATTAATTACAGATAAAAAAATAAGCAATATTCAAGAAATCTTACCATTGTTAGAAAATTTAATGCAACAATCTGGTAAACTATTAATAATTGCAGACGATATAGAAAGCGAAGCATTATCTACACTTGTATTAAATAAATTAAGAGGAGTGTTAAATGTTGTAGCAGTAAAAGCACCAGGCTTTGGAGATAGAAGAAAAGAAATGTTAGAAGATATTGCAGTTCTTACAGGTGGAGAAGTAATAACAAGTGATTTAGGATTGGAATTAAAAGACACTACTATAGAACAATTAGGTAGAGCAAAACAAGTAAAAATACAAAAAGAAAATACAATAATAGTAGATGGTGCAGGAGATAAAGAACAAATTTCAGCAAGAGTTAAACAAATAAGAACAGCATTAGAAGAAACAACAAGTGAATTTGATAAAGAAAAATTACAAGAACGTTTAGCTAAAATTGCTGGTGGTGTAGCAGTAATAGAAGTTGGTGCTGCAACAGAAGTAGAAATGAAAGAGAAAAAATTAAGAATTGAAGATGCATTATCTGCAACAAAAGCAGCTGTTGAAGAAGGAATTGTAGCAGGTGGTGGTACAGCGCTTGTAGATATTATACCATCTGTAGAAAAATTAATAGAAACTTTAAATGAAGAAGAAAAAATAGGTGCAAAAATAGTACTAAAAGCATTAGAAGAACCAGTAAGACAAATAGCTAAAAATGCAGGATTAGAAGGAGCAGTTATTTTAAATAAAATAAAACAAAGTGAAATAGGAATAGGATTTAATGCAGCAAAAGAAGAATATGTAGATATGAAAAAAGCAGGTATAGTTGATCCAACAAAAGTAACACGTAGTGCACTTCAAAATGCTGCAAGTATAGCAGGAATGTTTCTTACAACAGAAAGTGTAGTAACTGAAAAAAAAGAAAAAGAATGTAACTGTGGCAATGCACATGCAGGAATGCCAGAGGGAATGGATGGAATGTATTAATTTAGAGATTAGAGGTTAGATATTAGAAACTAATCTCTAAAAATGGTAAAATTAAATTACCGTTTTTAGAAAAATAAAAAGACACATAATTAAAACTTATGATACAATGTTGGT
>CANQYS010000008.1 GCA_947628115.1 uncultured Clostridia bacterium | reverse complement strand
AATTAGGAGGTGAAGAAATAATGACAGCAATAGATTGTTTAATAAGAGATATAGAGTTAGAAAAGAAAGAAGCAAGGAAAATAGGGTTACAAGAGGGAAGAACAGAAGGGAGAAAAGAAGGAAGAAAAGAAGGAAGAAAAGAAGGAAGACAAGAAGGCAAAAAAGAAATAGCAAAAAGGATGAAAGAAAAAGGAATAGATATAAGTATAATAAAAGAAATAACAGGATTAGCTAAAGAAGAAATTGAAAATCTAAAATAATTGGGTGTGTTTCATTTTATATTGACAAAAAAATACATATATAAAGATTATTAAATAAAGCTAAAACATTATTTTATTAAAATGAATTTTCATTTGTAAAAAAATAATTGCTTTAGCTTTTAAAAATATAATTAAAACAAAAATCAAAAATGTAAACACTAATAATCAACAAGTTAAATATCAAAATTAAATTTAAGTTTATATATTGTTTTATTAATTCATATCTTATATAATAAAACAAATACATTAAAAATATATTCAAGTGTAGAAAGGGAGGATTTTATGAATTTACCAAATAAATTAACTATATTTAGAATTATATTAGTACCACTAATGGTTATAGTGTATTATTTTGGAGTTCTAAATGGAATTAATAATACATTTTTAGGTATATCAATTATAAACTGGATTTTGGTTTTGATTTTTGCTATAGCTTCTTATACAGACCATTTAGATGGAAAACTTGCAAGGAAAAATAATCAAATAACTACATTTGGAAAATTTGCCGATCCATTAGCAGACAAAATATTAGTACTAGCTGCAATGTTAATATTAGTAGAAGATAAAAAATTACCTGCATGGATACCAATAATAGTAATATTTAGAGAATTTGTAGTATCTGGATATAGATTAATAGCAGTAGAAAAAGGCGGAAAAGTAATAGCTGCAAGTATTTGGGGAAAAATAAAAACAGCAACTCAAATGTTAGCAATTATTTTAATGTTTTTAAATAATTTTTCATTTTTTCAATTTATTTTTAGAACTTCAAATTTAGAAATGGTAAGAATGAGTACTACACTTGTTTATATGAATACAGGAGAATATATTATTAATATTTTGGCAACATTACTAATGACAATTTCTGTTATTGCAACAATTTTTTCAGGTTGGGATTATATAAAAAATGGAAAAGACTTATTAAAAGACTAAATTTAGGAGGAACTAATGGATAAAAGTAAGGCAAAAAAACGAATTGATGAATTAAACAAATTAACTGCATATTATGCAAAAAAATATTACGACGATGATAACCCAGAAATATCAGATTTTGAGTATGATATGCTCATGAATGAACTTAAAAATTTGGAGAAAGAATATCCAGAGTTTATAAATAAAGAATCTTTAACTCAAAAGGTTGGAGGAACTGTTAAGGAAGGTTTTGAAAAAGTAACTCATATAGTACCATTGCAAAGCTTACAAGATGTTTTTTCTTTTGATGAATTATACAGTTTTGACGAAAGAATGAAAAAATTTGATGAGAATATAAAATATGTTGTTGAAACAAAAATTGATGGTTTATCGGTAGCATTAGAGTATAAACAAGGTGAATTTATTAAAGGTGCTACTAGAGGAAATGGACAAGTTGGAGAAGATATTACAGAAAACTTAAAAACTATTAAAAATATACCTAAAAAATTGAATAAAAAAATAGATATAATAGTTAGAGGAGAAGTGTTTATTTCTAAAAAAGACTTTGATGAGTTAAATGAAAAACAAGATGAAGAAAATAAATTTGCAAATGCACGAAATTTAGCAGCGGGTTCTCTTCGACAATTAGATAGTTCTATTACTGCAACAAGACCATTAGACATATATATTTTTAATGTGCAAAAAAGTGAAGATATAAAGTTTACATCACACTATGAATCTTTAGTATATTTAGAAAGCTTAGGATTCAATGTAAATCCTGTTAAAGTATTGTGTAATAACATACAAGAAGCTATAAAAGAAGTGCAAAAAATAGGAGAAACACGCGAAAAAATTCCTTTTGGAATAGATGGTGCAGTTATAAAAGTTGATGATTTAGATTTAAGAGAAAAAATAGGTACAACATTTAAAACTCCAAAATGGGCAATTGCGTATAAATATCCGCCAGAGCAAAAAGAAACTATATTAAAAGATATTGTTTGCAATGTAGGTAGAACAGGTGTAATTACTCCAATGGCAATATTAGAGCCTGTTGTTGTTGCAGGATCTAAAATTTCTAAAACTACACTTCATAATGAGGATTTTATAAAAGAAAAAGATTTAAAAATAGGTGATCATATTTTAATACAAAAGGCAGGAGATGTTATACCAGAAGTTGTAAAAGTATTAAAAGAAAAAAGAACAGGAGGAGAAATAGAATTTGAAATGCCAAAAGTATGCCCAGTGTGCGGAGCAGAAGCAGTTAGAGAAGAAGGAGAATCTGCAGTAAGATGTATAGGTATAGAATGTAAGGCACAAAATTTAAGAAATATTATTCACTTTGCATCAAAAGAAGGAATGAATATAGAAGGACTTGGAGAAAAAATAGTAGAACAGTTATATAATAATAAATTAATAAAGACAATATCAGATATTTATTACCTAAAACAGGAAGATATACAAACTTTAAAAAAAGATGGAAAGAAATTTGCAAAGAATTTAATAGATGCAATAGAAAAAAGTAAAAATAATGATTTAGATAGATTGATATGTGCTTTAGGAATTAGACATATAGGAACAAAATCTGCAAAAACACTTGCAAAGAAGTTTAAATCAATTGATGGACTTAGTAATGCAACATTGGAAGAACTTACAATGACAGACGATGTAGGAGAAATAACAGCAAGAAGTATTTATGAATTTTTTAAGCAAGAACAAACTATAGATTTGATAAATAAATTAAAATTGGCAAATGTTAATATGGAATTAAAAGAAGATGAGATTTTAGATAATAGATTTGATGGAAAAACATTTGTATTAACAGGAACTCTAGAAAAATACACCAGAGATGAAGCAAGCAAAATTATTGAAAATTTTGGTGGTAAAGTTTTATCTTCAGTTTCTAAAAAAACTGATTATGTATTAGCAGGAGAAGAAGCGGGGAGCAAACTTACTAAAGCAGAAAGTTTGGGAGTAAAAATTATATCAGAAAATGAATTCGAAGAAATGATAAGAACTTAAATAATTATTTACTATTCATTATTAATATATGGAGGTTTAAATGAACAAAGAAGATTATAGTTTTGAGCAATTATGGAAAGATTTAAATAATGGATATCAAATATATTACACATATTTAGGTACAAGATATTTACTAAGTAAACTTACAAAAAATTGTTATTCAAAAGAAATAGTTAATTTTAAGCGGTAAGGGACCACATCCAAAAACACAAATTGTAACATTAAAAACAGTAAAAGAATTGCATCCATTTATGGAAGAGATTGAATATAAAGTAGAAATGAAATAGGAGGAGCATAAATTGAAATTAGTAGTGCAAAGAGTATCAGAAGCAAAAGTAGAAGTAGATAATAAAATAGTAGGAAAAATAGGAAATGGATTTTTAGTATTGTTTGGCGCAGGACAAGGCGATACAAAAGAACAAGCCGATTTTTTAGCAGAAAAACTATGCAATTTAAGAGTGTTTAGAGATGAAAATGATAAAATGAATTTATCTATAAAGGATATAAAAGGAGAACTTTTAGTAGTTTCTCAATTTACTTTGTACGCGGATTGTAAAAAAGGAAATAGACCAAGCTTTGTAAATGCAGCTTCGCCAGATATTGCAAATGAATTATATGAGTATTTTATGAATAAATGTAAAACAAACGTAAAAAATGTGCAAAAAGGAATATTTGGTGCACATATGAAAGTTAGTTTATTAAATGATGGACCAGTTACAATAATATTGGAAAAATAAGCACAAAAATGTTATCAAAGTATTGACTTTAATATACTTAGCTAATATAATACAGTTAAAATCAGATTAAAGCGGAGGCATAAAGGTATATGACAAATGGTGAATTAGCATATTCATTAAATGGAGACTTAAAAAATAAAACTGATGCTGAATTAGTTACATATGCAAAAGAGGGAAATGAACAAGCATTAGAAATATTACTAAATAAATATAAAGAACTTGTAAACATGAAAGTAAGCAAGTACTTTATTATTGGAGCAGAAAAAGAAGATATTATTCAAGAAGGTATGATAGGTTTATATAAAGCTGTTAAAAATTTTGAAGCAGATAAACAAAATTCATTTAAATCTTTTGCTAATCTATGTATAGAAAGGCAACTTATAACAGCAATAAAAACATCAAACAGACAAAAGCATATACCTTTAAATTCATCATTATCATTAAATAATGCCGTATATGACAATGACGATGATGTATCTCTTATGGAACTTTTTAATTCAAAAACAGCAGAAGATCCATTAGATACAATAACTAAAAAAGAATATTATAAATTAGTTGGAAATAAAATAGACGAAAATTTAAGTGACTTTGAAAAACAAGTTTTAAGTAGATTTGCAGCAGGAGACAGTTATGTAAAAATTGCAGAAAAATTAGATGCACCGGTTAAATCAATAGATAACGCAATACAAAGAATTAGAAAAAAAGCAAATAAAAATATAATTAATGAGGAGTAGAGGGACACATACCTAAATCTATAAGAAATGCATCGTATGTTGAATTGTGTCTCTTAAACCCTGTAAACAATATGCTTCTATAGCTCAGTAGGTAGAGCACTTGCGTGGTAAGCAAGAGGTCGCCGGTTCAATTCCGGCTGGAAGCTCCATAAAATAAGTAAGAAGCGCATATTCACTTCTGAAATAACAGAAGGAATATACGCCTCTTTTAGAGAAGTTTAATTGCTGTAGGAGGAATGTGCCGAAGCAACATAATTAGGTAAATTACGTTGCTTTGGAGTCTCCAAAGCAGTATCATATTTTTCCACACTTTTCCAGAAATCTGGATATATGAATGGAGTAACACGATACTGCCAATTATTATCCGGCATTTAAACACCCCTTTCTAAAAAAATTATATATATTATATCATAAAAATAAATAAAAATCAAAAAAGAGGTTAAAAATGAAAATAGGAATAGTAGGATTACCAAATGTAGGTAAAAGTACATTATTTAATAGTATAACAAATGCAGGTGCAGAATGTGCAAATTATCCATTTTGTACAATTGAACCAAATGTTGGAATTGTTCCAGTACCAGATGAAAGATTGGACGTTTTAACTAAAATGTATAATGCTCAGAAAACAACACATGCTATTGTTGAATTTGTTGATATTGCGGGCTTAGTAAAAGGAGCAAGTAAAGGAGAAGGCTTAGGAAATAAATTTTTGTCACATATTAGAGAGGTAGATGCAATAGCTGAAGTTGTAAGGTGCTTTGACGATTCTAATATTGTGCATGTGGACGGAAATATTAATCCATTAAGAGATATAGAAACAATAAATTTAGAATTGATTTTTGCAGATATAGAAACAGTAGAAAAAAGATTGGATAAAGCTAAAAAGATGCTAAAAGCAGATAAAAAATATCAATTAGAAATAGACTGTCTAGAAAAGATAAAAAAACATTTGGAAGAAGAAAAGCCAGTTAGAACGTTAGATTTTAATGAAGAAGAAAAAGAAATATTAAAAGAAATTATGCTACTTACAGCAAAACCTATTTTGTACATATGCAATGTATCAGAACAACAACTAACAAATATAGAAAATGACGAAAATGTAAAAAAAGTAAAAGAATATGCTATTATGGAAAAAAGCACTGCAATTCCAATTTGTGCAAAAATTGAAGAAGAATTAACAGGATTAGATGACAATGATAAAAAAGAAATGTTAGATGCACTTGGGTTAAAAGAATCTGGGTTAGATAAAGTAATAAAAGAATGTTATTCTTTATTAGGATTGATGTCGTTTTTAACAGCGGGTGAACCTGAAGTAAGAGCATGGACTATAAAAAAAGGTACAAAAGCACCTGTTGCAGCAGGTAAAATACATTCAGATATACAAAGAGGATTTATTAAAGCTGAAATTGTTTCTTATGAGGATTTAATAAGAGAAGGTTCAATGAATAAGGCAAAAGAGAAAGGTTTAGTAAGATCAGAGGGTAAAGAATATATTATGAAAGAACGGAGATATAGTATTATTTAAATTTAATGTATAAAAATTTACAAAAAAGTATTGCAATATTTTGAATTTTGTAGTATAAATATAGAAGAATTAATTATAATAATATTATATAGTATAAAAGGAGCGTAAAAAAATGTCAAAAATAAAAACAAAAGATATAATAATATGTATGGTAAGTATTATGGTTTTAATACTAACAATAGTAACTAATGTATTTGCTAATGATATAGGTGATTTAATGCAAGACGCTAATAATAGTAACGCTAGTGAAATTCAAGAGAGAAATGAAAATAATAGCAGCAATAACAGCAATAGCAATAATAACAATAATAATAGTAATAATAATAGCAATAATAACAAAAATAGTAATAGTAACACAAATAAAAGTGCTACAATGCCATATACAGGAGTAGATTATTCGATAATTTTTATTATAGCTATATGTGGTGTATCTGCAGTATATGCATATAAAAAAATAAAAGATTATAATAATATGTAATAATTTAATTTTAGAATATATAGAGTGAACAAAATTTGTTTTGTTCACTCTAATTGTTGTATAATTAGTAATTTATTTATAACTTTTACTATTATATTTTAGTTTTAAATATAATAGTAAAAATATAAGTATTTACTCTTTTGCTTTAATAATTAACCTATTCTTATTAAAATTATTACATGTAACTAAAGTTATTTCTCTTTTTCCATTTGTATTTTGACTTGTAGAAGAAGTATTATTTTCTAAAACTTCAAATTTATCATAAACATAATAGGAAACAAGAAAATTATTATAATCATAAATATTAATTACATCACCTATATCTAATTTATATAGATTACCAAAAAAACGATTATCATCATAGTTATGAGCTGCTATGCATAGATTTCCTATTTCATTAGGATATGGACCATAGAATCTACATGAAGAAATTTTTAAAAGTTCGTCACTTATATTTGATAAAATAGGATATTTAATGTTTATTTTTGGAATTTCAATAATACCTATTACAAAAAAATTATTATTATTTTTATCAAATTCTACTATTGTATAATCCTTATTAGAAGAATAAAGTCGTTCTATGTTAAAATTATTTAACAAAGTACTTGATAATTTATTTTCATGCTTTATTTTAACATAGAAATAAATAAAATATATAACAAGTATAATAATAATAATTAGTGATATAATTAATTGCAGTTTTAATTTTATTATAGAATTTTTATTTTTTTTTACATTTATTGTGTTTAATATTTGGTTCATAATATATTATTTTATATAATTAGATAATAAATATACATCAATATTTTTAGAAAAATCTTGATTTTATTAAATAAATAGTATATAATTACTATGCAAATGTTAAAATAACTAGAAGAGTGGGAACAAATCCCACTCTTAAGTTTTGAAAGGAAGAATTCTTAAGTTGGCTAATATTGAAGAAAAGATAGAAAATATGATTAGTAGTATTATTAAAAATTTAGGTTATGAGTTATATGATGTGGAATATATAAAAGAAGGAAAAGACTATTTTTTAAGAATATATATAGAGTCCGAAAATCGGAATTGATTTAAACGATTGTGAAAAAGTTAGTAATAATATAACGGAAATTTTAGATAAAGAAGATCCAATTAAAGATCAATATTTTTTAGAAGTATCATCTACACGGGGTAGAAAAAAACATAAGAAAAGATAAACATTTAAAAGTAAACATAAATAAAGAAATACAAATTAAGTTATTTAAACCGATTGAAGGTAAAAAACAATATAAGGGAATTTTAAAAGATTTTGACAATAATAGTTTAACAATTTTAAATGAACAAGAGATAAAAATAGACAGAAAAAACATATCACAAATTAAAACAGTATATAACTGGTAAAGAAAGGATGATAAAAATGAAATCAATTGAAACTAAAGAATTAATAATGGCAATAGAAGAATTAGAAAAAGAAAGAGGAATAAATAAAGAATATTTATTAGAATCTTTAGAAACAGCACTAGTAACAGCATATAAAAGAAATTTTGATTCAGCAGAAAATGTAAAAATTACAATGGATGATAAAACAGGTGATATAAGAGTATTTTCTTTAAAACAAGTTGTAGAACATGTAGAAAATGAAATGTTAGAAATTAGTTTAGAAGAAGCAAAAAAAGAAGATAAGAATGTAAATATAGGGGATACAATAGAAATAGAAATAATTCCTAGAGACTTTGGAAGAATTGCTGCACAAACAGCAAAACAAGTAATTGTACAAAAAATTAGAGAAGCAGAAAGAAATATGGTTTATACTGAGTACAATGATAGAAAAGGAGAAATTGTATCTGGAATTGTTCAAAAATCAGATGGCGGAACAGTAGTATTAGATTTAGGAAAACTAGAAGGAATAATGCTTGTAAAAGACCAAATACCAACGGAAAGTTATAAAGTAAACGATAAGGTAAGAGCATATGTACTAAGCGTAGAAAAAGGTATAAAAGGAGCACCACAAGTTTTAGTTTCAAGAAGTCATCCAGATTTTGTAAGAAAATTATTTGAATTTGAAATACCAGAAATTTATGAAGGATTAATAGAAATAAAAAGTGTTGCAAGAGATGCAGGATCTAGAAGTAAGGTAGCAGTATATTCTACAAATGAAAATATAGATCCAGTAGGATCTTGTGTAGGTCAAAAAGGAATAAGAATACAAAATATAATAAATGAATTAAAAGGTGAAAAAATAGATGTAATAGAATGGGATGAGGATCCAGCAGTATATATTTCAGCTGCACTATTACCAGCACAAGTTATGGCTGTTGATATAAAAGAAGAAGAAAAATTTGCACAAGTAATTGTACCAGATAATCAATTATCATTAGCAATAGGAAAATCTGGGCAGAATGCAAGACTTGCAGCTAAGCTTACAAATTGGAAAATAGATATAAAAAGTGAAACACAATTTAGGACTTTATTAGAACAAAAAAATGATACGGAAGAAGCAGAAGGTCCTTCGGAGGGAAATGAATAGTATGAAAAGAATTGTGCAAAGAATGTGCATGGGATGTAACAATAAAAAGGATAAAAAAGATTTAATTAGAATTGTACTAAATAAAAGCGGAGAAATAACAATAGATAAAACAGGCAAATTAGAAGGACGAGGCGCATATATATGTGATAGCATAGAATGTTTAGAAAAAGTTATAAAAACAAAAAGATTAGAAAGAGTTTTTAATACAAAAATAGAAGAGCAAATTTATAATAAATTAAGGGGTGTAATTATTGATAAATAGTATAAAAAAAGATTTTAGGTGTAAAACAAAAATTGGGGGTGACGCTATTGGGTAAAATAAAAATACATGAAATAGCAAAAAAATTAGGAGTAAATAGCAAAGAGGTTTTAGAAAGAGCATTAGAATTAGGAATACAAGTAAAAACACATTTAAGTAGTGTAGAAGAAAGTGAGGCAAAAAAAATAGAAGCAAAATTTACAGGTTCAAAAAAAGAAGTTAAAGAAAAAAAAGAAACTCCAGTAATAATTAGAAGAGAAGTTATAGTAACAGATACAGAAGATAATAAGAAAAAAGAACAAAAAATAGGAAAAAAACCACCAAGAGAAGTTGGCTTTATAGAAAGAGAAAGAAAAAAGGACTATAACATAGTATATAGAAATAAACCTAATAGACCTCTTACTGTTAGTGAATTATTTGGTACAAAAGTACAAGAAAAGCCAAATGAAACTGAAAAAAAAATAGAAGAAAAAATAGATGTAATAAAACCAGAACTTCCTTTAAAATCTGAGTCACCTAATTTATCTAAACAAGTAGAAAAGCCTAAACTAAACAATCAAGAAAATAAAAACACTAGCTCTTTCCAAACAAAACCATATAATAACCAAAACAATGCAAATAAACCATTTAATAGACCATATAATAATCGTAATAATGCAAATAGACCATTTAACAGAGAACAACAAAATGGTAAACCATATAATAACTACTCAAATAATAAAACATTTGGAAATGGAAACAGACCATATAATAATAGGGGACAAGAAGGTAGAAATCAAGGAACATTTGGAAGAAGACCTTTGGACGAAAAAGGGATAGAAAAAAACATAAAAAATATAATGGCTGCTGATGTTGTAGAAAAGGAAAGTGTTAGAGAATATGCAAATAAATCTATAGATAAACAAAAAAATAATAGATATGAAGAAAAAACTAATAAAAGAACTTCAAAATCTAGAAGAAATGGTTATGAAGAAATAAGTAGTCATAAATTAAAAGATTTAAAACAAGAAAATAGATTATCAAATATGTTTGATGAAGGCTCAATGCTTGATTATTATGACTTAACAACAACTAGAGGTAGAAGAAGCAAAAAGAAACTACAACAAGGAGAAGAAAGAGTAAAACAGAAAATATTTGAATTAACAGATATTACAATACCAGAAACAATTAGCGTAAAAGACTTAAGTACAGAACTTAAAAAAACAAGTGGAGAAATTATAAAAAAATTATTAGGATATGGAATTTTGGCAACAATAAATAATGAAGTAGATTTTGATACAGCATTTTTAATAGCAGGTGAGTTTGGCGTAACTGCACATAAAAAAGAAGTTGTAACAGATGAGGACATTCTATTTGATGAAAGTGAAGATAAAGAAGAAGAATTACAAGCTAGACCACCAGTAATAGTTGTTATGGGACACGTAGACCATGGTAAAACATCGCTTTTAGATGCTGTAAGAAAAACAAATGTAATAGAAGGAGAAGCTGGAGGAATTACTCAAGCAATTGGTGCATATCAAGTTGAAATAAATGGTAGAGAAATTACCTTCTTAGATACTCCAGGACATGAGGCATTTACTGCAATGAGAGCAAGAGGAGCACAAATAACAGATATAGCAATACTTGTAGTTGCTGCAAATGATGGTGTAATGCCACAAACAGTTGAGGCAATAAATCATGCAAAGGCAGCAGGAATACCAATTATAGTTGCAATAAACAAAATAGATGTAGAAGGTGCAAATCCAGATAAAGTAAAACAAGAACTTGCAGAGTACGATTTAGTATCTGAAGAATGGGGAGGAGATACTATTTTTGTTCCAATTTCTGCAAAGAAAAAAATAAATATAGATAATCTTTTAGAAATGGTACTTTTAGTTGCAGATATGAAAGAATTAAAGGCAAATCCTAATAAACAAGCTAAAGGTGTAGTAATAGAAGCAAAACTAGATAAAGCAAAAGGACCAGTAGCTACTATGCTTGTACAACGTGGTACATTAGACGTAGGAGATACAATATTAGTTGGTTCTGTAATACGGTAGAATTAGAACAATGACAAATGACAAAGGAAAAAAGGTTAAAAAAGCAGGACCTTCAACACCAGTAGAAATAACAGGACTTGCAGAAGTTCCAGAAGCAGGAGATACATTTTATGAAGTAAAAGATGAAAAAACTGCTAAACACTTAATGGAAAGAAGAAAACGTCAGGCAAGAGATAAAGCTTTAAATGCAACTACAAAAGTTACATTAGATGACTTATTTAGTCAAATAGAAAAAGGAAACTTAAAACAATTAAATATTATAGTAAAAGCAGATGTTCAGGGTTCAGTAGAAGCAGTAAAACAATCTTTAGAGAAGTTATCTAATGATGAAGTTAAAGTAAAAGTAATACATGCAAATGTAGGTGCAATTACAGAAAGCGATGTTACACTTGCCAGTGTTTCAAATGCTATAATCATTGGATTTAACGTACGACCACAGCCAATAGCAAAAGATATGGCTGAAAAATCAGAAGTAGAAATAAAAACATACTCTGTAATATACAATGCAATAGAAGATGTAGAAGCTGCAATGAAAGGAATGCTTGATCCTGTATTCAAAGAAGTGGTAATAGGTAATGCAGAAGTAAGGCAAACATTCAAAATTTCTAATGTTGGAACAATAGCAGGATGTTATGTAACAAACGGAAAAGTAGCAAGAAATGCAGGAGTAAGGGTAATAAGAGACAATGTTGTAATACATGATGGAAAATTAATATCATTAAAGAGGATGAAAGACGATGCAAAAGAAGTAGTATCGGGATATGAATGTGGTATTCAAATAGAAGATTTTAATGATATTAAAGAGGGAGATAATATAGAGGTATATGTTATGGAACAAGTTAAACAATAATAGAAACTAATGAAAAACTTCGTCTTGCGTTGTTAAATTGAAGATAAAAAATCCTCAACGTACCTATGTACGTTTCCGGTTTTTTACTTCAATTTGCCTAGCAATACTCGTTTTTGATTAGTTTCTAGATAGAGTAAAGCGAATGAAATTAGGCATCTTACGTTGTCAAACTGCATAAAAATTTTTTCAACAAAAGGAGATATTATGAAAAATCAAAGTGGAAGTAATCGACTTAATAAAATAAACGAAGAATTAAAAAGAGAAATTAGTAATATAATTAATTATGAAGTTACTAATTCAAATGTTACAGGATTAATTAGTGTAACAAAAGTTAAAATCACTCCAGACCTAAGATATGCTAGAGTTTATGTAAGTATTATTAATTCTAAAAATATAAAAAATACTTTAGCAGGATTAAAATCTTCTGCTGGTTTTATTAGAAGCAGAATAGCAGAAAAAATAAATTTAAGAGTTACACCTGAATTAGTATTTGAATTAGATGATTCAATGCAATATGGAGAAAGAATAGATACAATATTAAAAGACATAATGAAAGATATAAAAGGAGAGTAAAATGACCTTAGATAATATTATAGAAAAAATAAAAAATGCTGAAAGTATAGTAATACTTACACACGAAATGCCAGATGGAGATGCAATTGGAAGTAGTTTAGCATTATATAATGGATTAAAACAAATAGGAAAAAAGGCAGATGTAGTTATACCAGAATATCCTAAAGTATTTGATTTTTTACACAATAGAAAAGATGTAAAAACAGAAGGTAAAAATCAAAAATATGATTTGGCAATAGCTTTAGACTGTGGAGATATAAAAAGGTTGAATGGATTTGCTAAATATTTTGAAAATGCAAATACAAGAATTTCTATTGATCATCATAGTGCAAATACAATGTTTGCAGACTACAATTTTGTAAATCCTACATCGCCAGCTTGCTGTCAAATTTTAGTTATTGTATTAGAGGCATTAGGTGTAGAAATAGATAAAGAAATAGGTACATGTTTACTTACTGGGATAATTACGGATACAGGAGGATTTAAATATTCAGGAGTAACAAGTGAAACATTCGAATTTGCAGCAGAACTTTTAAATAAAGGTGTTAATGTATCTAATATATATAAGAGAGTACTTCAAACAGTATCAAAACCAAGCTTTGAACTAAAAAGAATTGCTATGAATAGATTAGAGTTTTTTGAAAACGGAAAAATAGCATTTACATACATAACAAAAAAAGATGAAGAGAAAGCAAATGCTACCAGTAATGATCATGATGGAATAGTAGAGATGGGAAGAGACATTGAAGGAGTAGAAGTTTCAATATTTTTAAGAGAAAAAGAAGAAGGATACAAAATATCACTTCGCTCAAATGAATATGTAAATGTATCGGATATATGTTTAATGTTTAGTGGTGGAGGACATATAAGGGCAGCTGGAGGTAGTACAGAACTTTCATTCGAACATGCCAAAACAAAACTAATAGAAGAATGCAAAAAACACCTAAAATGAGGGACATACCTTAATCTATGAGGAATACCCGTGAATAAGGTGTGTCCCTCAAACCTTGTAAAAGACACAATGTTATATAAAAATAAAATCAATATATAAGTAAGGAAATAATTAATGGACGGAGTAATTATAATAAACAAACCAAAAGGTTATACATCATACGATATAGTGAATATTGTAAGAAAAAAATTAAATATAAAAAAAGTAGGACACACCGGTACGCTAGACCCAAATGCTACTGGTGTTTTGCCAATTTTAATTGGTAAAGCAACAAAAGTATCTAAATATTTAATGGAACATCAAAAAACATATATTGCAAAAATAAAACTTGGAGAAAAAACAAATACGGGAGATTCTGAAGGAAATATTGTAGAAAAAGATTTAAAATTAAAACATATAGAATTTAACAAAATAGAAGAAATATTAAATAGCTTTCTAGGTAAGCAAAAACAAACTCCACCTATATATTCAGCAATAAAAATAAATGGAAAAAAATTATACGAATATGCAAGAACACGGACAAGCAGTAGAAATAAAACCAAGGGATATAGAAATATACAGTATAAAATTAAATTCATATAATGATAAGGATGAAATTACATTTGAAGTAAATTGCTCTAAAGGTACATATATAAGAACTTTGTGTGAAGATATTGCAAAAAGGCTTGGAACAGTTGGATATATGAAAGAACTTCAGAGAACAAAAGTTAATAAATTTGATATTAAAGAATCAATATTATTAGATGATTTAGAAAAAATAGATATAAAAAACAAATTAATATCTATAGAAGAAATATTTTCAGATAATTTAAAATTAAATATTAGTGATAGAAAACTAGAATTGTTTTTAAATGGGGTACAATTAACATATGAACTAGAAGATGGTTTATATAGAGTGTATAATAACAATGTTTTTATAGGATTAGGAATAATAAATAAAAAATTATTAAAAAGAGATATAGTAATTTAAAAATCTTTATGTTAAAATAATATAGGAGGAGAAATACGTATGACAAGTTTATTTAGTTATTTAATTACAATGTTTGCAGGAATATTTTGGATATTAAGAATAATAATTGCTATTACTTATAATTTAGGTATTGATATTGGAATAACACCATTAAATTTTAATATAGAAATAATATTGTTATTTGTTACATTATTCTGCATGGTATTTATTATTAAAAGAAATATATTTGGAGCATTAATTTATTTTGTATGCTATGCTTTGTATTTTGGTGCTGACTTATATAATGGTATTATAAAAATAATGAATGGAGAAGTCGATATAGCAAGTTATGGATCATTAATTTTATCATTTTTAGGAGTATTAATTCCGTTTTTAACGGTAATGGATATATTCTTAAATAAAGATAGAAAGGGTAGTAACAAAGATAAAAAAACAGATTGGTTTTATACTAACAAAAAATATGAAAGACAATTTGACGAAAGAGCAGATAAAAATCAATATAAATTTTAAATTAAACAACAATTATGTAAGCAAGCAATTAGTTGAAAATTGCTTGCTTTTGTGTTAAAATATTAAAAGTATTGAATTAATAGGAGATTGTAAAAAGGTGAATAAAATGAGTAATGAAAAAAGTTATGCAAGTACAAGTATCAACTGGTATCCTGGACATATGTTAAAAACTAAAAAGCAAATAATAGATGATTTAAAATTAATAGATATTGTCATAGAGATATTAGATGCAAGAATACCAATTTCTAGCAAAAATCCTGATATGCAGAAAATAATTGCAAATAAAAAAAGAATAGTAGTACTAAACAAAAGTGATTTAGCAGAAGACTTTGAAACAAAAAAATGGATAGAGTATTATAAAAAAAATAATATACCTGCAATTATAGCTGATAGCAATTTAGGAAAAGGAATAAAAGAGATACTATCTACAATTGAAAAAATAATGCAACAAGACATACAAAAAGCAGCTGAAAAGGGAAGAGTTAAAAGAAATATTAGAATTATGGTTTTAGGAATACCAAATGTAGGAAAGTCTTCTTTAATAAATAGATTATGTAACAAAAAATCCGCAGTTGTAGGTAACAGACCGGGTGTTACAAAACAAAAACAATGGGTAAGAATATCTAATAATGTAGAATTATTAGATACTCCAGGTGTGTTATGGCCAAAATTTGAGGATGAAAAAGTTGCATTAAACTTATCATATACAGGATCAATAAAAGATGAGGTATTGCAAACTGTAGAAATATCATTTAACTTATTGACAATTTTATATAATAAATATAAAAAGAATTTATTGGAAAGATATAAAATTACAGAAGATGAATTAGAAAACATTAAATCAGAAGATAAAAGCGAGGAAGTTTATAATCTATTAAAAATAATAGGAAAAAAAAGAGGTGCAGTAATATCAGGTGGAGAAATTGATGAAGAGAAAACTGCAAATATATTATTAAACGATTTTAGAAGCGGAAAATTAGGAAAAATAACATTGGAGAAAGTAAATGAAAAATGAAAATGAAGTTAATTTAATGTCACCATTAGTATGGGCTTACGTGGGTGATAGCGTATACGAGTTATTTATTCGTACACAATTAGTAGAAAAAACAAAATTAAAACCACATAAATTACATATTGAATCTATTAAATATGTAAAGGCTAAGGCACAAGCTGAAATATTAGAAAAATTATATGGTATACTAACAGAAAAGGAAAAGGAAATTGTAAGAAGAACAAGAAATACAGAAAATCATCATATACCAAAAAATGCAAAACCATCAGATTATATGTATGCAACTGCATTTGAAGGATTAATTGGATATTTATATTTAACAAAACAAAATGAGAGGCTAGAAGAAATATTAAATAATTGTATATAGGAGGAACAAAGCAATGGAATACAATAAAAAAAGTAGAGTTAGCAATATTATGAATAATGCAAAACAAACCAAAGATGAGTTAATAAGCAATTTAGAAAATAAAATAGCCGAATTAGAAAAAATGTTAGTAGAAATTGAGGATGGAAGTAATCCTACAATAAACAATTACATGAAAATGGCTAAAGAATATGATGTTAACTATGTTCCAGATAAACAAATAACAAAAACAATTTCTTATTTTATAGAAAACTTAAATATGATAAAAGAAAAGTTAAATATTGAATTAACAGAAAAAAATGTTTTCGAGGAAGAAGAATATTGGCAGAAAGCTGAAAAAGCATTAGAGCTGATAAATGAAAAACTAAAAGAAGAAAAAGAAAAATTTAAAAAATCTAATGAAGATAGGTTTAATACAGCTGATGAGAAAAAAATACAAACAAAGATAGAGTTATCAAATTTAGATATAGATTTAACACGATTAGAATCAACAATGGAAGATTTAATCGAAGAAAAAAATGAATTACAAAAGAAAATGGATAGAATAAAATTAGAATTTTTAAACAGGAAAAATAAATCAAGAATGACAATAATATCTAATGAAATATTAAAAACAAGAACAGAAATAAAAAAAATAAATAAAAGAATAACAGAGTTAAAAATAATAAATGACGCAAATCATTTTAATCCAAATTTTGACGATAAAGGGCAAAAGAGTTCTAATTTGCTAGAAAACAACACAATTAAATCGCAAGAAGAAGTAAAATAATTAATAATAAAAATATTTTAACACCTATTGACAAAAACATATGTTTGCTATATTATATTTCATATTGAGGTGGTAATATTGATAAATACATTACATATAAAAAATGTTGGAATTATAGACGAAATTAGTATAGATTTAAATAAAGGATTTAATGTATTAACAGGAGAAACAGGAGCTGGTAAAACACTTATAATTGGCTCATTAGAAATTTTAGCTGGCGGTAGATTTTCAAAAGAAATGATAAGAAAAGGCGAAGAATATTCATTTGTAGAAATGAGTGTTTCAACTAATAAAAGCCAAGACAACATAATATTATCAAGAGAAATTAATACAAATGGAAAAAACTTATGCAAAATAAATGGAAGAATGGTAACAGTAAAAGAATTAAAAAATTTTATGGCATCCATAATAGATATTCATGGACAAAATGATAATCAATCGTTATTAAATTCAAGTTTGCATATAAAACTATTGGATGGATTTGCAGAAAAAGAATTAAAAAAAGAAAAATTAAATTATTTAGAAAAATATAATAAATACAAAACATTAAAGGAAGAAATATCAAAAAATTATGGAGACGATAAAGAAAGACAAAGAAAATTAGATTTATTAAAATATCAGTTAAAGGAAATTGATGAAGCAAATTTAAAAAAAAGTGAAGAAGAAGAACTAGAAGAAAAAAAGAAAAAAATATTAAATAGTGAAAAACTTTCTAAGAATTTGGAAGTAGCAGAAAATGAAATTTCAAATATAACACTAGACTCAATACAAAATGCATTAAGAGCATTAGAAAAAATAGAAGATATAAACGAAGAGTATAAAAAAACTGCAGAATTAGTAAAAAGTATATATTACGATTTAGAAGATTGCCGGAAGAAATATATCAAGTTATTCAGAAGATATATATTTTGACGAAAAAGAAATAGATCAGGTAGAAAATAGATTAAATTTAATTTATTCAATGAAAAGAAAATATGGAAATAATATAGAGGAAATATTAAAGTATAAAGAACAAGTAGAAAAAGAAATATTTGAAATAGAAAATTTAGAAGAATACACAAATAAACTAAAAAAGGATTTAGAAGTTATAGAAAATCAAATGAAAGAAATATGCAAACAAATGCATATAATAAGAGAAAAAGCTAGTATTATATTATCAGAACAAATACAAGATGATTTAATTGATTTAGAAATGAAAAACACAAAATTTAAAGTAAATATAGAATATAGTAATACTAACGAATTTAATGAAAACGGACAAGATAAAATAGAATTTTTAATAATGACAAATTTAGGAGAAGAATTTAAGCCACTTGTAAAAATTGCATCAGGTGGAGAAATGTCAAGAATAATGCTTGCAATAAAAAGGGTTCTAGCAGATGTAGACAAAGTAGAAACATTAGTATTTGATGAAATAGACACAGGAATTAGTGGTGTTGCAGCAAATAAAGTAGCAGAAAAAATGAAACAAATAGCAAAAAATCATCAAATAATATGTGTAACCCACTTAGCAACAATAGCAGCTAAAGGAGACACAAACTATTACATTAATAAAGAAGTAAAGGATGGAAAAACAAAAACAAATATATCATTATTAAAAGACGAAAATTTGCTAAAAGAAATTGCAAGAATAGCAAGTGGAGAAATAACAACAATTTCGCTTCAATATGCAAAAGAATTAATTAGCAAACCATAAAAGCAAATTGTAGTTTAGAAGTTAGAAATTAGAGGTTAGAGATTAGAAATAAACCATTGCAAACATTGTAGGGGCGGGCCTTGTGTCCGCCCGAGAAAGAATTTAACAAACTAATTAAATGCAAACGTTGTAGGGGCGGAATCAATTTCCGCCCGAAAAACAATAAATAATTCCGGGCAGATATGGAATCTGCCCCTACAGATTTGAAAATGAATTTATCCCTACAAACTACAATTTATATGTAGCACAATTCTTAAAAAATTAACTCTTGACAAAAACATACAAAAAATGTTATAAATATAGTTACGTAAAATATATATGGCCCGTTGGTCAAGCGGTTAAGACGCAGCCCTCTCAAGGCTGAATCATGGGTTCGATTCCCGTACGGGTCACCAAAATAGCGCTATACAGACCTGTATAGCGTTTTTTATATTTTTATGAATAATATCACTAATTTTTTGATAAAATAATATTATATATAAATACATTGTATTGACAGTATCTTTACTATGTTAAAATATTATTTGAAAGAAGTGATATTTATGGCACAAACATTAATTAATTTTAGAATAGATGAAACAACTAAAAAACAAATGGAACAAATCTGCAATGAACTTGGAATAACAATGTCTACAGCCTTTAATATATTTGCTAAAAAGATAATTCGTGAAAAAAGAATTCCATTTGATGTATCTATTGATCCATTTTATTCTGAAAGCAATATGAAAGCTATAGATGAATCAATTAAGTAATTAGAAGAAGGAAAAGTTGTTAAAAAAACTATGAAAGAATTAGAGACGATGGAAAATGAATAATATTTCTTTTACCTCTAAAGCATGGGAAGAATATTGCTATTGGCAAACGCAAGACAAAAAAGCTTTAAAAAGAATAAATTTATTACTATCAGATATTCGGACGAAATAAATATGAAGGAATTGGAAAACCTGAGCCATTAAAAGAAAATCTAAGTGGTTATTGGAGCAGACGAATAGATTATGTAGGAAAACTAATATTAGAACAATTAGTCCCGAATATGAAATCGGACAAATATGAGAAATTTTTATACGAAAATATATAACAAAACATTATCAGTTATAATTATTGATAATGTTTTTTTACAATATTATATAAAAATTATAAAGTATAACTAGGAATAATATTCACAGTTATATAAAATAATTAGCTTACGATTTTTTTTATGTATTTTCCAACTTCTTCATCACTTAAATCAAGTAAATTAATTAATTTTCGGAGTATATCTCTTCTGGGTAAATCTTCTTCTTTATCTATTCTAGCATATTGCCTTAAGCTAATTTCCAATTTGTTTGCCATTTGCATTTGAGTATATTTATAAAATTTTCTTTTTTCACTAATCAAATTATACCACCAGTAAAATTATGTCATATTTAGTAGAAAAATAATATTGACATTAAATGTCATATTAATTATAATATTCATATAAAGTTGAATAATTATTTGTAAAATGCAAATAACAACAAAAGAAAGGAAAGGAGACACAAATGTTAAAATTAAAAACAAAAGAGTGTAAAAAAATTAATGCAAATGCTGTAGGGGCGGACGCGACTTTCCACCCGCTCTTCGAAGAAAATACCCCAAACAAAAAATCTTCGAAGGCACGATCAAATCTAACCTCTAACCTCCAACCACTAACCTCTAAAACAGGAATTACATTAATAGCATTAATAATAACAATAATAGTAATGTTAATACTAGTAGCAGTAACAGTTAACGTAGCATTAAATGGAGGATTGTTTAATAAAGCGAAACAAGCAACAACAAAAACACAAGAAGCGGTAGAAGAAGAACAAAAATTGGCAGAAGGAAAAATACAAGTAGATGGAAAATGGTACAACTCAATGCAAGATTATTTAGATGGAAGAGAATTGATAATAGGAAACTGGAAATTAAATGACGATGGTAATACTGTAACAGATGGAAAAGTAACATTAAAAATAGGAGACTACGTAAATTACACACCAGATGAAGATACTTATTCAAAAGAAAAATTAACAGAAGATTACACAGGAAATACAGATAGTAGCTATAATGATTCAGATTTAAAAACTAATACAGACTTAAAGTGGAGAGTATTAGGAGTAGATGCAAATGGATGTTTAACACTAATAAGTGATAAACCAACAACTGAATCTGTTTATTTTAAAGGAGCAAAAGGATATAACAATGGAGTATATATATTAAATGACGTATGTGAAAAACTATATAGTAATACTGAATTAGGAATAAGAGCAAGGAGTTTAAATATAGAAGATGTAGAGGGTGGATTTAGTAAAGAGGCACTAACTAAAAAGTCTGCACAATATGGAGAAACAAAAACATATACAAGTTATTTAGGATATCCAGTACTATACGCACAAGAAAACGGATCGGGAATTGGAGTAACAGAAGACAAAGCTACAACTGACGTAAAAACAAATGGGATAAGTGGAAGTATCTCTTACTACAATGAAAGTCAATTAATAAGTAAACCAGAAAAAAAAGAATTCATGTATGCGGGAGCTCAAGTCGGAGAAGAAAAAGCGTTAACATGCACTCAGACTTTTTATTCTCTTTCTTCTTTTAGTTCTTCTACTCCACAACAATATTTAAATAACAGTATTTTCTATGATATGATATTTGCCCCGAATTTCGATTTTGGTCTTGCCAGTCGATGCGTGGATTGCGGTACGAAGGCCTCTTTCTGCCGATTTTCTATTTATAGAGGCAAACTGGGATCTTCTATGTGTACGACGAGTAACAGTACAGGAGCGGGTGCGGAGTACCTACGCCCTACGATTTCTCTAGGATCTAGTATCAAAGTAGTACCATATGACGGAGAAACTAGTGATGCAGATCCGAGTCAAATGCATTCGTTAAGTCAAGCAAATTAAAATTATTTTGATGTGAAGGCTTTTGATATAACTTCAATAAAGTTATTATTTCTGTACCGTTGAGGATGGGATGTTTTATCATAAAAGTGTATAAAATCAATTAGTGTTAAAATAAACTAAAGCTAAAACATTATTTTTTGAAAATGAATGCTCATTTGTCAAAAAATAATTGTTTTAGCTTTTAAAAATTTAATGAAAATTTAAAAATTTTCATTAAATCGACAAGGTTCGTACAATATTCAAAGTAACATTCCGAAAATAAAAATAGTAAAGAAAAATGTAGGGACAGTCCTTGTGTCTACCCACAAAAAGACATAAATTAGAAATGTAAAATATAAATAAAGAAGGAACAACAAAAATATATATTTACAAATAAACATAAAAAATATTAAAAAATAAAATAACATGTGGTAATATTTTTTAAGAAAAGTAAATTTATGAAATTTATTTTAAAAAAGTGTAGAACTAATTGACAAAGAAAAACATATAACTTATAATACACATAAATGAGAAAATAAATGTAAATAATACAAAAGAAGGAGAGAAAAACACATGTTAAAATTAAAAACAAAAGAATGTAAAAAAATTAATGCAAATGCTGTAGGGGCGGACGACCCTGTCCGCCCGCTCTTCAGAGAACATACTAAAAATACTCCAGCGGAAAACTCAAATCTAAATTCCAAAATCCAAACACCAAATTCTACCCCAAAAGGAATTACATTAATAGCATTAATAATAACAATAATAGTAATGTTAATACTAGTTGCAGTAACAGTTAACGTAGCATTAAATGGAGGATTATTTAACAAAGCAAAACAAGCAACAACAAAAACACAAGAAGCGATAGAAGAAGAACAAAAATTGGCAGAAGGAAAAGTACAAGTAGACGGAAAATGGTACAACTCAATGCAAGATTATTTAGATGGAAAAGAATCGATAATAGGAAACTGGAAATTAAGTACAGAAGGTAATACTGTAACAGATGGAAAAGTAACATTAAATATAGGTGACTACGTAAATTACAAACCAGATGAAGATACTTATTCAAGTGATAAATTAACAGAAGATTACACAGGAAATACAAATAGTAGCTATAATAATTCAGATTTAGCAACAGAAAGTTTAAAATGGAGAGTATTAGGAGTAGACGCAAATGGATGCCTAACACTGATAAGTGAAAAACCAACAACTGAAGAAGTTTGCTTTAAAGGTGCAAAGGGATATAACAATGGAGTATATATATTAAATGACATATGTGAAAAATTATATAGTAATAAAGAATTAGGAGTAACAGCAAGAAGTATAACAATAGAAGATATAGAAGCAGGATTTAGCGAAGATGGTAAAACCGCAAGAGACAATTATAATAAAGATAATAGTTCAGGTACGCAATATGGAAATACGAAAACATATACAAGTAATTTAAATTATCCAGTAATATACGCTGAAGAAAACGGATCAGGGATAGGTGTAGAAGAAAAAGATGTAGAAACTGGAATAAAAAAAGACGGAATAGGAGGAAGTGATCCATTTTATAAAACAGAGGATCAATTAAATACAAGTCCGGACAACAAGGGAATCAGTAAAGCAATTGATGCGTTGACTTGCAAACAAACATATTATTGCTTGGAAAGTAACCCAAATGATGATTATTGTATGAATGAAGAGTTCTGCGACATGATTTTCGGTATAAATGCTTCTTATTGGTTGGCCTCGCGATGTGTCGATTGCGCTTATATGTGTGTAGGCTTTAAGTTGCACGGCGTCGAGAATGATTCTATATTCAAAAGTGATCTATACGACTCAGATGGGATTTCACAGGGGGGGTACGCCGAAGAAGGTTACCTACGCCCCCTAGTTGCTCTAGGATCTAATATCACAGTGATAAAAAGTGAAGTTGAGGCAAATGGATCTGATGTGGCTCATATGCACTCTTTAAGTAGAACTGAGTAGAAAATGGTGATGCTAAGTCACTTTGACCTTACGTCTTTAAGATTGTTACTATTGAGGATAGAGATTTTATTATAAAAGTGTACAAAATCAACTATAGTTAAAAAACTAAAGCTAAAACATTATTTTTTGAAAATGAATGCTCATTTGTAAAAAAATAATTGTTTTAGCTTTTATTTTTTTAACAACCTAAATATTTACAATTCCTATTTTCTGTTATATAATTATAAAATAAGTTTTTAAGGAGATGAAAATATGGCAGAAAATCAAATAAACAATAATGAGGAACAATTAGATGAAAATCATTTAATAGCAATTAGAAAAGAGAAATTAAAAGAGTTACAAAAACAAGGAAAAGATCCTTTTAAAATAACAAAATACAATAGAACACATTTAAGCAAACAAATAAAGGAAAATTACGATGAACTAGAAGGTAAAGATGTTGCAGTGGCTGGTAGAATTATGGCAAAAAGAATAATGGGGAAAGCATCTTTTTGTACAATACAAGATGCAGAAGGAAAAATTCAGAGTTATGTTAGCATAAATGATTTAGGAGAGGAAAGCTATTCAGCTTTTAAAACATATGATATAGGAGATATTATTGGAATAAAAGGTTTTGTATTTAAAACAAGAACAGAAGAAATATCTGTGCATGCAAAAGAGGTAGTATTGCTTACAAAATCTTTAAGACCTCTTCCAGAAAAATTTCATGGGCTAAAGGATACAGAATTAAGATATAGACAAAGATATGTAGATTTAATTATGAACCCAGAAGTTAAAGAAACCTTTATGATAAGAAGTAAAATTATAAAAGAAATAAAAAATGTATTAGATAATAAAGGATATGTTGAAGTTGATACACCAATACTAAACACTATAGCAGGTGGTGCAGCAGCACGACCATTTATAACACACCATAATACATTAGATATGGATATGTATTTAAGAATTGCAAATGAACTTTATTTAAAAAGATTAATAGTCGGAGGCTTTGATAGAGTATACGAATTAGGAAGAATGTTTAGAAATGAAGGAATTTCTATAAAACATAATCCAGAGTTTACAAATATAGAGTTATATGCTGCATACCAAGACTATAATGATATGATGGATATTACAGAAGAAATAATATCAACAGTTGCTACAAAAGTATTGGGAACAACAAATATTACATATCAAGGAACACCAATTGATTTAACACCAGGATGGAAGAGAATTCCTATGATAGATGCAATAAAAGAAGTAACAGGAATTGACTTTAATACATTAAATACAGACGAAGAAGCAACTAATGCAGCAAAAGAAATAGGAATAGAAATAGATGGAATTTTAGAAAGAGGAAATGTAATTAACCTTGTTTTTGAAGAAAAAGTAGAAGAAACATTAATTCAACCAACATTTATAATAGACTATCCAGTGGAAGTATCTCCGCTTACAAAAAGAAAACCATCAGATCCAAGATTAGTAGAAAGATTTGAAGTATTTATTGGTGGAAGAGAATATGGAAATGCATATTCAGAATTAAATGATCCAATAGATCAATACGAAAGATTTTTAGACCAAGCACAGCAAAAAGAAGCAGGTAATGAAGAAGCAAATGATATGGATGATGACTTTATTCAAGCATTAGAATATGGTATGCCACCAACAGGAGGACTAGGAATAGGAGTAGATAGACTTATAATGCTACTTACAGATAGTGCATCAATTAGGGATGTTTTATTGTTCCCAACAATGAAGCCACTTGCTTAATAAATAGAAAAACCACTCTAGAAAATTTTCTAGAGTGGTAAAATTATTCTCGAAGAATCCAAGTTTTCTTTATTTGTTGTTTTTTCAGTTCCCAAAATGTTGCTTGAACATATGAGGGAAGAGAAGTGCTTGTTGAACAGACTATTACGTTCTCCCAGCTTTTTTCTTTGTAAGCTAACTTTTCTTTGGCAGATAAGTTCGCATAATAAACATCTTCTTTCTTAAATTCTAACTCCAATTCTTCATCTGAAAGTCCTGAAATATAACTTGCTTTGTAAACGAGATTATCATTAAGAACAATGTGCCAATCCACTTCGTCAGTAAGGAGAACATCTGACTCTGGAATGTCAATTTCCAATAAAACAGATTTTTCCGAGACTTTCATATCATATTTTCGCATATCAGGTCTTTTATGCTTGCCATCTAAACAATACCAAGCCCATACTGGATATTTTATATTTGGACTAGGTGGATTTCCAATTCTCTTTTTCATCTGTTTACAAATCCAATCGTAGGCTTTTGTATAGCCAAATTCGACTAAACATTGGCTCAAATCAGAATTGCACCGATAAACGCCTTCTAATTGCAAAAGTTCATATACATAATAGGGTTGAACGGTCCATAATGTCATTGATATTTTGCTCCTTTCACATGTAAATTTTAATAAAATTTTATGTAAATATTATATAGTAAAAAGAAAAGATTTGTCAACAATGTTATTGCAGAGAATGTATATTCATTTGTATTGTTTATATAATTTTTAATAACAAAATTTTTATTCAATATACAATATGACACTTTACTTTTATTATAATTTGCTATATAATAACCAAAAAATAAGAACTAACATATGTAGAAAAATAAAAAATGTATTACTGTTTCCAACAATGAAACTATTACAATAAGGCTAATGAAGTAAAGGAGAGTTATATGTTTAATTTTGGATTTGATAGAAGAACCATTATTATAATTTTAGTAATAGTATTGGGATTTTGGTTAATAAGTGCAGGAACTAGTGGAATATTAAATCTATTAATAACAATTCCAGGAGTTCTAATAGCTCTTACATTCCATGAATTTGCGCATGCATATGCAGCAGATAAATTAGGAGATGAAACACCAAGACTTCAAGGAAGACTTAATTTAAATCCACTTAGTCATATAGACCCAATTGGATTTGTATTTCTAATTGTAGCTGGATTTGGATGGGGAAAACCAGTACAAATAGATCCGAGAAATTTTAATGGTAAATATTCTATTTCTAAAGCAGAGGCTATTGTATCTGCAGCAGGTCCAATAATGAACTTTATATTAGCATTTGTATTTTTAATAATATATTATATATTATTTAAAGTAACAAATGTATTGAGTGCATTATCAGTAGCTTGGCAATCTATTATTTATCAACTACTTTTAACTATAATATCAATTAATGTGGGACTTGGTGTGTTTAATTTAATTCCGTTACCACCACTTGATGGTTCAAAAATACTAATGCATTTTTTACCATATAAGGGAAAAGAATGGTTTTACAACAATCAACAAATATTTTATATAGTATTCTTAATTATATGGATTACAGGACTTGCTGGAACAATATTAACACCAATATTTAGTGCAGTACTTAGTGGAATGGAATGGATAGTATACAATATATTTAAACTATTATCACTTATTTAAACAAATTACAAACGTTGTAGGGGTCGCACCCCAGGGCGACCCGCAAAAAGGAGAATTATGAAAGACATAATAGTACTAGGAATAGAAACAAGTTGTGATGAAACTTCCGTATCCGTTGTAAAAAACGGTAGGGAAGTTCTTTCTAATGTAATAAACTCACAAATAGATATACATACAGAATATGGAGGAGTGGTACCTGAAATTGCATCCAGATGTCATACAGAAGTTATAAATCAAATAACTAAACAAGCTTTAAAGGAAGCAAATGTAAAAATAAAAGATATAGATGTTATAGCTTGTACTTATGGACCGGGATTAGTTGGTGCTCTTTTAGTAGGAGTATCATATGCAAAAGGTTTAGCATTTGCAAGCCATAAACCATTAGTAGGAGTAAATCATATAGAAGGGCATATTGCAGCAAACTATATTACATACAAAGATTTAACACCACCATTTTTATGCTTAATGATGTCAGGCGGAAATACACAAATAGTGCATGTAAAAGATTATTGTAAGTTCGAAGTATTAGGAAAAACAAGAGACGATGCAATAGGAGAAGCTTTTGATAAAGTAGCAAGAGTAGTAGGACTTCGGATATCCTGGAGGACCAAAAGTAGACAACTTAGCAAAACAAGGAAACCCTTGTATAGAACTTCCAAAAACACATTTTGATAATTTAGATTTTAGTTTTAGTGGAATAAAAACAGCAGTTATAAATTTAAATCATAAAGATCCAAATATGAACAAAGCTGATTTATGCGCAAGCTTTCAAAAAACAGTAACAGAAATATTAATAGAAAACATTAAAAAAATCATTGCAAACGTTGTAGGGACTGGACTTGTATCCGCCAAAAAGGCCAACAATAAACCGATTGCAAAATCTGTAGGGGTCGCACCCTTGGGCGACCCTCAAGATGAATGTAGGGGTGGACCTTGTGTCCACCCAAAAGAAATCAACAAACTAGTACTTGCAGGAGGAGTTTCAGCAAATTCATATATAAGAAATGAATTTTCAAAATTAGAAAAAGAAGAAAATATAAAAATATATTATCCAGAGCTAAAATTATGCACAGACAATGCAGCAATGATAGCATCAGCAGGATACTATAACTATTTAGAAGGAAACATATCAGACTTTACATTAAATGCAGTACCAAACTTAAAATTATAAAGGAAGGAATAAACTATGTCTATTTATGCAATTTCAGATTTGCACTTATCTTTTGGAGACAATAAGCCGATGGATATATTTGGAGAGACTTGGGAAAATCATACTGAAAAGATAAGAGAAAATTGGAATAAAAAAGTAAAAGAAAATGACCTAGTATTACTCACAGGAGATTTCTCATGGGCAATGTATTTAAAAGATACATATAAAGACTTTGAATATCTAAATAGTTTGCAAGGAAAAAAACTTTTGCTTAAAGGAAATCACGACTATTGGTGGACAACCCTTAAAAAGATGAGAAAGTATTTAGAAGAAAACAATTTTAATAATATAGATTTTATATACAACAATAGCTATGAATATGATAGCAAAATTATTGTTGGAACAAGAGGATGGCAAGATGGTAAGACGGCAGAAGATAGAAGATTAATAAAAAGAGAAATTTTAAGATTAGATTTATCTTTAAAAGATGGGATAAAAAAATATGGAGAAGAAAAAGAAATTATTGTATGTATGCATTATCCGCCATTTAATAGTTACGAAGAGTTAGATTTAAGTTATATTGAAACAATGAAAAAATATAATGTAGCAATTTGTATATATGGACATTTGCATGGCGATACAGCACACAAAGAAGCAAAAGAAGGAATAATTGAAGGAATACAATTTAAATTAGTAAGTTGTGACTATACAAATTTTGATTTAATAGAATTATGAGGAGAAAAAAATGTGGTTATATTTATGCTTGATTTCTGCAGTGTTTAGTGGATTTACTTCAATAGCAATGAAAAAGTGTTCAAAACATAATAATCCTATTCAACTAGCTTTGATTGGAATGTTAATAAGTGACATTGTATATGTTATATTGGGTGTTTGCATGACTAAGGTTATTTCAAATTTTAATATATTAAATTTGGCTAAAATAGCACCTCTTACTATAATTCAAGCATTAGGGTATATATGTGCAATATTAGCAGTAAAATATGCAAGTGTATCGACAGTTGCACCAATTAGAAAGGGAAATACAGTAGTAACTCTAATGTTAGGAATATTAATACTAAAAGATAATTGGACTTTTTTACAATTACTTTTTTCAACTATTTTAATTATTTTAACAATACTGTTAGTAAAAGGAGAAAACAGCAAAACCGACAGTCCAGCAATAAAAGGAATAATTGCAGCTTATGGTTTTGTGATTTTTAATGGAATATCAGGATTTTTAAATAAGTTATACATAAATATATTTCATGATCCATTGATTGTAGTATTTTATTATGGACTGATGGGATTAATATTAGTTCTTTTATATTGCTTATTTACAAACAATTTAAATAAATTAAATATAAAAACAATTAACTTAAAGAAATATTTCTTTTTGCATTCTGCATTAGATTTAGGTGCTAATTTGTGCCAAAGATTCAGTCTTATAGATGGACAGGTATCGACTGTATCAGTAATTACATCAAGTTCAATTGTAATAACAATTTTAGCATCAAGATTTATATTAAAAGAGAAAATAAGCCTAAAAAAATATATTATGATATTAGGAGTATTTATATGTGTATTAGGTTTAGCAATATTAAAATAAATTATAAAAAGAGCATAAGCTCTTTTTTCCAATTTTACCCCTTGCAAAATACTAAATATGTGATATAATACTAAGGTTGAATAAAAAAACAAGAAAGGATTGAAAACTAAATGAACGTAAAAGTAGAGGAAACTAAAAACAAAAACGAGGTAAAACTAGAGATAACAATAGAAGCAGAGAAATTTGATAGCGCCATAAAAACAGTATTTAATAAAAATGCTAAATATTTTAATATTCCAGGATTTAGAAAAGGAAAAGCACCATATCAATTAGTAGAAAAAACATATGGAGCACAAATTTTTTATGAAGATGCTTTTAATGAAATAGCTGGAAGTGCTTATGAAGAAGCACTAAAAGAAAAAGAAATAGAAGCTGTAAGTAAACCAGAAATAGATTTAGTACAAATTGAAAAGGGAAAAGACTTAATATTTACAGCTGTAGTTGCAACAAAACCAGAAGTAACATTAGGAAAATATAAAGGTATAGAAATAAAAAAAATAGAGTATAATGTATCTGATGAAGATGTTGAACATGAATTAGGACATATGGCAGAAAAAAATGCAAGATTAATTTCAGTAGAAGATAGACCAGTAGAATCTGGAGATATTACAGTGATAGATTTCGAAGGATTTGTTGATGGTAAAGCATTTGATGGTGGAAAAGCAGAAAATCATGAATTGACAATAGGAAGTAATACTTTTATTCCAGGATTTGAAGATCAAATAATTGGAATGAAACCAGAAGAAGAAAAAGAAATAAATGTAAAATTCCCAGATGAATACTTTTCACCAAATTTAGCTGGAAAAGATGCAATGTTCAAAGTAAAATTACATGAAATAAAGAAAAAAGAAATGCCAGAAATAAATGATGAACTTGCAAAAGATATTAGTGAATTTGATACTATTGACGAACTTAAAAATAGCATTAGAGAAAAACAAGAAGAACAAAATAAATCAAGAGCAAAATATGAAACAGAAGACGAAGTTGTAAAAAAAGTATGTGAAGGAGCTAAAGTAGATATTCCAAAAGGAATGATTGAAGTAGAAATAGACAATATGGCAAAAGATATTGAAACAAGACTTAGCTATCAAGGAATGAAATTAGATCAATATCTTAAAATGGTAAATAAAACAATGGATGATTTTAGAAACGAAAATAAAGAGCAAGCTGAAAATTCAATAAAATCTAGATTGGTTTTAGAAGCTGTTGGAAAAGATGCAGGTATTGAAGTAACGGATGAAGAAGTATCAGATAAAATAAAAGAAATGGCAAAAAATTATGGCAGAAAAGAAGAAGACGTAAAGGATAATCCTGAATTAATTAAATATGTAAGTGATAACTTAAAAGTAGAAAAAACAATTAATTTCTTAGTTGAAAATGCTAAAATAAAATAGGTAAAAAGGAGGTAATAGCTTATTTATAGAATGATATAAATTGTTATTACCTTTTTAAGTAGTGAATAATTAATAGTTAATAGTTAATGTGAGAAAAATTGCATTTATGCAATTTTTCATACATTAATTATTAATTATTCACCATTCACTATTCATTGAACAAATGCCTGTAGGGGCGGGCGCTCTAAGTCCGCCCGAAAAGAAATCAGCAAATCAACCAATTGCAAATGTGTAGGGGTCGCACCCCTGGGCGACCCGTAAAATCAGCAAAACAACCAAATGCAAACGTTGTAGGGGTCGACGACTCTGTCGACCCGCAAATATGCAAATCCATTGTTTATAACGGGCGGACAGGGCCTCGTCCGCCCCTACACAAAATTCCAAATTCCAAACACCAAATACCATTATACAAACTACAATTTATATATAAAAACATTATGAAAAAATTAATATAAAAAGGAGAGATTAGTATGGAAAAAAATAGTTTAGTACCTTATGTAATTGAACAAACAGGAAGAGGAGAAAGATCTTATGATATATTCTCAAGATTATTAAAAGATAGAATAATATTTTTAAGTGAAGACGTAAACCATGTAACAGCAAGTTTAGTAATAGCTCAAATGTTGTTCTTAGAATCAGAAGACCCAGACAAAGAAATATCTTTTTATATAAATAGTCCAGGAGGATCTATAACAGATGGCATGGCAATTGTAGATACAATGAATTATATAAAATGTCCAGTTTCTACAATATGTATAGGCCTTGCAGCAAGTATGGGATCTGTACTTTTAGCAAGTGGTGCAAAAGGTAAAAGATATGCAACACCAAATTCAGAAATATTAATACATCAACCATTAATTTCTGGAGGATTATCTGGTCAAACAACAGAGATAAAAATTCATGCTGATCATATGGTAAAAACAAGGGAAAAATTAAATAAGCTATTAAGCGAAAAAACAGGTCAAAGCTTAGAACAAATAGAAAAGGATACAGAAAGAGATCATTATATGACAGCAGAAGAAGCATTAAAATATGGATTAATTGATGGGATTATAGATGTAAGAAAATAATAAAACAAATGAAAAGCAGTGTCTTTCCACTTGCTTTAATCTTATAGATAAAGGAGAGTTAAATGTCAAATAAAAATAATAATCAAAATGTTAGATGTTCATTTTGTGGTAAAGCACAAGAAATGGTAAGAAGAATTGTTGCTCGGACCAAATGCATATATATGTGATGAATGTATAGCAATTTGTAATAATATAATGGAAGATGAAAATTATGAAGATGACTTAGGATACGAAGATATTAAATCAGAAGATATACCTACTCCAGCAGAAATAAAAAGTATATTGGACGAATATGTAATTCGGGCAAGAAGAAGCAAAAAAAACATTGGCAGTTGCAGTTTATAATCATTATAAACGTATTTTATGTGATGAAATTATAGATGACGTTGAAATACAAAAAAGTAATGTATTACTTCTTGGACCAACAGGTTCACGGAAAAACACTATTAGCCCAAACTCTTGCAAGAATTTTGAATGTACCATTTGCTATAGCAGATGCTACAACACTTACAGAAGCAGGATATGTTGGAGAAGATGTAGAAAACATATTACTTAAACTAATACAAGCAGCAGAATATGATATACCAAGAGCACAAAAAGGTATTATATATATAGACGAAATAGACAAAATAACAAGAAAATCGGAAAATCCATCAATTACAAGAGATGTTAGTGGAGAGGGGGTTCAGCAAGCATTATTAAAAATAGTAGAAGGAACTATTGCCTCAGTACCACCACAAGGAGGAAGAAAACATCCACATCAAGAATTTTTGCAAATAGATACATCAAACATATTGTTTATATGTGGAGGAGCATTTGAAGGATTAGAAAAAATAATAAAAGATAGAGTTGGTAAAAAAGCAATAGGATTTGGTGCAGAAATTGAAAGTAAAAAAGAATTAGAGAAATACAAAATATTTGAGGAACTATTACCACAAGATTTATTAAAGTTTGGATTAATACCAGAATTTGTAGGAAGATTACCAATTATTGCAACTTTAAGAGAATTAGATAGAGAAGCTTTAATAAATATAGTTACAAAACCAAAAAATGCATTAACAAAGCAATATAAAAAATTGCTAGAATTAGATGGGGTTGAATTAGAGTTTGAAAAGGAAGCACTAGATGCAATAGTTGAAAAGGCAATACAAAGAAATACAGGAGCAAGAGGGCTTCGTTCTATTATAGAAGATATAATGAGAGATATAATGTTTGATGTCCCAACAAATCCAAAAATAGAAAAATGTATAATAACAAAAGATACTGTAGAAAAGAAAACTGGTCCAAAATTAATTTTGAATGAAAACAAAGAAGCTACAAGAACAAAAATAAAGAAAAAACAACTTAATGTGCAAAAACAAGGGGAAACCGCATAAAAAAGCTTAGTCTATTCAGATTAGGCTTTTATTTAAATTATATAGGTATGTTAAAAGATACAAAGTAAAAATCATTCTTTTGATTTAGTTTTACTAATTAATATATTGAAATATTATCAAAAATATGATATTTATGTATGGAAAATAAAAATTATAAAAGGAGTCAAATATGGCAAGGGGAAAGCATGAGAAAAGAAACGAAGTAAATGTTAAAAAATTGTTATTAGTAGTATTTATATTAATATTAATAGTTAGTTTAGCAATAAGTATATATTATATATATAATAAGTATAAAAATAAAAAAGATAATGAAGAATTAAAAGAAATAATTAATAATACAACGGTTGATGAAGAAAATAATATAAACGAAAGAATAGAAAAAGTAAAAGAATTGCAAAAAGAAAATCCAGATATAATTGGTTGGTTAGAAATAGAAAATAGTGATATAAGTTATCCTGTATTACAAGGAAAAGACAATGATTATTATATGACTCACAATTATAAAAAAGAATATTCAAAAGATGGTTCATTATTTTTAGATAAAGATTATGATTGGAACATTCCTAGTACAAATCTTTTAATATATGGACACAACAATATGAGTAGTGATGAAATGTTTTCAGGACTTATGGAATATAAAAAAGAGGAATATTATAAAACACATAAAACTATAAGATTTACTACTGATAAAGAAGATGCACAATATGAAATATTAGGTGTATTTTTATCTAGAGTATATTATAAATCAGAGACTAATGTATTTAGATACTATTATTTTATAAATGCAGAAACTGAGCAAGAATTCAATGAATATGTGGAAAATAGTAAAAAAGCAAGTTTATATGAAACAGGAGTTACTGCTAAGTATGGTGACCAGCTCTTAACACTTTCTACATGTTCTTACCATACAACTGATGGAAGACTTGCTGTAGTTGCAAAAAAAATAAAGTAAAGTTACAATTATTTTCAAAAAATACAGAGATTTAAATTGACAAGAATACTACAGATTTAGTAGAATATTATTTGGGTGGTTTTTAAGTGTGGTTTCTTTTTGTAGTAATATATATAATTTTAAGTATAGTATTTACTCAGTTTTACAAAATTGCGACTAAAAAATCTAAAAACGATGGAGCACTAACTATATTATTGCAATTCATTGCTAGCATTTGTGCATTAATATTATTGCCTTTTTTTAAATTTGCTATTGCGTCAGATTGGAAAATATATTTATTGTTAATTATATCTTGCATTTTTTATGCTATTTCAGATCGTATAAATACAACAGTAAGAAACGGAATAGAAGCATCAACATTTAGTATTATTAATCAATTATCGACTGTATTTATGATATTAGCTGGTTTATTATTTTTTAAAGAACCATTTGTTTTAAAAAAAATAATAGGGTCTAGTTTAATTATATTTAGTAATTTCTTTATATTTTATAAAAAAGGAGAGCATAAATTAAATAAATATGTTTTTCTTGGAATATTATCTAATATTGCTTTATCTATAGCTTTATTTTTAGATGTTAATATTTCAGATAATTTTAATTTAGCAATTTATGCAATGTTAACTTCTTTACTACCAGCTATTTTAACTTCTACCTTTGAAAAAATAAAATTGTCTGATCTAAAAAATGAATATATAACTGGTAATAAGAAAGCAATAATAATAACTAGTTTATGTTGGGGAACAATGATTGCAGTTCAATTAAGAGCTTATCAATTAGGAAATGTAACTACTGTTGCTCCTTTATGTTCATTAAACGTTATTGGAAATGTAATTGTTGGGTATGTATTTCTAAAAGAAAGAAACAATTTATTAAAAAAAATTTTTGCAGCATTATTGATAATAATTAGTGTGTTTTTAATAAATGGATAAATATATGGATTAATACGAAAGCTTTTTGAAAATAATTTTCAAAAAGCTTTCATTTTTTTTATATATTGTGATAAAATTATAAAGATAAAAGTATATAAAGAAAGGTATTTTTTAATGGACGATTTTGATAAAAATAATTTACCAAAGCATATAGCAATAATAATGGATGGAAACAGAAGATGGGCAGTATCAAAAGGGCTTACAACAAGAGAAGGTCATAAAGCAGGAGCTGAAACATTAGAAAATATATCAAGATATTGCAACAAAATTGGAATAAAATATTTAACAGTATATGCATTTTCTACAGAAAACTGGAAAAGAAGTAAAGAAGAAGTATCTGCCTTAATGGCGATTTTAAGAATATATGTAGATTCATTTTTAAGGAAAAAAGACAAACAAAATATAAGAATTAAGTTATTAGGAGAAATATCCGAATTATCTAAAGGATTACAAAAATCAATAAATAAAGCTATAGACACTACAAAAAATAATACAGGACTTACATTAAATATAGCATTTAATTATGGTGGAAGACCAGAATTAGTAAGAGCAATGAAGAATATTGCAAAACAGGTTAAGGAAAATAAAATAGACATTGAAGATATAAATGAAGAACTTATATCTAATAATTTATATACTGCTGGTCAGCCAGATCCAGACTTACTTATAAGAACAAGTAGAGAACTTAGAACAAGTAATTTTTTACCTTGGCAATTAGTATATACAGAATTTTATTTTCCAGACAAACATTGGCCTGATTTTGGAAAAGAGGACTTAATAGAAGCAATAAAAGTATATCAAAAGAGAAATAGAAGATTTGGTGGCAGGCCATAAATTAGTTAATAGTTAATAATGTGAATAATTAATGAAAATTCATTAAAAAGGAGTAATTAATGAAATTAAAAAGAATTTTAAGTGGAATAATAGGGTTACCAATTGTAGCATTAATTTTGATATTTGGAAATATATATATAGTAGATGTATTTTTTACAATTGTTGCAATAATTACAATATATGAATATTTACAAAGTTTTAATCAAAAATATAAACCAGTAAAATGGGTTGCATATCTGTCATGTATATTAATTGCATTTTTACATATAATTCCTAAAGATTATTTATTATATACGTTAGGATTAGAAATAGCTGTAATAATTGCAATATTATTTATACAGATTATTTTAAGTAATATGAAAACAAGCGTAATAGATACAATGATAACCTTTTTTGGTATATGTTACATACCATTTTTCTTATCATTTATATCACTATTATATGGAATAGAAAACGGTAAATATTTAATTTGGTTTATATTAATTGCAGCTTGGGGAACAGATACATGTGCATATTTTATAGGAAGTAAGTTTGGAAAACATAAATTTACTAAAATAAGTCCAAAAAAATCAATAGAAGGATGTATTGGAGGAACTTTAGGAGCAATATTAATTACTCTTATATATACATTCGCTATAAACAAACTAGTAGATATGCAAGTATCATATATATATATATCATTAATAGGATTTATTTTAAGTATTTTAAGCCAGATGGGTGATTTATCAGCATCAAGTATAAAAAGAACAATGGGAATAAAAGATTTTGGCAATCTAATTCCAGGACACGGAGGAATGCTTGACAGAATTGATAGTATAATATTTATAGCACCATTTGCATATTGTTTACTAACTTTAATTTAAAAAATTGTAGTTTGTATAATGGTATTTGGTATTTGGTATTTGAAATTTGGAATTTTGTGTAGGGGCGGGCGCTCTAAGTCCGCCCGAAAAAAATCAGCAAATCAACCAATTGCAGAAGTTGTAGGGGTCGACGACTCTGTCGACCCGCAAATATGCAAATCCATTGTTTATAACGGGCGGACAGGGGCGTCCGCCCCTACAGGCATTTGTTCAATGAATAGTGAATGGTGAATAATTAATAATTAATGTATGAAAAATTGCATTTATGCAATTTTTCTTCCTAAATTATTCACTATTCACTGTGAGTGTTTACACTCATAAACTCCAATTTATTTTCAAATTTCGAAAGGAGCATAGATTTGATTTCATTTTTAATAAGTGCAATAAAAATAATATTTTTATTAGGATTTTTAATATTTATACATGAAAGTGGACATTTTTTAGTTGCAAAAGCATGTAAAATTAAAGTAAAAGAATTTGCAATAGGATTTGGACCAACAATTTGGAGTAAGCAAGGAAAAGAAACAAAATATGCTTTAAGGTTAATACCACTTCGGAGGTTTTGTTAATATGCTACGGAGAAGAAGAACGTTCAAACGAAAGTGGTTCTTTTAGTACAGCTAGCATACCCAAAAGAATAGCAGTAGTTTTAGCAGGTGGTCTTGTAAATATAATTTTTGGTTTATTAGTATATTTTGCTTTAGTATCATTTAATGGAAATTATATATCAACAACAATAGATAGTGTAGTTTCAAATTATGGGGCAGAGCAAGCAGGAATAGAAGTAGGAGACAAAATATTAAAAATAAATAATAAAACAGTAAGATTAAAAAGCGACATAGATGAAGCAATGCAAAATACAAACGGAAATGAAACAACAATTACAGTAAGTAGAAATAATAATATACAAGAAATAAAATTAATACCAACAATAGAAGAAACAAAAAATATAGGAATATATTTAGGAGCAGGAGATGAAGATTTAACTTCTGAAATTAAAAGTATATATCCAAATAGTCCAGCACAAGAAGAAGGATTACAACAAGGAGATATAATAACTAAAGTAAATGGAACAGATTGTAAAAATGAACCATATAAGGTTGTAGAGTTAATATCTGCAAGTAAAAACGAAAAAATACAAATAGAAGTAGAAAGAAATTCAGAAATAAAAAATTTTGAAATACTTCCACAAATACAAAAATCATATAAAATGGGAGTAACTTTTGCTGTAGCACAAAATAATTTTATAAACAATATATATTATGGATTTTGGGATACATTAGATTTTTCTGTATCTATTATAGATAATTTAAAAATGTTATTCTCAGGGCAAGTAACTACTGACCAGTTAATGGGTCCAGTAGGAATATCTGAGGTAGTGTCAAAAACACAAGGAATAATAGAATTTGTTTATATGTTAGCATTAATTTCGCTATCACTCGGAGTAACAAATTTACTTCCATTTCCGCCACTTGATGGAGGAAAAATAGTAATTTTATTAATAGAATGGATTAGAAGAAAACCATTAAAAGAAAATGTAGAAATAGGAATACAAATGGCTGGTTTTTGTATGCTAATAGGATTATCAATATATGTAACATATAATGATATATTAAGAATATTTTAAACAATACTAAATATAAAACACCAATTATGAGAGGAAGAAAACAAATGCTAAATATAGTAAAAGATGTATTCAAAGATTATAAAGAAGAAAACAATATAACAAATGCAAAAATAGAAAATATAAATTTATTTAAAAAAACAAAAAAACTTGAAATTCAATTATTAACAGAAAAAAACATAAAAATTAGTGAAATATCAAGATTTGAAGAATATTTAAAAAATAGATTCCAAATACAAAAAGTGTCGATTAATATCGAAATGGGGGAAAAAGGGGCCAGGCCCCTTTTTCCCCAAGAACTAAAAAATGATTGGAAAGATATTGTAGAGTATATATACAAAAAATTTCCTTTAACTAAGGCAATATTAAGTACAAGTACTGTAGAGACAGAAGAAAATAAGGTCATAGTTATTTTAAAAACAAAAAATGCAAATTTTTTACACTCTTATGAAATTGATAAGGAAATAGAACAAATAATAAGTAATTTGTACGGAATAAAATGTAAGGTAGAGTATAAAGAAGATGTAACTAATGAAACTATAAAAAAACAATCTGAGTATTTAGAGGAACTAGAAAAAGAAGCTTGTCAAGATTTAATAAATGAAATTAATATTCAAAATGAAATAAATGCACAAATGGAAAAACAAAATAAGGAAGATGTAATAGAAAGTAGTCAAGAACAAGAAAAAAATCCATTGATATTTGGTAGAACAGATAAAATAAAAGAACAAATTGTAAATATTGCTGATTTAACACCGGATTATGGAAGGGTTGCAATAGAAGGAAAAGTAATTAGTACAGATTCAAGAGAATTAAAAAATGGAAAAACACTTGCTATGTTTAATATATATGATGGGACAAGCACTATAACTTGTAAGTCTTTTTTGGAAGCAGAAAAAGCACCTACAGTTTTGGAAAGATTAAGTGAAGCAAAAAGACTAAAAATATCTGGAAATGCACAGTACGATAATTTTGCAAAAGAATTAGGTGTTATTGCAAATATTATTGTGGAAATGCCAGATATCGAATTAGTAAAAAGAAAAGATTTTGCAAAAGAAAAAAGAGTAGAATTACATTTGCATACACAAATGAGTCAAATGGATGGAGTAAGTTCTGCAACAGATTTAATAAAGAGAGCAAGTTCATGGGGAATGAAAGCTATTGCTATAACTGACCATGGTGTTGTTCAAAGTTTTCCAGAGGCAAAAAAGGCTGCAGATAAATTTGGAATAAAAGTTTTGTATGGAGTAGAGGCATATTTAGTTCCAGATGATAATGCAGTAGATTTATCAAATGGTATGGACGATGAATATATAGTTCTGGATATAGAAACAACAGGGCTTTCATTTAGAACAGAAAAAATAACTGAAATTGGTGCAGTTAGAGTAAAAAATGGTGAGATAGTAGATACTTTTGAATGTTTTGTTAATCCAGAAATTCCAATACCACAAAAAATAGTGGAAATAACACATATTACTGACGACATGGTTAAAGATGCAGAAACAATTGAAAATGTAATGCCTAAGTTTTTAGATTTTATAGGAAATTTAAAACTTGTTGCTCATAATGCAGATTTTGATGTAGGATTTTTAAAATATAATGCAGAGAATTTAGGCCTTACAATGAATAATGAATACATAGACAGCTTAAGATTATCACGACAGTTATTTCCAGAATTTAAAAAGCATAAACTAGGAATCCTTGCGGAAAAGTTAGAAATAAATGTAGAAAATGCCCATAGAGCTTTAGATGATGTAAAAACATTGGTAAAAGTTTTTATAAAAATGTTAGAAAAAAACGAAGAACAACCGAAAACTAGAGGTAAAAAGAAAGAAGAAAAAAAAGAACTATATAAAACACTTCCTTCATATCATGCAATAATACTCGTAAAAAATTATAAAGGACTAAGAAATTTATATGAATTAATATCAATATCACACCTAAATTATTTTTATAAAAAACCTAGAATTTTAACAAGTGTATTAGAAAAATATAAAGAAGGATTAATACTTCGGTAGCGCATGTGAACAGGGAGAATTATATAGAGCAATTGTTGCTGGAAAATCTGAAGAAGAAATAGAAAAAATTGCAAAAAGATATGATTACCTAGAAATACAACCTTTAGGAAATAATGAATTTATGCTAAGAAATGGAACAGTAGGAAGCATGGAAGAACTAGAAAATATAAATAAAAGAATAGTATCTTTAGGAGATAAATTAGGTAAAAAAGTTGTTGCAACATGTGATGTCCATTTTATGGATCCAGAAGATGAAATATATAGAAGAATATTAATGGCAGGACAAGGATTTGCAGATGCTGATGAGCAAGCACCACTTTATTTAAGAACAACAGAAGAAATGCTTAAAGAGTTTGAATATTTAGGTAAAGAAAAAGCTTATGAAGTAGTTGTAACAAATACAAATTCTATAGCAGATATGTGCGAAGAAATAAGTCCAATATCATCTGAAAAGTGTCCACCAGTATTGGAAAATGCAGAAAGAGATATAGAAGAAATTTGTACAAACAAAGCAAAGGAATTGTATGGAGACCCACTTCCACAAATAGTACAAGATAGATTAAAAAGAGAATTAGACTCTATTATAAAAAATGGATTTTCGACACTTTATATTATTGCTCAAAAGTTAGTTTGGAAATCTAACGAGGATGGATATTTAGTAGGGTCAAGAGGCTCTGTTGGTTCTTCGTTTGTAGCAAATATGCTAGGAATAACAGAGGTTAATTCGCTTCCTCCACATTACAGATGTCCTAAATGTAAATATTCAGACTTTACTGATTATGGTATAAAAAATGGAGTTGATTTACCAGATAAAATATGTCCTAAGTGTGGTGAAAAACTTTTTAAAGATGGAATGGACATACCATTTGAAACATTTTTAGGCTTTAATGGAGATAAAGAACCAGATATAGACTTAAACTTTTCAGGAGAATACCAATCAAAAATACATAAATATGCAGAAGTAATTTTTGGACAAGGTAAAACATTTAAAGCAGGAACTGTTGGTACAATTGCAGATAAAACAGCATTTGGATATGTAAAAAACTATTATGAGGATAGAAATATACCAGTTACAAATGCAGAAATTTCAAGATTAGTTGCAGGATGTACTGGAGTTAAAAGAACAACAGGACAGCATCCAGGTGGAATTATAGTTGTACCACATGGAAGAGAAATATATGAATTTACACCAGTACAACATCCAGCAGATGATCCAAATTCGGATATAATAACAACACATTTCGATTATCACTCTATAGATAAAAATTTACTTAAACTAGATATGCTTGGTCATGATGATCCAACTGTAATAAGAATGTTACAAGATTTAACAGGGGTAGATCCAAAAACTATTCCGTTAGATGATAAAAAAACAATGAGTTTATTTACATCAACAAAGGCATTAGGAGTTGAACCAGAACAAATACATTCTAATACTGGCTCATTTGGAATACCAGAGTTTGGAACTAAATTTGTAAGAGGTATGCTTGAAGATACAAAACCAACTACATTTGAGGAACTAATACGTATATCTCGGATTATCACATGGTACAGATGTGTGGCTTAATAATGCCGAAACTTTAATAAAAGAAGGAAAAGCAACACTAAGTGATGCAATTTGTACAAGAGATGATATAATGACATATTTAATTAAAAAAGGTCTAAATCCAGATCATGCATTTAAAATAATGGAAGCAGTACGTAAGGGTAAAGTTGCAAAAGGTGCAGAACCTAAATGGGAAGAGTATGTGCAAGAAATGAAAGAACATGATGTACCAGACTGGTATATTGAATCATGTGAAAAAATTAAGTATATGTTTCCTAAAGCACATGCTGTGGCATATGTTACAATGGCATTTAGGATAGCATGGTTTAAAGTATATTATCCACTAGCATATTATGCTACTTACTTTAGTATAAGAGCGGATGATTTTGATAGTGAAATAATGATATATGGAAAAGAAAAAGTAAAAGCAAAAATGAAAGAATTAGAAGCACTGGGAAACAGCATGTCGGTAAAAGAAAAGGGAGTTTATACAATACTTGAAATAGTATTAGAAATGTATGAGAGAGGATTTAATTTTTTACCAATAGATTTATATAAATCACATAGCACAAAATTTTTAATAGAAGATGGGGCAATACGTCCACCACTTTCAAGTATACCAGGACTTCGGAGGGGTTGCTGCTGAAGGAATATATAAAGCAGTAGAAGATGAACATGGTAAATTTATGTCAATAGATGATTTCCAAATAAAATCCAAAGCAGGTAAGGCAGTAATAGAAATGCTTACAAAATTTGGTTGCTTTAATGGAATGAGTAAAAGTAATCAAATAAGCCTATTTGGATAATGTTACAGTTATATTACAAAACTAAGTTTTTTTTATAAAAAAACAAAATTATATCTGCAGGTTTATTAGGGTTTTAACACTAAAACAATAGATAGGACGTATCTAAGTAGTATTTTCTGAAAAGAAAATTAATTATTTTTATACGTCTAATTTTTATTACAAAAAAATTACAAATATATTACATTTTTAAAAAACACTTGAAAAACCAAAAGAATAGTGATAAAAAATATACAATACTAAAGAAGTAAAGGAGCAAAAATGAATAATTTAATATTTTATAGGCGAAAAAGGAGAAATCTAATAAAAAAGTCTATGCATAAAAAATTGTGTTGTTTATGTGAATTTGTACATACAAGTTTATATAAATAACACAATTTTTTGTTGTGTTAAAAAAACAAAAAAGGGGAGATAAAAATGTTAAAAAACAAAAAAATTTTATTAAAAATGTTGGTATTAATTTTGTTGCTTATAATACCTAACATTGTAAATGCAAGTAATGAGAATCCAACTACAAAAACTGAGATATCTAGTGCAGATAAAAGTGTAAAAGTAACTTTAACAGACGTATCACTTGATGACACAAAGGAATATAAGTTTGGTATATCTAAAGCAAAAGCAACACAACCATCTGAATGGCTTGATTTGCAAGATGCTGATGCAGAACAATGTACTGCAATTATAACACCACAGAACGAAGAAATGAGAATTATTTTAAGAAGTAATGATAAATGCTTTTTATTTATAAAAAATACTACAGATGATCAAATTGCAATAACAACGCAAGTTGAACTACCAGATATATTGGATATAAAAATTAATACTAATGAAAAGTTTGAGATTAGCTATTTATATGAAAAATGCCGTACATTTTATGAAAATTTAGGGAATTATCAAATAACAGCAGTAAAATTAGACGATAAAGATATAATAAACAAATATTTAGAAGCAAAAGAGAATAATCAAAATGCAATAGACGCAGTAAAAGATAAGCTACCTAAAGAAATACCAACAACTTCATGGACTAAGATGTATAGTGGTAACGATTTCACTTATACATCAGCGGATTTTTCAATTATGGATTTAATAAAATATGAAGGGTTATATATGGTTTGGGGACAAGTAAGCTATATTGAAGGAAGAACTATATATGGATACATGCTATATGATAATTATCCAGACGGATATAAATTACCAGAAGATAAAGACAAAACAGATACAACCGAACCTGATACGACAACACCAGATGATTCAACAGGAAAACAGAATACTGACAACAATAAACAACAAGTAACAAACGACGTAAAACAAAATACATCAAACAATGAAAAAGATCCAACAACAGCACCAGGAAGTATACCATATACAGGAGGAACATTTGCAGTTGTAATAACATTAATAGTAATAGCAGGAATAGGAATATATACATACAAAAGAAATAAAGATTTAAGAGGTATATAAAAGAAAGGACTATTAGTGAAGGATAAAATATTAGATATATTATGCCTAATAATGATAGTTGCAGTTGTATTGCTAATAGGTATATTTGTATATAAAGCAGCTACAGTAGAAGAAGATAATGTATTAGAAGCAATG
>CANQYS010000007.1 GCA_947628115.1 uncultured Clostridia bacterium | reverse complement strand
GAATACCCGTGAGCTTGGAGGCCTTTAATTTCAAAAAATAATATTTTGCTAATAATCAAATGCTAAACTGAAGAAGTAAAACAAACTCCAATTTGAATTTATTTTTGATTGATGGTATAATTTTTATAATTTAATAGGAGGTTTTTTTAAATGTATAATTTAGTTTTATTTGCTTCTCGGAAATGGTACTACAATGCAAGCAATAGTTGATAATATAAAAAGTGGAAATTTAGATGCTAAAGTTAATTTAGTTGTTTCTGATAATGAGAATGCTTACGTACTTAAAAGAGCAAAAGAAAATAATATTCCTTTTTACATTATAAAAGGTAAGTCTTGTGATGAAATTGATATGGAATTAGAAAATATTTTGAAAAATTATGATATTGATTTAATTGTTCTTGTAGGATATTTGAAAATGATTGGTAAACGTTTAATTGATAAATACACTATTATTAATACACATCCTTCTCTTCTTCCAAAGTTTGGTGGAAAAGGTATGTATGGTATGAATGTTCATAGAGCTGTTGTTGAGGCTAGGGAAAACTTTAGTGGACCTACTGTTCACTTTGTTAATGATAAATATGATGAAGGTAATATAATTTCTCAAACTAAAGTAAAATTAGATAAAAATGAAACTCCTGAAAGCTTATCTGCTAAAGTTCAAGCAGTAGAAAAAATACAAATTATAAATGTTTTAAAAGATTTTATTTCCAATAAAATTAAATAGGATATATAAATGAGGATAATTTTGACAGTATTTAATTATCAAAATTATCCTCATTTATAAAAAATTATTTAGTGTAATTCAATAATGTGTTCTAAATTAGATAAAGTTTTCCATTTGGATATGCTCTCTATTATGCATTTGTAAATATTGCTTCGAACTCTTCTCCATCTATTTTTTCTTTTTCTAATAATCTTGTTGCTACTTGAGTAAGTTTATCCATGTTATTACTTAATATCTGTTTTGCTGTATTATATGCTTTGTCTATTATTCTTTTTACCTCTTCGTCTATCAAATTTGCAGTTTCTTCGCTAAAGTTTTTTGTTTGTGCAAAGTCTCTTCCTAAAAATACTTCTTCTTGACCTGATCCAAATGTTATTGTTCCTATTCTTTCACTCATTCCGTATTTTGTTACCATTTCTCTTGCAATTTTAGTTGCTCTTTCTATATCATTGCTTGCACCTGTTGATATATCATCTAGTGCTAAACTTTCTGCTACTCTACCACCTAATAGTGAAATAATACTTTCTTCCATCTCTGATTTTGACATGAAGTTTTTATCCTCATCTGGTCTATACATTGTATATCCTCCTGCCATACCACGTGGTACTATTGATATTTGATGTATTGTGTCTTGTGTTGGTAAAAATCTACTTACTACTGCATGACCTGCTTCATGGAATGCTACTAATTTATTTTCTTTTTCACTTCTTACCCTACTTTTCTTTTCTGGTCCCATTGTTACTTTTATCATTGCATCTTCAATTTCTACCATTCCTATTTCTTTTTTATCTCTTCTTGCTGCAAGAAGTGCGGCCTCATTTAAAACATTTTCTAAATCTGCTCCTGCAAAACCAGCAGTATTTTTTGCTATAGTTTTTAAATCAACGTCTTCTGCTATTTTTTTCTTTCTACTATGAACTTCTAATATTTCTTCTCTTGCTTTTACATCTGGACTTGATACTACTATTTGTCTATCAAATCTTCCAGGTCTTAATAATGCTTTATCTAAAACATCTGGTCTATTTGTTGCAGCAAGTACTATTACTCCTTCGTTTGTTCCAAATCCATCCATTTCTACTAATAACTGATTTAAAGTTTGCTCTCTCTCATCATGTCCTCCGCCAAGTCCTGCACCTCTTTGACGTCCTACTGCATCTATTTCATCTATAAATATTATACATGGTGCATTTTTCTTTGCTTGTTCAAATAAATCTCTTACTCTTGATGCACCTACTCCAACAAACATTTCAACAAAATCTGATCCACTTATTATAAAGAATGGTACTCCCGCTTCTCCTGCTACTGCTTTTGCAAGTAATGTTTTACCTGTACCAGGCTGACCCACTAATAATACACCTTTTGGTATTCTTGCTCCCATATCTGTAAATTTCTTAGGTGATTTTAAAAATTCAACTATTTCTTCTAATTCTTCCTTTTCTTCATCCACACCTGCTACATCTTCGAATGTAATTCTTGTTTTCTCGGTTGTACCAATCATTCTGGCTCTGCTTTTTCCAAAAGACATTGTTTTGTTTCCAGCTCCACCTTGTGAAGTTCCCATAAGCAAGAACATGAATAAGAAAAATATAATTAATATTCCTATTGGTGCTAATAAATTTAGTATAGTTATTAGAATTGATTCTGTCTTTAGATTTAATTTAACTGAGCCTTCTAATAAGTATTGATTTATTGAATTAATAAAGCTTTGTACATTTGGTATATCAACTTGTTTTTGTATTTTATTATTTTTTAATGTTACATATCCTCTTCCAGTTTCTTCTGTTTTAAACATCCCTTTATCTACTTCTAATTCGATACTGTCCACTGTTCCACTTTGTATTGATGCCATTAACTCTGAATATGTCATTTTATTTTCTTTGTTATCCATTATTGATGATATTAATATTATAAAAATAATACTTATAATTAACCACATTGCTAATGTTTTTAAACTTTTTTTCATTTTACTTTCTCCTATCTTATAAGGGAACATATCTTTTTCCCCAATATGTATGAAATATAACACATATAATTTTTAATTACAATACTTTTTTACAAACTTTTTTCCTGTAATCCCTTGTGTATCAAGGTTTTGCTTACGGAAAATTAGTTCACAGCTATAAAAAAAATTTTTCCTTTTTTTAGTAAAATCTTAATTTTCTTTGTTGGCATTAAATATTTATTTCCAATATTTTTACTACACATTTTTATAATATCATCTATGTTTATTTTTTCTATGCCTTCTGTAGTATGCATAAGTTCATTAATAGTATATATTATTAACCTTCTTTTTATTACTAATTCTAGTTTATTGAATTTCTTTAAATCTAATATAATTTGCCCATCTTCTTTTTGTTGCGAGCAAGCATTTCTCGCCCCTATATATATTTCATTAAATGTTTGCTTTGTTATTTTATTTAAATATTCATTTTCTTCATTTACTACTTCTGATAGCCTATTTATTGTTTTTATTATGTTTGGATTAAATTCCTTTTTTACATACGGAATTACTATGTTTCTAATTTTGTTCCTTGTATAAATATTTTCATTGTTTGATTTATCTATTTTTGGATTTAAATTATTATTTATACAATAATTTTCTATTTCTTCTCTTTCTATATTTATTAATGGTCTTATAAATTTTTCATCTCTTATTGGTTCTATTCCTTTTAATCCTGATGTTCCGCTTCCTCTTAATATATTCATAATAATGGTTTCTACTTTATCGTTATTGTTATGTGCTGTTGCTATTTTATTTGAATTTGTCTTTTCTAATACTTCATTAAAAAATTCATATCTTATTTTTCTTCCTGTTTCCTCTGTTCCTCTTTTTAAATTATTCGCAATTTTTATTACATCTATTCTTTTTATATAGCATTCTATTCCTAAGTTTTTGCAAAAATTTCTTACATAATCGGTTTCTTCATCTGCTTCTTTTCTTATCATATGGTTTACATGCGCAACATATATTTTAAAATTTAATTCTTGTTTTAGTTCATTTATAATATGTAACAAACAAATTGAGTCTGGACCTCCAGATACTCCTATTACAATACTATCACCTTTTTCTATTAAATTATATTTTTTTATTGTATTAATTACTTGTTCTTTTAGCATATTACTCCCTATATTTTTCTATATTTACAAATTTTGTATAATTTCCAAGCCATAATAGCTCTACTGTTCCTGTTGAGCCTGCTCTGTGTTTTGCCATTATAACTTCTGCTATATTTTTCTTTTCTGAATCTGGATTATAATAGTCATCTCTATATAAAAACATTACAATATCTGCATCTTGTTCTATTGCTCCTGATTCACGAAGGTCTGATAGCATTGGTCTATGGTCTGCTCTTTGCTCGGCAGCCCTAGACAATTGTGACAATGCAATCACTGGAACATCTAATTCTTTTGCTAATATTTTAAGTGATCTACTTATTTCAGAAATTTCTTGCTCACGGCTAGAATTTCTTTTTCCTGTTCCCTGTATTAGTTGTAAATAGTCTATTACTATTAACCCTATATTTTTTTCTAATTTTAATTTTCTACACTTTGCCCTTATTTCTGTAATTGTAATACCTGGAGTGTCATCAATATATATTGGTGCTTCTGATAATGGACCGAAGTGCTGTTGCAAGTTTTACCCAATCATCTTCTTCTATTTTTCCTGTTCTAATTTTATTACTATCTACCATCGCCTCACTACATAATATTCTATTTACAAGCTGACTTTTAGACATCTCCAAATTGAATATTATTACTGGTACCTTGGCTTGCATAGCTGCATTTGTAGCTATATTTAGTGCAAATGCTGATTTACCCATTGCTGGTCTTGCTGCAACTAGTATTAAATCTGAATTATGAAGTCCTGCTGTTTTATAGTCTAAGTCTGCAAATCCTGTTGGTATTCCTGTTATAGCTTCTTTTTGATTATATAATTTTTCTATTTCTGCAAAACTTTCAACTAATATATCCTTTAGAGCAGTATATCCTTTTTGATTTTTTCCCTGTGCTATATCAAATATCTTTTTCTCTGCTTGATCCATTATCGCATCTACTTCTTCAGTTTCCGCATATCCTAAATCTATTAACTCATTTGATACCCTTATTAAGTTTCTTAAAATAGATTTTTCTTCTACTATTCTTATATATTTATCTACATTTGCTGTTGTTGGTACTTTATCTGGCAATACAGCTAAATATTCTAACCCTCCTACTTGTTCGAATTTTCCTAATGAAACTAATTCAGCTTTTACTGTAATTATATCAATTGGTTCTGCTCTATTATATAAATTAAGTATTGCTTCATATATTGTTTTATTGTCCTGTCTATAAAAATCTTCTGGTTTTAAGACTTCTATTGCATCTATTACTGCATCTTTATCTGTTAACATACTTCCAATTATTGCTTGTTCTGCTTCTATGTCATTTGGTGGTACTTTTCCTAAATCCATCTCTTGCCTCCTTTATAAGGTTTGACATTTTCTTAATTAATAGTTAATGATTAATAGTTATTGTAGAAAAATTGCATTTTTGCAATTTTTCTTCCTAAATTATTCATTATTCACTCTTCATTATTCACTATGTTTTAAGCTGCTTCTACTACTACTGCTAATTGTGCTGATATTCCATCTCCAAATTTTATATCTACTGAAAATCTTCCAATATTTTTTATATTTTCTTTTAATATAATTTTTTTCTTATCTATTTGTATTTTATGTTGCTTATTTAATTCTTCAGATATTTCTTTTGAAGTTACACCTCCAAATATTTTTCCATTTTCTCCTGCTTTTACTTTTAATTCTAAAACTAATTTATTAATTATTTCAGCTTGTTTTTTATATTCTTCCAATTCCAATTCTTTTTTGTGTGCTTTAGAATCTTTCTTTGCTTCTAATTTTAATAAATTATCTTTATTAGCTTCTATTGCTAATTTCTTAGGAAATAAATAGTTTCGTGCATATCCATCATTTGCATTTATAATTTCATCTTTTCTTCCTACATTTTTTACATCTTGTAATAATATAACTTTCATGTTTGTACCTCTTTTCTAAATAAATTAGATTTGCTTTATTTTATCATAGTTTATTATTAAAAACAAGGCAAATTATTTGTTATTAGAAAATTGTAAATCTTAATTCATATATTAATTTTTTTCTTGACGTATTTTGTAGATTATTTTATAATTATGTTGAAAGGAAGTTGAATTTTACCTATGCCTAAAGTTTATTTGGATAAAAACGTATTAGATGCTGCATTTGAGCGTTTAGAAATTATATTCAATAATTTTGAAAATATATATTTTAGTGTTAGTGCGGGTAAAGATAGTTCTGTTATGGTACAACTTGCAAATATTGTTGCAAAACGTTTAAATAAAAAATTTGATGTTTTATATATAGATTTAGAAGGTCAATATAAATGTACTATAGATCATTTATATGAACTAAAACAACTTTCTCAGATACGAACTTTTTATCATATTGCACTCCCCCTTGCCTTAAGAAATGCCGTATCTATTCTTCAACCTAAATGGATTTGTTGGGAAGAACAAAGTAGAGATTTATGGATAAGGGATATGCCAACAGATAGTATAAATATGAGTAATTGCCCTTTTGATTGGTTTAGAGAAGGAGAGGAATTCGAAGAATTTATACTTCAGTTTGCATCTTGGTATCAAAAACTTCACAATACACCAGTTGCTTGCGGAATAGGTATTAGAACTGATGAGAGTTTAAATCGTTTTCGTACAATTACATTCCAAAAGCATAAAGAAACATTTAATAACTATACTTGGACTACAAGAGTTAAATTTTCTAATCAAATATTAGATGTATATAATTTTTATCCTATTTATGATTTTCGTGTAGAAGATATTTGGGGAGCTGTAAGTAAATTAGATTTAAAATATAATAAAGTATATGATTTAATGTATAAAAATGGCGTTTCCCTTGCTGACCAAAGAGTTTGCCAACCTTATGGTGATGACCAAAGGAAAGGATTAGATCAATTTAAAGCCCTAGAATATGACACTTGGGCAAAAGTTTTAAATAGAGTTAATGGTGTTAATTTTGGAAATATATATTGCAGAACTTCTGCATTAGGTGATTTAAAAACTTCCAAACCTGACTTTATGACTTGGCAACAATATACTGTTTTTTTGTTGGAAAGTATAGGAATTTATAATAGAGATTTAATGATGAATTATTATAGAAAAATTAAAAAATTTATGATTTGGTATAGAAAAAAATATCATGTTGATTTTGACCAAATTCCAGAAGAATCTTCAAGTAAATTGGAAAACCAAAAAAAAGTTATTTCTTGGCGAAGAATTGCAAGAGCTGTTGAAAAAAATGATTTTTATTTAAAAAGATTATCATATGCACAAACTAAAACTGAAGAAAAAGAATTAAGAGAGTTAGCACATAAATGGGATAATTTACTAAATGCAAATACAATAACTTCTGATCCAGATTTAAGTAAATTTATAAAAGAGGAGGTAGCAAAAAATGATATTAAAAATGAATAATAAATCACAGGATTTTTATACTATAATGGGTAAATTTTTTGGTTCTAGAATTGTACAAAACGAAACAAATGACAGAATTTATGATGATAATAAAAAAGAATGGTATATTTTATTTGATAATGAAAATCCTGTTGCATTTGTTTCTGTTGTTTCCAATGTTATTAAAAACGTTTATTCTATTAATCCTGAATTTCTTATTGAATTATTACAATTTGTAACTAAAAAAATAACTATAAAAGATAGTATTGTTACAAAAGCATATATATCAGCATATGAATCTGCAGGTCTTGTAGTTAATAATAATGGATATAAAAATTTTATAATAATTAGGAGTGCTGCAAATGGACAATAAAATTACTTTTCCTGTTTTAAATGTAAAAATGGTAGATATTAATAAAGTTGTTGCAAATGATTATAACCCTAATAAAGTTGCTCCTCCAGAAATGAGGCTTTTAAAACATTCTATAGAAGAAGATGGTTATACTCAACCTATTGTAACTTATTATGATAAAGATAATGACAAATATATTATTGTTGATGGATTTCATAGATATAGATGTGCTAAAGAATATTTTGATTTAAAACAAATTCCTATTGTTACTATTAATAAAGGCCTTGATGACCGTATAGCAAGTACCATTCGCCACAATAGGGCAAGAGGAACCCACCAAATTTTAGATATGGGTAAAATTGTAATGGAACTTACAAAAAGTGGATGGGACGAAAGTACAATTTCTTTGCACCTTGGTATGGAATTAGATGAAATTATTAAATTAAAACAAGTTAACGGTTTAAAAGAAGCATTTGCTAATCATGAATTTAGTAAATCTTGGGAAGAGTTTGAAAGTAAAGTATTAAAATAGTCACTCAATCAAAACTATATAAAAATACGGTTAATAATCTCATCCATATTAACCGTATTTTAAGCCTATTAATAAATAAAAAAGGAATATTTCACAATATTTCTTTTATTTTTTGCATTTTACATAATATTATGTTATAATAATATTGTATCATATTACATTTTTGCCCTGGTTTCAGGGCAAATAATTAAAATAGGAGGTGTAATTATGATATATTCTGTTTTAGTAGGAGTTACTACCTACTATACAGTACTTTTTGGAATTGGCGTTATGGTCAATTCCAAGGCAATTGAAGGTAGCCTCATAGCCTTCGCAGTAATGGCCTTTTGCGGTGCATATTTGGCCCGTAATAGCCGTTTTGTTCGCCGGCTGGCAACAACATTAGGTGGCATAGCTACCACTTTGTTGCTTGCCGAAATGTTTGTCCTCCCTGTTTTGCAGGGAAGCGGTCATGTATGGGTAACCATCATTGCCGTTATTGCCTCCCTTTTATGCTATGTGAGAACTCGTTTTTACTGGCATCGCAGATATCTGCGAAGGGATAGACAATCCGGCGAACGGCCTGCACCTCCCCTGGGCAGGGAGTGGTTAAGGTGGGTGATTGCATTTGTTGCATAACTTCTCCTATCGCTCCCGCCCCCCTCCGTCTTACGAATTGGCTAGACTGGAGGGTTATTTTTTAATCTATCGTTGTAGCAGTTCTTCCTGTTCCTACTACATCTTCTTGTAGTGAACGCCATGTATTGCAACCTACTATACCATCTGCTGATAATCCTCTGCTTCTTTGATAGTTTCTTACAGCCTCTCTTGTTCTATTACCAAATATTCCGATCTAATCCTCCAGTTGTAAATCCTAATGTATTTAAATCGTCTTGTGCAATTAATACATATGTGCTTATACTTCCTTGTTTTATTAATGGATATCCGGCTGTTCCACATGCTGGTCTTCCGGAACCTTTTATCGAAGTGTACCCATGTTGGTGTAAGTGAAGCTGGCTCCACATATGACCATACTCCTGAACTTATTGCTGTATTTCTTAGTCTATTTCTTTCACTATTACTTAAAACCTGACCTGCGTCAAATGCTACACCTGCATAGTGTTGACTTTGTGATCCGATGTCCGTCCTTCCCATGGTCTTTTAAATGCAAATCCTACAGGTATTGGAGCTCCAAATAAGTATCTTGTTGTATTAAAACTTTGCATTGCTCTTTTTGTTGTCCAAAGTGTTGGGCTATTGCTTGAACCTCTAAATTCTCCAACTGTTAAAGTTCTATTTGCATTATACGGCATTGCTTCATTTTCATTTCTATAATATGTTTCCATTCTATTTGTATCGTTATTAAATACAATTATTTTAGCCATAAAACCTCCATTTGAGTAAATTACTCTTACAAATATTTTAGAAAAACCTTTATATACTCTACAAAATAAAATAGGTTTTTATATATTTTATGTGTTTTTTAATTATTTGTTACTATAAAATTATTATATTAAAATTTTATATATATTAATTTTAATATTTATGTTATAATTATTGTAAAATTATAGGAGAAAAAGATGAAAAAATAGATAAAAAAGAACTACATTATTTATTTCAAGAAATAAAATCTAACAATAAATTAGTTTTTTGTTACTTAGTCCCTTCTCCACTGGGCGAAGGGGCATTTTTATTTGCTCTAATTTATTTTTTTTTACTTCACTATCATATTGATTTTCTTTTTGAATTAATTTATACTACAATTAGGTTAGTAAATATTTAATTTTTAGAATGGAGGTTTTTATAGTGGGAATTACAATTTCAGAATTTGGAACATTTGAAGGTTCTTCTATTAAGCTGTTTGCAATATCTAACTCAAATGGTATAATTGCAAAACTTACTAATTATGGCGCAATTTTAGTTTCTTTATTTGTTCCAGATAAGAATGGAAAGCTTGATGATGTTGTTTTAGGTTTTGATAACTTAGAAAATTATTTTACAAATGATATTTGTTATTTTGGTTCAACTATTGGAAGAAATAGCAATAGAGTAAAAAGTGCTAAATTTGTTTTAAATAATAAAATATATAATTTAGATAAAAATGAACGAGAGAAGAATAATTTGCACAGCGGTTTTAATCCATATAACAAAAGAATATGGAATTATAATGTTAGTGAAAATGATAATTCTGTTTCATTTAATTTAATTAGCCCTGATGGAGATCAAGGTTTTCCTGGAGAATTTAACATAACTGTAACATATTCTTTAAATAATAAAAATGAATTAAAAATTGAATATACTGGAAAGTCTAACAAGGATACTATAGCAAATATGACTAATCATAGCTATTTTAACCTTTCTGGTAATAATTTTCGGAAGTGCTATGGAACAAAATCTTTATATAAATGCTAATAAATTTGTAGAAGTAGATGATGAACTTATTCCAACTGGAAATTTAATTGATGTTGAAAATACTCCTATGGATTTTAGAGTTTCAAAAAAAATCGGTTTAGATATAAATAATAATTACGAACAATTAAAGTTTACTGGAGGATATGATCATTGTTATGTTATAAACAAAAAACACTCTGGTATAGAAAAAATAGCAATATTATCTGACGAAAAAAGTGGCAGAACTATGGAAGTTTTTACTGATAGTGTAGGTGTTCAATTTTATGCAGGTAACTTTATAGAAAATAATAAAGTTTTAGGAAAAGATAACCACTTTTATAAAAACAGGAGTGGAATTTGCTTAGAAACAGGTTTTCTTCCTGATAGTATAAATAACAAAAATTTTCCATCTCCAATACTTAAGGCAAATGATGTTTATAATACTACAACAATATATAAATTTGTTTAAATAAGAGTGGACTTTTAACTTATCTAAAATTTATTTAAAAGTCCACATATGTTGTTTAAAATTATACCAAGTCTTTAGATATTTTATTTATAGAATATTTTGTATTTCTATATTTAATATATTGCAAATTTGTATTATTCTTTCTAATCTAATTCCACTTATCCCTCTTTCAATTCTTGAATAGTAAATTACACTTATATCCATTCTTTCTGCCATCCATTCTTGAGTATATTTCTTTTTTATTCTTTCTTGCCTTATTTTTCTACCTATAATTTCATAATCTATACTATAATTTATATCTTTTTCTTTTTTATTTTTTATAGGAAATAAATCTTTATATCCTAGTGTTTCAATAACATCTTTTATATTTTCCTCTAATATATTTTGCTCTTTTTCTAATTTATCTATGCTTGTTAAAGCAACATCTTTTTGAATTTTATTGATTTTAATTTTTTTGGTTACATATTTACTTATACTAAAATTGTAATCATTATTTATTATTTTTTCCTTTGTAACAAGACACGAAATTTCCTCTATCTGTTGTTTGTTTTTTAATATCTCTAAGATTTTATTTTGATTTTCTGTAGTTAATATATTTATATTTTTTTTGGGTTTATATTCTTTACTTGCATCTATAAACATAATATCTTCTCGTGTTCTATTTTTACAAAGTAATAATATTACTACTGGTATTCTTGTATTAAAGAACAAATTGCTTGGAAGTCCTATTACAGCTTCTACTTTATTTTCTAATATTAATTTTTTTCTGATGTTTTTTTCTGTTTCTCTAAATAAAACTCCATGTGGTAAAACAATTCCCATTTTACCAAAATCATTTAGCATATTTAATCCATGTAAAAGGTAAGAGTAATCTCCTGTAGATAAATTATATAATCCGAAATTTATAAAAAAAATCTATATCTGAATTATCCAAATATTTATTCTTCCATCCTTTAACAGCAAATGGAGGATTAGTTAAAACAAAATCATATTTTTTGTTTTTATTTGTAATTCCATCTTTTTCTATACATTGTATATCATAATTTTTTATATTATGTAAAAATATATTTGTTAAGCATAAATTATAATTTATTAAGTTTTCTGCTTTTCCAACTACTTTTAAATTTTTATCTCTTGTTGCATTTATTAAAAAATTTCCACATCCAGAGGAAGGATCATAAATACTGTTTCCTTCTTTTATATCTAATGCATTTATTAGTAATTTTGCAATTCCTTTTGGAGTATAAAATTCGCCTTTTGTTATTAGTTCGTTATTATTGGCAACTCTCATTAAAATATACTCATACGCCATAGCTATATATGGTTTACTTTCCATATATTTTAATTCTAAATTACTTATCAAGCTATGTATTTGTTCAATAGTTTTACAAATAACACTTTCTTCTCCAATTTTCCTAGAAACTGTTATATTTTTGAATGAAATATTATTAAATAATATTTTATCATTTGTATTTTCTCTTATATTATTTATTTCTTTATCTATTTCTTCTGCTATATAGTAGTATTTTCTAATTTCATATAATTTATTAAACACATCGCTTTTTAAATATTTAAGATATAGTAACAGAGAAATATACTCTATATAATTTACTCTAATATTTGTTTCATCTCTAAAATTTTGGCAGATTCTCCATAATTCTAAATTAATTTCTTCTTGTTCCTGCTCTTCTATCAACAATTTTCTTCACCTTCATTTTCTAATATTTCATATATTAAAGTTGTATATAAAATTTCTTTATATTGTATCATTTCATTTATTACTTTTTTTTCATTTTCCCAAAGTATAATCAAATCTTTTATTTTTTCTTGTATGTTTAAACTTATATTTGGTACCTCTATTTTCCTTAAAGATGAAACTGAAATTTTTTGAATAGTAGTTCCTATTATATCTTCTTTCATTTTTTCCTTTGCTATATCGCTTTCCAAATACCATTTCAAAAATATAGGATTCATTTTGTTCTTATTACATCTAATTATGCACATTTGAGAAGATACTAATAAATTTTCTAGATTTTTATCAACATATATTAATCTATTAGGATAAACCATTCTGAATAATAAATCGCCTTTTTTCGTTAATTTAGTATTGTAATTATTTTTTAATTTATAAGTTTCATATTCTTCATTTTCGTCATATTGTTTCAAATTAAAAATCTTATACGGATTATTTCCTTCATTTTTTATTTCTCTATTTAATAATATTCCTATATTAACTTCTGCTATATCATCTAATTTCATTATACTCTCTCCCTATAAATTAGGCTACTAAAGCAGCCTAATTCATTTTTTTAAACGAACTTCTTTGCAACAATATTTACATCCTTCTACACATGGATAATATTTTCTTGCTTCATATAATGCAGTCATAAAATTATCTACACCATGTAACTCTATAATGTTTTTACAATCTGGTTTTCTTTTACAAAATATTGTATGTATTTTATGATTACCAGTTGAAATTTGTGCATTTTTATTTAACACATAAAACATAAAAATATCATCTCCTTTCCTTTATCAACTCACAAAAAAGATTATAATACTTTGCTTTTTTATGTTTATGTGTTATAATTGTATTGTACTAAATACTTAAAGCTAAGTATTTTTACAAGTTCTAAATAAGCTGCAACTTATTTAGAACTTTCTTCTTTGTTGTATTCATACTCCAACTGGAGTTGTTTATAGTATATATCTTAATATTATACTTGTCAATAAAAAATTTAAATTTATTTTAAAGCCCACGCCCGTTGTTCTACCGCCAAAATTTTTAAAAAAATTTTGTGTGGAATATTTGCGAAGCTTTGTTTAATAGGAAAAATCGTAGATTTTTCCTATTAAACAACAAAACTAAGACATTATTTTTAAAATGAATTCTATTCATCCAAAAATAATGTCTTAGTTTTTGGTTATATTATATTTTTAATTATTTACTAAACTACTACAGTTAACTTTGCATTATTTTACTTCTCTTGCTTTTACTATATATCTTTGCTTATTATCATTTGTACATGTAATTAGTGTTATTTCTTTTTTTCCATCTGTTAATTGTGAAGTACATTCTACATTGTCTGGCTTAACAATAAATTTGTCATATACAGCATAATTAATTGTTGTTCCACTTAAATCTTTTATTTCTATTATATCTCCTATATTTAAATTTTGGATTTTACTAAAAAATTTAGAATTCTTATAATTATGCCCAACTAAGCACAAATTTCCTACTTCGTTTGGTTCAGCGCCATGGAATTTACAAATAGATATTTTTAATAATGTATCTATATTATCTAAATTTTCTCCTTGTATTATTGGATAATTTACATTTATAGATGGAATAGTGATTTCTCCTATTGTATAATATATTGACCCATCTTCTGCAGTTGCTACTTGTCGTTCTGCAGTTACTCGTACATTAATTGTTTCCTCATCTACACTAACTTCTTCATTATTTTCTAATGCTTGATTTAATATTACTACTATAACATCGTCTTCTACTTTTACAGTATCTGTATTTATATCCGGTAACATTGATCTTTGTTCTGTGTTATCGTAATTTATATTTTCTAATATTTCTTTTGAAACTTGTTCACTTTTATTTCTATCATATTCTGCATATATTGCATAAGAAGATAAAATGCATAACAAAAAAACAGATAAAAAGAATTCAAATTTAAAGATTTTTTTCTTTCTTTTTAACTCTGGAGTTACATATAATTTTTCAGAAACTAGAATTTGATTCATTATTATCCCTTTCTTTGCATAATATACCAATATTATTTTAACATATTTAAGACAGCATTTCAACCACTAAATCTATACTTTTTTTTGGAGTAGAAGCACCTGCCATTATTCCTATTCTTTCAAATTTTTTTACATATTGTATATTTAGCTCTTCTCTTGTTTCTATAAATAATGCCTCTTTACAATTTTGTTTAGCAATTTGGTATAATTTATTTGTATTAGAACTATGCTTTCCCCCAATTATTATCATAATATCTACTTTTTTAGAGATTTCCTCTGTTTCTTTCTGTCTTAATCTTGTTGCATCACAAATAGTTCTTTTTATTTCTAAATTTATTTTGTAATCTAATTTATCAATTTTTTCTTTTATTATTAAAATAATATTATTAAATTTTTCTAAACTAAAAGTTGTTTGTGATATAATTAATAATTTTTTTATATTAGAAGTCTGGAATTTACTTAATATATCATCTATTTGTTTCTCATTTTCAATTATTTCTGCATTTTCTCCGCAATAGCTAATTGTTCCTATTGTTTCTGGATGATCTTTTTGTCCTATTAATATTATATAAAATCCATTGTTAGAATATTCCTTTGCAATATTATGAATTTTTATAACTTTTGGACATGTTAAATCTAATACATTTAATTCTAATTTATTTATTTGTTCATAGGTTTTCTTTGGTTCTCCATGTGCTCTTATAATTACATTATTTTTAGCTTGATTTAAATCACCAATTATAACTAATCCTTTACTCTTTAATTCTTCTGTTACCTGTGTATTATGTACCAATTCACCTAAACAAGAAATATTTTGTTTTGTATTTAATAATTCTTCCGTTTTATTTATGGCATTAGATACGCCAAAACAAAATCCTGCTGTTTTACCTATAATAATTTCCATTATTTCTCCCTCTTAAATTGTAGTTTGTGTAAGGGGAATTCTAGGGACTGTCCCTAAAAATCACCAATTTTGGGGATTTTTGGGACTGTCCTGAATTCACCTTAAATTAACCATTGGGGGCGGTCCATTTGCGGGTCGCCCAGGAGTGCGACCCCTACAACGTTTGCAATTTGTTGTTTTGCTAATTTTTTTTTGCGGGCGGACAGGGTCGTCCGCCCCTACAGCGTTTGCAATTAATTTGTGCTGCTTTTTCTTTCGGGCGGACACTAGGCCCGCCCCTACACAAAATTCAAAATTCTAAATTCCAAACATGATCACACAAACTACAATTTATTTAATCATATTTAATATTTCTTCTTTTAAAACTTTTACTATATCTTCTTGTTTTACTTTTTTTATAATTTCTCCTTTTTTAAATAAAAGTCCCTCTTTTATTCCACCAGCAATTCCTATATCTGCATGTCTTGCTTCATTTGGTCCATTTACTCCACATCCCATAACAGCTACTGTTATAGGTGATTTTATAGTTTGTAAAAAATCTTCAATTTCATTTGCTATTGGAATTAAATCATATTGTATTCTCCCACAAGTAGGGCATGCAATAAGTGTTGGTGCTTGATTATACAAATTGCAATCTTTTAATATCTCTTTTGCAACTTTAATTTCTTCTGCAGGATCTGCTGATAAAGATACCCTCATTGTATTACCTATTCCTTCTCTTAATAGAATTCCAAGTCCAATACTAGAACTTACAGTTCCACTAAATTTTGTTCCTGCATGGGTTACTCCTAAATGAAGTGGATAATCTATAGTATTTGCTGCCTCCTTATAACTTTCTATACATAAATCTAATGATGAAGCTTTTAAAGATAAAGCTATATCAAAAAAGTCTAAATCTTCCAATATTTTTATATGTCTTAACCCAGCTTCTACCATTCCTTTTGCAGTTGGTTTTCCATCTCTCTCTAAAATGTCTTTTGGAAGTGATCCACTATTTACTCCTATTCTAATTGGAATTTTTCTTTGTTTGCAAGCTTCCACAACTGCTTTTACTCTGTCTCTTGATCCAATATTTCCCGGATTTATTCTTATTTTATCCACTCCTGAATTTGCTGCTTGAATAGCAATTCTATAATCAAAATGTATATCAGAAACTATTGGTATATGTATCCTCTTTTTTATTTCTTTTATTGCTTTAGCATCTTCTATATCTAAACATGCAACCCTTATAATTTCACATCCTGCTTCTTCTAATTTTAAGACTTGTTCTACTGTTGAATTTATATCTTTAGTTTTTGTATTTGTCATAGATTGAATAACTACCTTGTTTTGGCCACCAATTTGCACATTTCCAACAAATATTTTTTTTGTTTCATTTCTTTTTACCATATTATCCCCTATTTCTAATTATATTCTAAATTATTTTATCATATGTTTAACTCTTTTTAAATACTATAATTACAATATCTTTACTTTTTTGTCAAATATGGTATAATTAAATAAGATTAATTTATGAGATTTTTTTATTAAATATTGTTAGGGCTTAATTGCTCGAATGGAGGTTTTTATGTCTAATGCTAAAATTTCAGAACAAGAAAAAGCACAATTAGAATTAGAAGATAAAGCTTTTAGAGAACTTATTCAGATTATTGCTATAGCATACCAAGTACAAGATATAGAATATGTAAACAATATGATTTCGAACTGGAAAAATAAATACAAAAAAACTCTAGATAATGCTACACCTAATTTTAAAAAGAAAATTGAACAATTGCTTAATGAATCTTATTCTAGAGTAGTAGAATATATATTATCTCAAATTAAATTTAAAGAAGAAAAAATGATAAAAAATCAACGTAAAGCTTTACAAGAATTGTATAATCTTATAAGAGATAATTATGATTTAGAAACTTTAAAAAATAAAATAAAAAAATGGGAATCTAAATATCCTTATAATAGCTTTTTAAAAATGTATCAGAAAAGAATAGATTCAATGAAACGAGAAAAAAATTTAGAAAAATATGCCTTTAAACAAGAAGAAGCTTTTAGAGATTTATATTATAATGTTGCTAATAGATCTGGCACAATAGAAGAATTACATTCTTATCTTAAAACATGGGAAGATAAATATTCTATTAATAATAAATTTACTATAGACCAATTTATTAAACATCAGTCAGAAGTTAAACGTTATGTGTCTGATGATTTTTTAATTTCTATTGCCAGAAAGGATGAACATATCTTGGATGAAACCCCTCCTCAAGTCACAGACTCTAGTTTAAGTGTTCAGGATTCAGCTTACAAATCTTTAAAATCAATTATTAAAGGTAAAAATAATCTTTATGAAGTTTTCAAATGGGTCTATACCTATCATTCAATTAAATTTAATGATAGGTATAAAGGGTTAATATTAATTGCTATAGATAGGGATTATTCTCCTAAATACTTACAACAAATATCAATCCCTGATATTAATATAACCAAACCAACTCTGCCTTTTGAACAATATAGCAATATAGACGAAATTGTTAGGTATGCCATAATTAGTTACTTTAATTTATTATTACCTCCAAACATGGCTATTTCTAACAATTATTTCAATAAACATATAAGAGAAATATATTATAAATTTGAAGAATTAAAGCATAGTAATATAAGCAATACATCTATTAAAGAAATTATTCCATTTGTCACGGAAATACCTCTTGTGAATAAATCTGAACCTGTTACTAAACAAGCTTCTATAGAGGAACCTTCTGAAACTAAAGAAGATGATCTCTCTGCAGAAAAAGATATTGTTTCTGAAGTACTTGATACACAATCAAAGCAACTAACTGAACCTACTCAAGCTACTGTAGAGGAACCTTCTGAAACTAAAGAAGTTAATCTCTCCGCAGAAAAAGTTATTGTTCCTGAAGTACTTGATACACAATCAGAACAAGAAACTGAAACTATTCAAGCTACTATAGAGGAACCTTCTGAAACTAAAGAAGTTAATCTCTACGCAGAAAAAGTTATTGTTCCTGAAGTACTTGATACACAATCAGAACAAGAAACTGAAACTATTCAAGCTACTGTAGAGAAACCTTCTGAAACTAAAGAAGATAATCTCTCTGAAGAAGTTATTGTTCCTCAAATTTTTGATGAAAAACCTAGGCAAGAATTTAACTCTAAAGAAACTATTGTAATGGGACTTGAATCTAACGAATATTCTGATTTTTATGCTAGTACTCATACTAAACCAGAAAATAAAATCAACTCTAGAACTTCTACTAATGATTTAACAGATGAATCTATAGATTATACAACAGCAGTTGTCTTATTACCTCAATTTTTTGAATCTATTAATAACTATAGAACTCAAGCTAGGTTAATTGATAGGATTTCTACTAAATATAGTAATAGTAAATCTATAAATTATACATCAACTAAAACTAGAACCGAAGAATAATATATATTATTTTTATAGGGTCGTTGCTTTTAATAAATACCAACAGCGACCCTATATTTTTTATTATACGTTAATTTATATATTAATGTTCATATATATTTCCAATATCTTTTCTATAATCTAATTTTTCATCTAAATTTTCTTTCATGGAATTATACACTTTTTCTTTTGCTTCTTCTAATGTATTTGCAGAAGTTGTAAGTCCAAATAATCTAGAATTACTTACTGATGAATATGTATCTCCTTCTAAATTTTTAGTATTTGCAAAATATACTTTTACACCCTGCTCTTGAATTTTTTCTTTATTCATCCAAAAAACTAATGGTTCTTTTCTATTTTCTACTGCATATTCTTTTGTAACTACATACACAGTAAATGTATATGTGTTTTTAAATTTACAATTATCTGTATTTAATGTTTTATTGAATATATTTTCCATTACCTCTGTAAACGGCGTTTTTAGTGAATTTAACACATTTAATGCTTCTGGATCTCCAAATCTACTATTAAATTCAATAAACTTTATTCCATTCTTTGTTTTAAAAAATCCTCCATATATAACTCCATTGAACTCTAAAGAATCTTTATTTATATATTTTAATGTATTTACTATTAGTTTACTACATTCATCTATATCACTTTGCTCTAAAAATGGTAATAATCCATTTTCAAAACTTAAGCAGCCCATTCCACCAGTTCCTGGGCCTTTATCTTCATCAAATCTATATGGATAATCAAAAGTTGTTGGTGTAACAACAATATTTTCTCCATCTGTTAATGCCATTACTGTAAATTCTCTTCCTTCAATTTTATCTTGAATTATTACATTGCCACTTGTCTTTAAGCAACTTTTTGCATACTCAAAGCCTTCATTTTTACCTTTAAAATGAATGCCTCCTACTTTTACGCCTTTTCCACCAGTTAATCCCTCTGGTTTTACAACAAATTCATCATCCTCATATATATCTATAACTTTCTTTAGTTCTTCTTCATTTTTCACATTATAGTTTTTTATTATCATTTCTGGAGCTAATTTTTTTACAATATCTAGAGCATATGTTTTACTCCATTCTATTTTTGCACCTTTAGTAGTTGGTCCAAATGTTTTTAAACCTAATTCTCTTGCAACATCAATTAGCCCATCTTGTAGCAAATTGTCACTACTAATTACACACGCATCAATTTTATTGTCTATTATAAAATTTCTTACTATATCTTTATTAAAAGGATCATTTACTATATACTTCCCATTTGATTTTTTTACATATTCAATTATAGTTGGATTTTCATATGGACATACAGTATAAAGTTCATATCCTTTGCTTATATATTCTGCAAGTACTGCTTCCCTACCACCATTTCCTAATAATAAACATTTTTCCATTTAATATTTTCCTCCTATTTCTTATTTATAAATTGTAGTTTGTGTTCGGGGAATTCTAGGGACTGTCCCTTAAAAATCACCAATTTGGGGGATTTTTGGGACTGTCCTGAATTCACCGAACACCAAACAAACTACAATTTATTTAATTTTACCAGTAATAAAAAATTTTTTCAATATTTATATAATAACCTATTGACTTTTTTATTTTTAAAATATAAAATAATTACACTAAAGACGAACATTTTTTTGTATTGTGGAGGTAATTTATGGGCGTATTAAAATTTAAAACTAAAGCTAATAATCAAACTTATTTAACAGTAAGTGTTTTAGGAAACAGTTTAAAATTAAATATTAAATTTACAAATACACCTATTGTCGAATTAAATAAAAAAGAAACAGAAATAGACCTCTATTTACCAAAAAAATATAAAAATACTGAAAATATAGATATAATAAATATGTCTATCCAAAAACTATATAATACAATAGCCCAAACAGAAATTGAATATGCAATGGAAGTTGCAAGGCATATTTTAAAATTCGCACCAGAGGATTACTCAATCAAAAGATTAGATAACGAATTTTATAAATGTACTAAAAATAAAATAATAATAAATCCGGATATAGTTAGATTTAATAGAGAAATAATAAACACTACAATTATACAGGCATTTTGTAAAATAAAGCATAGACCAAATTCTGCAGCATATGAAAAACTTTTATTAGAAAGTATGAATAAATACGAGTTATACAAAAATAGGAAATCAAAAAAATTAACATTGCAAAAAGTTTCATAGATTACATTCCTATAACATTTGAAATAGATTTTTATTATTTTTTCTGTTTGCGGGTCGTCCAATGGTACGACCCCTACAGTGTTTGCAATAATTTTTTGCTAGACAAAATCTCCGTCCCATTGTCTACTAAAAGTTTCATAAATAGATTTAGGCTTCCATTTGAGAAGCCTATTTGAGATAAAAAAACAGTCACAGTCACCAAAAAATTTTTGATTCTTTAAGAGCAATTATTTCTTGTTGCTCCTTGGTGAATTCATCCCAAATTTTCCCATAATTTTCTGAAGCATATGTCATATACTTATAAAAATATAATCTTGCCATATCGCTTTCATATATTCTTTTAATGAGTTCATGGTCAAATTTGGGTTCAAGTCCTTTCTTTTGAATTTCTTCGAAGCTTAGTCCCCACTCCCGGAAAATATCTTCGGCAATCGGATTAATTGCTTCGTCTAAAAGCTTTGCCACTGAATTTCTTTCTTTTGATACTGCCATACTTTTACCTCCTATATTTCTACAATAGAAAGATATGGCATTCCCTCTATTGCGAATTATACCAAAACATTTGGTACTTATTATATTATATCATAATCAACATAAATTGTAAAGAAATGAACTTACCATATGTAATTAAAATGTAATGTAAGTTTAATATATATGAAATATTTTTTTATCGTTTATATTATATAATATTTGTGTACAAAAGATTTAAAAGGAGTAATATAGATTGAGCACTAATTCTAAATTAAAAAAAGAAGGTATTGAAATTATAGAAAAATTAGATACCCTAAAAGTAAATACTATAGCAATAAATGTTGCAAGTAAACTATGTCTCGCTTTTCCAGAACATAACTTAAATAGAAGTGAGTTATTTGAGTCGCTTTCTAGACTTTCTATGTATATTGCCAAAATGCCTGAAGATACTTCTGGTGCAAAATATTTTTATAAAAATAACTCAATTTATTTTAATGAAATATTTGATATTCAAGAGATGTCTAAACTTGCAGTACATGAATGTATACATTTTATACAGTCATCTCGTGTTTCAAGTAATTCAAAGATGGGATTTTATAATTCAATATCTGATTCAGGACTTGGTTTAAATGAAGCTTCTGTTCAGCTCATGGCTTCTGAAGCTAATCTTTCTAATACTACTACTGAAACATATTATGGCATTACAATTAATTCAATAAGTCCAAATTACTATCCTTTAGAATGTACTCTAGTTGAACAAATAGCTTACTTTACTGGAACTTATCCTTTATTTGATAGTACATTAAATAGTAATGATATATTTAAAAATACTTTTATAGTAAAATCAGATAAACATACTTATAATACTATAGTTAAAAATCTAGATAAGTTACTTGCATTAGAATCTGATTTAAATTATTATTCCTTAGACTTGCAATATGCTGATAAAATTAATTCTATAAAATTACTAAACAAACTTATAAATAAAAATAAAGAAGAGATAATGTCTTTATTCTTTAAAACACAAAATTTAATTATTGAAAAATGTTTCAAAAGTGAATTTAATAATATAAGAAATATTGATGATGTAAAAAATTTTAATAAAAAACTGTATAATTTTAAAAATCTTATCGGATATTCTGATAATTATACTTTTTATAATGACTTTTATTGTAAAATGATGAATGCAATTGAAGAGAAAAAGATATACATAGAGAAATATGGTGAAATAAATTTATTTGAAAATATTAATACTAGTCTTATTCTTGTTGATAATACTAAAAATATATTTTATTTTGTTAATAGATTTATACGTAAAATAAAAAAACTTGTTGGATTTAATGTCTCTAAAGAACAAGATATTAATAATATATAAGACTTAAATAAATTGTAGTTTGTGTGTTTCAGGTGAATTCAGGACAGTCCCAAAAATCCCCAAAATTGGTGATTTTTAGGGACAGTCCCTAGAATTCCCCTTACACAAACTGCAATTTTTTTAAATCATTCCAAAAATCTATTTTTTTCGTTTCATCTCTTAATAATGCTGCTGGATGAAATGTTGGCAAATGTTTTATTCCATCTTTTTCGAACCATTTACCTCTACTACTTGTTATTCCATATTCTTTTCCTAATATGTTTTTCAAAGCAACGTTTCCCAATAATACTATTATTTCAGGATTTATTAATTTTATTTGACTTTCTAAATATTCCATGCAAGCCTCTGCTTCTTCATATTCAGGATTTCTGTTATTTGGAGGTCTGCATTTTACTATATTAGCTATGTATACTTCTTCCCTTTTTATCCCCACTCCTTCAAATGCCTTATCCATTAGTTTTCCTGCTTTACCTACAAATGGAATTCCTTGCATATCCTCGTCTGCTCCTGGGCCTTCACCTACAAACATTATTTTTGCATTTTTATTTCCTGTCCCTATTACTACACTGTTTCTATTATTACTAAGTTTACATTTAGTACATTTTTTACATTCATTTTCTAATTCTTCCCACGATTGATACATATTTTGTCTTTTATTATGTATTAATAATATAAATACATCAATAAGATACTCCTTTCTGTATATTTTTATTTTCTATTTTCTAAAAAATAAATAAAACTACAATTTATATAATTTCTAGTATTGTTTCTTGTTTTTTTACAGGTTCTTTGGAAATTTCATAAATTTCTTTTAAATCTTCTACTGCTTCATTTCCTTTTTGTTCATCATTTGCATATATAAATGCTAATATATCTCCTTTTTTTACTTTATCTGAAATTTTTTTATTTAATACAATTCCTACTGCTTTATCAATATTATCTTCTTTTTTCAATCTTCCTGCACCTAAATTTACAGATATTTTTCCGCACTTTTTCTGCATTTAGTTTATATATATATCCTTCTTCTTCACAAATTACTGGTAATATATATTTCGCCTTTTCAAATTTATCTGTATTTTTTATATACTCTATATCTCCATTTTGATTTTGTACTAGTTCTAAAAATTTATTATATGCTTTACCATTTTTTACATTTTCTAAAATTTTTATTTTGTTTTCTTCCAGATTATCCCCTTTCCCCGCAAGTTTTATTATATAACTTCCTATTGTTGTAATTATTTCCTTTATATCTTCTGGAATATTTCCTTTTAAGCATTCTACTGTTTCTATAATTTCCAGACTATTTCCTATTGCATAACCTACTGGTTCATCCATATTAGTAATTATACATACTGTTTCCCTTTCTGCTAAATTTCCAATTTCCTTCATAGTATTAGATAACTTTTCTGCTTCATTTTTTGTTTTCATAAATGCTCCGCTTCCACATGTTACATCTAAAACTATTTTATTTGCACCAGATGCTATTTTTTTACTCATAATACTAGAAGCAATAAGGGGAATGCTATCTGTACAACTTATAGTGTCCCTCAATGCATATATTTTTTTATCTGCTGGTGCTAAGTTTCCTGTTTGGGTTATAAGACTTATCCCTATATTTTTAACATTTTGTATAAATGTTTCTATTGGAATATTTGTTTTATATCCTGGAATGGATTCTAATTTATCTGCTGTTCCTCCCGTAAATCCGAAGTCCTCTACCCGACATTTTTGCTACGGGTATTCCTAATGATGCAATTATAGGCATAAGAATTATAGTAATTTTGTCTCCAACTCCACCTGTTGAATGTTTATCTATAACATTATCTGAAATTTCAAATAAATCTAGTATTTCACCAGAACTAGCCATTTCCAATGTTAAATTAGTTGTTTCCTCTTTATTTAATCCTCTTATATATATAGCCATAATTAATGCTGCTGCTTGATAATCTGTTATATTTCCTTTAGTGTACTCTTTCACAAAATATGAAATTTCTTCCCTTGTTAATACTAACCCATCTCTTTTTTTAGAAATAATTTCCTGAATGTTCATAAATTATACCTCCTATTTTTATAATTATGTTTATCTTCAAAGTAAACTCTACAATTTTTGCCATTGTTTTTATTATTGCACAGTTTTATGTTTTTCGTATATTAATGTATGTTTCACAAGGTTTACGGGACGCCCCGTGGTACACGAACTTTCCTCATAGATCGAGGGGGGTACATCTTTTTAAGTAAAATTTTTTGTAAAAGTTTTTCTATGTAAATTACATATTCCATTTTCTTTTATTGCTTGTATATGTTTTGCTGTTCCATATCCTTTATGTGTCGCAAATCCATATTCAGGATATACTTCATCGTATTCTCTCATTATTCTATCTCTTGTTACTTTTGCAATAATTGACGCTGCTGAAATACTGTATATTTTTGCATCCCCTTTTATAACTGATATATAAGGAATTCCTCTTGTTTCTATTTTATCCAATGCATCTACTAATATTTTATCAGGTTTTATTTTTAGATTATCTATTGCCATTGTTAAAGCTTTTTTAGTTGCATTTAAAATATTTATTTTGTCTATTTCGTCTTGCCATACAATTCCTGTACTCCAATCTATTGCTTCACTAGTTATTTTATCATATAATATTTCCCTTTTTGTTTCAGAAACTTTTTTAGAGTCATTTACATATTCTATAAATGATTCTGGTTTCATTATAGCACAAGCAACAACAACAGGACCAGCCAATGGGCCTCGTCCTGCTTCATCAATCCCTGCTATATATTTTATTTTGTCATCATATAACTTTTTTTCAAATTCTTTAAGTCTATTCAATCTTTCTATTTCTTTTTCTTTCATCTTATCCTCTTATAATAACCATTAACACTTTAATATGGAAAATATTTATTGTATATCTTGTAATTCTGATAAGCTATATTTTCCTTCATATCCTTCTAAATAATATATTTCACACTTATTTGGATCTTCTAAATTATATTTTACTGCATATTTATCTCCTTCTATTGTTGATAATCCTTGATTATTTAAATCATCACTGCTCCATTTAAGTAAATTATCATTATTTTCTTCTCCTATACTCTTTGCCTCTTCGTCTGTAATTTTGTTTCCTACTAAATTTTCTATATCTTTAAAATTATATTTTTCTGTAATTATTTTTGCCTTTGTTTTTATTGAACTCATGTCTGTTTTTATATCTTCAAGTTTTGCTTTATTTATTGCATCTGTACCAAAATGAATTCCTACTCCAACTAATATTAACATTATTACTACAGTAATTATTAAAGCTACTATTGTAATTCCATTTTCTTTATTTAAATTCATACTTTCAACTCCTTAGATTGGTTATATTATAATATATGTATTAAATTATTTCAATAGAAATTCAATTGCAATTTATTTTTGTGAAGTGAAAACTTATTTTTATAAAGTAAAATTTATTCTTTCGGACATTTTATTTAAATAATGTAATTCCTTTGGCGTTAGAAGTTAGTGTTTGGATTTTGGAATTTGGATTTGAGTTTGCCTCAGGAGTATTTTTAGTATGTTCTTTGAAGAGCAGGCAGAAAGTCGTATTATCCCTACATTGTTTATAGTTATTTTAGTTTTTCGGGGTTTTTGTTTGAATTTTGTAGGAAGCTTGTCGATTTAATGAAAATTTTTAAATTTTCATTAAACAATTAAAAGCTAAAACAATTATTTTTTAACAAATGAGCATTCATTTTTAAAAAATAATGTTTTAGCTTTAATTATTATTAATTTTATATACACGAATTTAATCTACTATTAACTAATATGTTCAAAAGTTCCAGACAACCAATCACAAAGCTGACCAGTAATTGATATATCTTCTGAGCTCTCTTCATATCCGCAATTCACCCTCACACAATGTATCTAATTCACTTAAATATACTCCTAGATTACCTTCGCAGGTTTCGAAACCAAACTTATTATTAGAAATAATACCAACAACAGTTCCACTAATTGGCCATTCGAAATCGTCTATACCAAAAGTTGTATTGTAGTACCATCCTGAAGATTTATATTCAGAGTAGTTATCAAATCCGCATTTCAGGATCTAAAGATTGTCCATAAAAATATATGCAATCCATCGAGTCCGAAAGAGAACCATCATAATCTATTTGTGGAGCATAAATTAATGAAAGTGCGTTGTTAGCAAAGACCATCCCATCATCACCTGTCAACATGATTTGCCAAAGTGCATCTTTTTGTTCATTTGCTATAACAATCCATTTCATACCATCTTCTTCACTTGGCAATTCTTTTGGTAAATCCTTAAAAGTCACATCTGTCCATTTATCTCCTAGACGTATTTCAGTAACATTGTCACTACTTTGACCATTGTATTCATTTATTTCTGCTGTTTTTTTGTCTACAGTGTAGGTTTTTCCTGTTTTTTCACTTGTATATTTTCCATCACTTTCTTTAGTAAATCCATCTGGTGTTTTCATATTGCTAAAATTGACTCCAGTATCTGGATCATATGCTGCTATTGCTACTTCCATTAATTGTTCCTTTTCTATTTCTTCCTGTGTTTTACTCCTTGCTATTTCCGCTTTTTTAAATAATTCTCCATTTAATGCTACGTTTATTGTTACTGCTACTAGTATTAGCATTACTATTATTGTAATTATTAATGCTATTAGTGTAATTCCTTTGGTGTAAGAAGTTAGTGTTTGGATTTTGGAATTTGGATTTGAGTTTGCCTCAGGAGTTTTTCTAGTATGTTCTTTGAAGTGCGAGCGGAAAGTCGCGTCCGCCCCTACAGCATTTGCATTAATTTTTTTACGTTCTTTTGTTTTTAATTTTAACATGTGTTTTTTCCTCTCCTTCTTTTGTTTATTTTCTATTTCTATGAAAGAATATTATCACATGTTATTTTATTTTTTAATGTTTTTTATGTTTATTTATAAATATATATTTTTGTTTTTCGGAATGTTACTTTGAATATTGTACGAACCTTGTCGATTTAATGAAAATTTTTAAATTTTCATTAAACGTTTAAAAGCTAAAACAATTATTTTTTGACAAATGAGCATTCATTTTCAAAAAATAATGTTTTAGCTTTATATAAAATATACAAATTCAACTTATTCTATATATTTAATCGTTCCAGTTATCCAATCTGCAAAACTACAATCAATACACAAATCACTCTTACTATTCAAGTCACCCATACTTAAACTATCCTTTTCTAACTCGATTAAGAAATTAAACTTCTTAAACTTAAAAAAATAAATGTATTTTTCAGATTTTTTTAAGCTAAGTATTGTATGATTATATTGTTTTGGGTTATTATTATATTATGAATTTTATTTTTTAGGAGGTAATTTAAATGAGTGAAAATGAAGATATTTACAAAAAGTTTAATTCTGATTCTCCAAAATCAAGTAATTTTAAATCTAACATTTTTGTTCCTTTTATTTCTGGATTACTAGGTGCATCTTTGGTTTTGGGTCTGTATGTTGGTCTACCTAATATAAGAAATAGTGAAAAAGATAGTGAAACAACAAATTCTAATTCAGCTGAATTATCAAATTCTGGAACTGTTGATTTTGTTTCTCTTAATCAATACTCAGATACTGCTATTTATGCTGCTAATAAAGTACTTCCTTCTATTGTAGGTATTACAGTTGAATATACAGTAACTTCTAATTTCTTTCAAGGCATGTCACAACTTGCATCAGCTAAGGGCTCAGGAATTATAATGAGCTCTGATGGTTATATTCTAACAAATAATCATATTATAAACTCTTCTGATTCTTCTACGTATTACGAAGTATCAGAGGCAACAAAAGTATATGTTTATTTATATAATGATGAAACACCTTACGAAGCTAAAATAATTGGTACTGATGAAAAAACAGATTTAGCAGTTATAAAAATTGAAAAAGATAATTTAACTCCTGCTGAACTTGGAGATTCTTCTTCTGTTAAAATAGGCGAATTTGCAATGGCCATCGGTAATCCATTAGGTATGCAAAGTAGTGTTACTTCTGGTATAGTTAGCGCCGTAAATAGAACCGTTGATAGCGAAGATGGAAATACTTTTAATTTAATCCAAACAGATGCAGCAATAAATGCCGGTAATAGTGGTGGTGCATTAATTAATTCAGAAGGAAAAGTTATTGGAATTAATACTTTAAAACTTTCTGGTACAGGAATTGAAGGAATGGGTTTTGCAATTCCTATAAATGATACAGTAAATATTTATAATGATTTAATTAAAAATGGTAAAGTCTTAAGACCTTATATTGGAATATCTGGTATGGATTTAGATCAAATTACTGCAAAGCGTTACGATTTACCTGTTGGCATATATGTAGAACAAATTCAACCAAATGGCCCTGCTACTTCTTCTGACTTACAAAGAGGCGATGTAATTACAGCTATTGATGGAACTGAAGTTACCACTATGAAAGAATTAAATGAAGTAAAAGAGAAAAAAAATATAGGTGATAAAATTACGTTAGATATATATAGAAATGGTGATACTAAAAAAATAGAAATTACTTTAGGTGAAGAACCATAAATAGTTAAAATAATTTAAAGTGGGGCAGATTTCCGATCTGCCCTTTATAGTTTAGCGTATAATAAAACTAAATTTATGTTTTATATTTTTAAAATATTACTAAATCTATTTCATTTGTGTAATCATTATTTCCATATGCATATACTAAATATAAATAATTATTTTTTCCTATAAAAAAATTTGGAGTGTTTTCAAGATTGTATATATCAGAATTTTGATCTCTTAGATATATATTATATCCTTGCTCACTTATAGTTTTCATTTGATTATTTATTTTTTTTATTTCGTTTTGTATCTCTTTTTGTACCTCATCTTTATTCAAAATTTTATATGCTATTATATCATTTATATTTAATAGCTTATTATTTTCTATATCATAATTATATGTTTGTACAATTCTTCTTTGTGCATTCGCTCCTTCTTTATATTTGCACATTATAACTAATGAAATGATATTATTATTTACATATGCTACATAGTCCAAATTATATGTTACATTAACAGATGAATCATTAGCAATTTTTAAAATTTCTCTTGCAAAAATATCAAATATTTCTTTATTTATATTATTCAATACCTCATTATCTTCTTTAAATTGAGGTATTTTTGCATCTATATTATATTTTCCATCCTTCTGTTCTTGTATATTATACTTTGTATACAACATGTCTTCATAGTTTATATCTATTTTAGCTGTTGCTTCTTTGTTTATTGTATTCGTAAATATATCCTGGAAATTGTTTTTTAATTCGCTATAATTAATATCTGGTTCTTTAATTTTTGTCCCTATCCCTTTATTTGTAATTTGTGCATATACCCCACAAGCAATTGCAATACTACATACTAATATAATCGATATAATCATAATCATAATTTTATTTTTTTGTAAAAAATATTTTAATTTTAACATTTGTGTCTCCTTCAAATTTATTATAACATTAATATTTTATTTGTTCAACTTTTTTATATTTACGTCCCCATTTGGAATATTCTGCTATATAAATTATAGTTTGTGTGAGAAAATTCTAGGGACTGTCCTGAATTTTCCACACGCTCTTTTCACACAAACTACAATATTTTTAACCTAACTTTGTTAATTCAATTTTTGTTTAGCTTTTCTTGACTATGGACAAAATTTAATGTATTATAATAGATATACATGTAGTAAAAGGCAGGAGATAAATATGTTATGTTCAAATTGCCATAAAAATATGGCTGTAATTTTTACAAAAAAAATAGATGGTAATAAAAGCTCTTTGGAAGGGCTTTGTTATAATTGTGCTAAAGAAAAAGGTATTAATCCTTTAGAAGTATTAGCAAAACAAGCTAATCTTTCTGAAGAGGAATTAGATGATATGTCAAAACAATTTGAAAATATTTTTGATGATATTTCTGAAAATCTTAATATAGAAAATTTGAATGGTGAAAATATAGAAGGAAATGGCATCCCTTTAGGTTCTATTTTTTCTAATATGTTTGGAAGCAAAAATGTAGAACCAAATGATAAAGAAAATAATAATTCTAATAAGAAAAAAGTAAAAACAGAAAAGAGACCTAAAGAAAAAAAGAAAAGTTTTTTAGATATTTATGGAACTAATTTAACTAACAAAGCTAGAAAAAATGAATTAGATATTGTAATTGGTAGGGATAAAGAAATAGAAAGAGTTATTCAAATATTAAATAGACGCTCTAAAAATAATCCATGTTTAATAGGTGAGCCTGGAGTTCGGTAAAACTGCTATTGCACAAGGATTAGCAATTAAAATTGCAGAAAAAAAAGTTCCAGCAAAATTACTAAATAAGGAAGTATATTTATTAGATATGACTTCTATAATTGCAGGTACACAATTTAGAGGCCAATTTGAAGGAAGAATGAAAGCTTTAATTGATGAATGTAAAGAATCTGGAAATATTATTTTAGTTATTGATGAAATACATAATATAATTGGCGCCGGAGATGCTGAACATTCTATGAATGCAGCAAATATTTTAAAACCTTCTCTTTCTAATGGAGAAATTCAATTAATTGGTACAACAACTTTAAAAGAATATAGGAAATATATAGAAAAAGATTCTGCATTAGAAAGAAGATTCCAACCTGTTCTTGTAGAAGAACCAACCGTAGATGATACAATAGAAATATTAAAAGGCATAAAAAAATATTATGAAGAATTTCATAAAGTAAGAATTTCTAATGATGTCATTGCTCAAACTGTTAAAATGTCTGAAAAATATATTCATGACAGATTTCTTCCTGATAAGGCAATTGATATATTAGATGAAGCATGTTCTAAAATTAACCTAAACAACAAAGAATTATATGAATTAGAAATATTAAAAAATAGACTTTCTAAAATTCAGGAAGAAAAAGAAGAAGCTGTTGAGTCTGATTCAATAGAGGATTATCAAAAAGCAGCTGATTTAAAAACAGAAGAATGCAATATATTAGAAAGAATTGATGAATTAAATAAAAAAATACAATTAATTAGTTTAAGCATAAATGATATAGCAGAAGTAATTGAACATTCTACTAAAATACCAGTTAAAAAAATTACCGAAGCTGAAACCGTTAAATTACTAAATCTAGAAAGTAACCTACATAATAGAATTATAGGGCAAAATGTTGCAGTTGAAGCTGTATCTCGTGCTATTAGACGAAATAGAGCTGGACTTCAAAGTTCAAAAAGACCTCCTTCTTTTATATTTGTTGGTCCTACTGGCGTTGGTAAAACTGAGCTTGCAAAAACTCTTGCATATGAAATGTTTGGAAGTGAAGATTCTATAATTAGAGTAGATATGTCTGAATATATGGAGAGTCATTCAACATCAAAATTAATTGGCTCACCTCCAGGATATGTTGGTTATGATGATGCGGGTCAACTAACAGAGAAAGTTAAAAGGAAACCTTATTCTATTATTCTTTTAGATGAAATAGAAAAAGCACATCCAGATGTATTTAATATTCTTCTTCAAATTTTAGATGACGGAAAATTAACAGATAGCCAAGGTAATACTGTTAATTTTGAAAATACTATAATTATAATGACTTCAAATGCAGGTTCTAACTTAAATAATAATTCTATTGGTTTTGGAAAACAAACTGTAGACAAAGGCAAAATAGAAGGTGCTTTAAAAGATGTATTTAGACCAGAATTTTTAAACAGAGTAGATGAAATTGTTGTTTTTGATAGTTTAAATAAAGAACAATTATTAAAAATAATTGATTTATTATTAAAATCTACTTCTAATGCTTTAGATAATAAAGATATAAAATTGGAAGTCTCTGAACTAGCTAAAAATTATATTTTAGAAAAAGGAACTGATTTAAAGTATGGTGCTAGACCTTTAAGACGTGCAATACAAAAATATGTTGAAGACCCAATTTCTGATATGATTTTAAAATCAGAAGTTAGTGCATTCCAAACTATTTATGTGGATATTGAAAATGAAAATTTAAGTTTCAAAGTCAAATAGACATAAAATTATATATTATATAAACAATTACAGCTTTAAAAATAATAAGTATGGAGGAACTATGTTTAAACATGTGCCAAATATTTTAACAATTATTCGTTTTTTGTTAATACCAATAATTATACTATTTGCAATTCAAAACAATTATATTGCTACAATAATAATCCTTACCATTTCAGGAATTACAGATATTTTAGATGGTTATATTGCAAGAAAATTTAATTTTATATCTGATTTTGGAAAATTAATGGATCCACTTGCAGATAAAGCTACTCAGGTAGCTTTATTAGGGACATTAACTATAAAAGGAATTATACCATTATGGATTATAGTTATTGTAATTATAAAGGAATTTTTAATGATTTCGGGTGCCTCTTTTCTTTACAGAAAAGAACTTGTTGTATCTAGTAAATGGTATGGAAAACTTGCTACTGTTTTATTTTATGTAGCAATTGTATGTTCTTTATTTTTAGAATATTGGAATGGTCCATTAATAGGTCACCCTGAATATAGCTTACCTAAACTTCCAGAATTTGATACATATATATATTACTTTGCAGTACTTACGACAATCTTTTCTTTAATAATGTATATAAAAGCTTTCTATTTACAAGGATATTTAAAACAAGATATTAAAAAAAATAATTGATGTAGCAAACATCAATTATTTTTTTTACATCTTACACAAAATAACAAAATTATAAATATTATTAAACATACTGGTAATATAATTTTTATTATTCCTATATTACTTCCTAGTATACTTATTGTAACTTCTGCATCATCTGCTTCTACACTATCTCCATTTGCTGATGTTAATATTTCTTTTATCTTTACATTTGTATTTCCCTTTTCTACATTTTCTTTTACTAAATATGTAATTTCTGCTATTGTTTCATCTTCATTTACTTCTTCAGATTTTGCTATAGCAATGCCTGTCCCATCTGTTGATATAACTCCTGACCATCCTTCTTTCCAATTAACACTTTTATATTCTAATTTTTCACTATCGTATTCTAATTTTGCTTCTAATGCTTTTTGTGTACCTTCTCTTGTAAAATTCTTTATGCTTATCTTTATTTTTACTTCTTCTCCCTTTTTTACATTTGTTTTATCAGAACTTAAACTCACACTTACATTCGATGCCATACTAATTGTAGTAATACATAGTATAAATATTATTACAGTCACTATTTTTTTCATAACTTGTCTCCTTTATCTGATTTTGTATTTATATCTTATCAATAAATTTCAAAAAAAGCAATGTTTTATTGTTAACATTGCTTTTATTCAAAATCTTCTATTGTTTTGTTTAGTTCTTTTTTAGTATAAACTATAATTCCAGCTTGTATTCTTTCCAAATCTTCTTCTGTTAAATATTCTGTAGATATATCTGTGGTTTCTAAAAATGTTTGATTATTATTTTCATCTAACTTAAATATAGAAATATATCCATTATCTTCTTTTAATAAATAATGTTCATTACAAAATTCATTTAATTCTTTATATAATACAATTTCTGTAGGAGTAAATTTTTGCAATTCCCATTCATTAAATTTTTGCTTTAACTCTTCTTCTGTAATATTTACTTCCGTTTCTTTAATATTTTCTTTTTTTTCTATTAAATGATTACATTTTTCATAATATATTTTTAAAGTTAAAATACAGTTAGGAGAAGTTTTTTCTTCATTGCTATTTGTGGATATTAAATTTTGTAATTCTTCTTCGTCCAATTCTCCAATTATTGTACATTCATCTTCAACTTTTTCTGCAATATATTCTTTTTGCTTATTATTAATTTTATTTATTCTATATAAATATATACCAGTAAAAAATCCTAATATTATTCCAATAGTTATTATAGCTATAATTGTATATCTTTTCATTCTATCATCACCAATTTTAGTTTTTCCAATATTTAGACATAATATACAATTTATAGAAACAATATTTATTTTTAATTTGTTTTTAAATATAAACTTACCGCTTCTTTTATTAATTCATTAATACTAATATTTTTTTCAATTGATTTCATTTATTTTGCAACTAAATTTAGTAGCATTCTAATTCAACATTTTGTTTATATGTATTTTTCCTTTTTTATTGACTTTTATCTCTATTTCCCCCATTATATCTGTTCTGTATATTTTACAATTTATATTTTCTAATCTTTGTAATACCTCTCCATTAGGATGTCCAAATTTATTATTTTGCCCTACTCCAATTAATGCAACTCCTGGTTTTACTAAATCTAAAAATTTTTGTGTTGAAGACGTATTAGAACCATGATGTCCAACTTTTAAAATATTACATTTTAAAATATCTGTATCCTTATATTTTGAAACTAAAGCTTTTTCTGCTATTTCTTCTATATCTCCCGTAAAAAGCATTGTAAAATTTTTATAATTCAATTTAAATACTAATGCATTATTATTAATAGAATTTTGCGTAACCATTTGTTTACTATTTGGCCATAATACATTAAAAAATAAGTTTTTTTCAATATTAATTTTTGCCCCTTCTTCTACTACATTTACTTTTATTTTTCTTTCTTTTATAATGCTTAAAAATTCTTTATAATTATCTGATGTTTCAAATTGCTTACCAATTATTACATTTTTTACTTTCACTTTTTTTAATAAATCTAAAATTCCGCCCTACATGATCACTATCAAAATGAGAAATTATAATATAATCTATAGTTTTTATTCTTCTGTCTAATAAATATGGTAATAAAATGTCTAACTTACCATCTCCTCCATCTATTAGAATTTTTTTATTATGTGGTGTTACTATAAGTGTACAATCACCTTGGCCTACATCCACAAAATATATTTTGAGATTTTGAAAGATAAAAATATAAGAATAAAAAATTATATTGAATAAAAATATTACTATAAAAAGTATTGATAAAAATTTTTTAATATTTCTTAATGTTATAACTTTTTTAAGTCTTTTCTGAAATATTCGCATATGTTCTTTAGAATTATAAATTGTATAAATATAATTGCACATTAAGATAAAAAGATATAATAATATTACACATATTATATATGGTGTTTTTACTAATATTGTACTAAATGGTATTTTAGATACTATTTTTGCTATCAACATAAGTATTTCAAGTAATAAATTTAATATAATAGCTAATAGTTTTGCTATTTTAAAAGAAATAAAAGAAACAAATATTGTTATAAATCCTAATATTATTGTTGTTCCTAATATTGGGCTAGCAAGTAAGTTAGAGATAAAAAAAGTTAATGAGATTGTGTTAAAATTAAGTGCCATAATTGGTATTATCATTATTTGTGCTGAAATTGTTATAGTAATTAATTTAATAACCTTTTTATTTATTTTTATTTTTGATAATAAATTCTCAACATTTTTATTAAATAATATAAGCCCTAATGTGCCTAAATATGACAACTGTAATCCAATTTCTGTAATTGCATATGGATTAAATAATAAAATAATTATTAAACTTAAAGAAATATTAGATATAATATCAGATTTTCTATAAAAGCTTTTTGATGCAATTGCAATCATGCTCATTAAACATGCTCTTATTACAGATGGAGTAAAATTTGTTATAAACATGAATATAAAAAGTATTAATATTGTAATAATATTTATAATTTTTTTGGAAATTTTACTTTTGTATAATAAATAAGTTACTCCCAAAATTATGTAAGCTGTGTGAGCGCCAGATACTGAAAGAATATGTGATAAATTGCTTGTTCTAAAATTCTCTATTGTATCTTCTGATATATTATTTTTATCTCCTAGTAATATTCCAATTAATAAACTATTTGTTCTATTAGGTAATATAATTTGAGTTTTTTTTATTATAGAGTTTCTTATATCATTTGACGCAAGCAGTAAACAATTAAGTGATTTTTTATTAATTATATTAATACTTGTATTATCGCATTTTATTGTTCCATATATTTTTTTGCTTTTCAGATACTCTCTATAATTAAATCCTTTATAATTTCTCCTCTCATTTGGAATTATATATTCTCCATTAAATTCTATTAAATCCCCATACTTTAATAAAGTATTTTTGCCCTTATTTATATTTAAAATAAATTTTTTATTTTTGTACTTTCCCTCTTTTACTTTTATTAAATAAGAATAAATATACTCCTTTTCTATTCCCTCTTCTATAATTACTGCCTTACTATTTATAATTTCTGGAGCATTATTATAAAACGTTTCATATTTATAATTTATATAAGATAAATAAATATTTGAAATTATATAAAATATTAAAAAAAGCATTATTACATTAAATTTTAATAATAATTTTAAATACCTTATTATTTTATTGTTCTGCTTATAATTCTTTATATATATAATAAAAAAAATTGATATAATAATAAAAGCTATACTTTTTTTAAAGTATAGCCCATTTAAAATTCCTATCATATATCCAAGTGTACATATTATTATTGGTCGGTTTATTTTTATCACTCCATTTTTATAGATTTCCCCCATTATAATTTACACAGGTTTATCTGATATTAAAGATTTTGATACATAACCTGTTATATCTATATATTGTATTTTATAAAAGTCTCCTTCTTCTCCTATAATTGTTACTTCTGTGTTTCTTAACAACGTATTTATTATATTAGCAGAAGTACTTGCACTTTCTCTAATATTAGCTGATGTACTAACATTTATATAACCTTTTTTATTTTCTATTAAAGTTGTATTGTTTTGCACCTGTTGATTAGAATTATTTTGTTCTTGAGTTTTATTTTCTTCTTCTGAGTTATTAGTATTTAGATTATTATTGCCTGTATTTTGTGATTGTTCATCTTCATTATTATTTGTAATTTGAGATTGCGTATTTATATAGTATTTTCTTATCCACCCAGTAGTTCCTTCATATGTAATATTAAGCCAATCACCTACTTCGTAATTAATTGTTATTGTTTTATTTTGCTCTGCATTTGCAATTACTTTTGATGTAACAGATGGAATAAGATATATTTTAATATTTGTATTTACAACTACATTTTGTAAATATGCTCCATTAGAATTTTCTTGTGATTGTTCTACAACTTGAGAGTTTTCCTCTTGAATTGGCGAATTTTCTTTAACAGGTTCTTCTTCTACTTTCGGGGTTTCTTCTATAATTTCTTCCGCTTCTACATATTCAGAAAACATATATCCTTCATAATTTCTATATTTTACTTTATACCATTCTCCATTTTCTTCTAATATTTCAACTGTTGCATCATCACCAACTGTAGTTATAGATTTTGCCGATTTTGATGCAGTTTCTCTTAATACCAGTCCATTAGGTGCATTAACAGTTCCTGTTCTTGCAAAAGATGAAGTACTAATTAAAACTATTCCACCAAATAAACATATAGAAAACTTTTTTAATTTATTCATAGGAGTCCTCTCCTTTTACTTTTTTACTTATTAAAGTATATATTTAAACCTTTTTTTTGTCAAGCACTGATTGTGATTATACTCAATAAATCACTAAAATTCAGTATTTCATTAAACTTTTAAAGGCTAAAACGATTATTTTTTGACAGAGATGAATATTCATTTTCAAAAAATAATGTTTTAGCCTCAATTTATTTTATTAATAACTAATTTTAAAAAATTTATGCTAATTCTACAGTTGCTCCAACTTCTTCAAATTTAGCTTTTAATTCTTCTGCTTCTTCTTTAGAAACTCCTTCTTTAACTGTTTTAGGTGCTCCGTCAACTAGGTCTTTTGCTTCTTTTAATCCTAATCCTGTTGCATCTCTAACAACTTTTATAACTGGTATTTTATTTGCTCCAGCTTCTTTTAAAACTACATCAAATGATGTTTTTTCTTCAGCAGCTGCTGCTACTGCTCCACCAGCTGCTGGTGCTGCAGCTGCTACTGCAGATACTCCAAATTCTTCTTCTATAGCTTTTACTAAATCAGCTAATTCAATTACTGTCATTTTTTTGATTTCTTCAATCATTTCTTCTTTATTCATTTTTATTCCTCCTAAATTTTTTAGTAGTTTAAATCACTACTTTAATTTTTATAATTTGTTTTAAGCTTCTGATTTTTGCAACCTAACTTGATCTAATGCAACTGCAAGTTTAGAAATATTACCAAGTAAAGCTCCAGCAAGCATACCAATAAGTGTATCTCTTGATGGCAATTTTGCAAGTGTAATTATTTCTTCTACTGGAACTACTTTTCCATCTATTATTCCACCTTTTATTTTATAAAAATCATTATCCTTCGCAAATTCATATATTGTTTTGCAAGCCTCAAGGTAATCATCTTTTCCTATTATAACTGCTGTAGGTCCTTCTAATGCTTCATCTAACCCCTCTAGATTACATTCCTTAAGAGCCCTTCTTGTTATATTGTTTTTTATAACTTTATATTCAATATCTGAGTTTCTTAGTTTTGCTCTTAAATCTGTTACATCTAAAACATTAATACCTCTGTAATCTGTTAAAAGTACAACTTTAGCTTCTTTTATTTTTTCTGCTAAATTTGCTACTTCTTCTTTCTTTTGATTTAATATTTTTTCACTAGCCAATGTTTTCACCTCCCTTTAAAGTAAGGGGACACAACTTACCCTTTAGGTCACTTCCATTTCAGAGGAGCTTTTGTCCTCTACTTATGAATAAGTGATGTCAATTTTTATATGTATCTCCTATTTATTTTATATCTAAAATTAAAAACTCTGTTAACCCACACGAGGTATTAACAGAGTTATATTACTCTATTTATTAATTACCTCGGTAGGACTTATTTTTTGCCTACTGTCTTTGGCATGATTTAATTAATAGTGAATGATGAATAATGAACAATTAAAAATTTTAGTTAGATTTTGTTATTTCATAACAAAATCTCTCCTTTATTATTCATCATTAATTATTCATTATGATATATAAATGCTTGGTCCCATTGATGTGGCTACTGCAATACTTTTTACATATTGTCCTTTTGCAGCTGCTGGTTTTGCTTTTATAATTGCATCCATTACTGTTTCGTAATTTTCTAATAACTTTTCGCTTCCAAACGAAACTTTTCCAAATCCTAAATGTATAATATTTGTTTTGTCTAATCTATATTCTACTTTTCCTGATTTAATTTCGTTTATTGCTTTAGTTACATCCATTGTAACTGTTCCAGATTTTGGATTTGGCATTAATCCTTTTGGTCCTAATATTTTACCAAGTCTTCCTATTACTCCCATCATATCTGGTGTTGCAACTATAACGTCATAATCAAACCAATTTTCATTTTGAATTTTTGGAACTAATTCTTCTGCTCCTACAAAATCTGCTCCAGCGCTTTCAGCTTCTTTGGCTTTATCGCCTTTTGCAAATACCAATACTCTTTGAGTTTTTCCTGTACCATTTGGAAGTACTACTGTTCCTCTTACTTGTTGATCAGCTTGCTTTGAATCTACACCTAATTTTACATGTAATTCAACTGTTTCATCAAATTTTGGTTTTGGCATTTTGCAAATTACATCTAATGCTTCTTTTGCATCATAATTTTTTGATTTATCTATAAGTTTTTCACACTCTAGATATCTTTTACCTCTTTCCATTTTCTTTCCTCCTTTGGTAATATTGAATGAATTTTATTCATCCTCCCAATTAATTTATATAATATTCATTATTTTAATTAATGAATAATTAACTAGTTTGTAGTAAAACGGACTAAAATTAGTATATCGCTAGGAAAACAAATAAAAATTTTTGAAATAGTACATAGGTACATTGAAAAAATTTTTATGCAGTTTGACAACGCGAGATGCTGATTTTTGTTCGTTTTTATTTATTCGCTTACAACTACACCCATTGATCGTGCTGTTCCCATAACCATACTCATTGCTGTTTCAAGTGAAGCAGCATTTAAATCTTCCATTTTTGTTTTTGCAATTTCTTCTACTTGAGCCTTTGTAATTGTAGCAACTTTATCTCTATTTGGTTTTCCAGAACCTTTTTCAATTTTAAGTGCTTTTTTTATTAAAACCGCTACTGGTGGCACTTTTGTAATAAATGAAAAAGTTTTATCCTGATAAACAGTTATTACAACAGGTATTATCATTCCTGGTTGATTAGCTGTTTTTTCATTAAACTCTTTTGTAAATTGCATAATATTAATTCCTGTTGATCCTAAAGCTGGTCCAACTGGTGGTGCTGGTGTTGCTTTTCCAGCTTCTATTTGTAATTTAACAACATTTGTAATTTCTTTTTCTGCCATTTTTATTTCCTCCTTGAATTTAAATAGCTTTAATTTTAATTTTTAATCATAAAACGGACTAAAATTAGTATATCGCAAGGAAAACAAATAAAAATTTTTGAGATAGTACATAGGTACATCGAAAAAATTTTTATGCAGTTTGGCAACGCGAGATGCTGATTTTTGTACGTTTTTAAATCTTTTCTACTTGTGAGAACTCAAGTTCCACTGGTGTTTCTCTTCCAAACATAGAAACCAATACTTTAACCTTATTTTTTTCTTTATTTATTTCTTGTACTGTTCCTATAAATGAAGCAAGTGGTCCATTTACAACTCTTACATTATCATTAACATCATAATCTACATTTACGACAACAGTTTCAAATCCCATATTTCTTATTTCTTCGTTAGTAAGAGGAATTGGATCTGTTCCAGAACCTACAAATCCTGTTACACCTCTTGTATTTCTTACTATGTACCAAGATTCTTCAGTTACTATCATTTTTACTAATACATATCCTGGAAAAACCTTTTTTAAATTTGTTTTTCTTTTTCCATCTTTTATTTCTATTTGTTCTTCCATTGGAACAACAATATCAAAGAAATAATCTTCAAGTTCTCTATTCTTTATTGTTTTTTCTAAATCTGTTTTTACTTTATTTTCATAGCCTGAATATGTATGCACAACATACCATTTTGGTTCTTCATTTTCATTTATTTGAGACATATATTAAGCCTCCTTATTACTGTTCATTGTTTGAAGAAGTTTCATTCTCTACTGTATTATCAATGCTTTCATTTTCACTGTTTGTATTTTCAGTTGTTACTTCTTCCGTAACGTTTTCAGTATTTTCACTGTTTTGATCTGTAACATTTTCTACAACAACTTTATTTTTTATATTGGCTTTTAATCTATTTATTCCTTGTTCATTAAATATATCAAAAATCAAATCTAAAACAAACACTATTACTGCTGTTATTAAAACTATTGTAATAACTGCTATTGTATTGTTAACTATTTGCTTTGGTGTTGGCCAAATTACTTTTTTTAATTCAGCTTTAAAATCTTTAAAGAAATGCTTTTTATTTTTTTCATCTTTATTGCTTTTTGCATCTTTAGCCATTTTACTTCCTCCTTAAAAAAGTCCTTATTTTGTTTCTTTATGTGTTGTTCTTTTTTTACAATATTTGCAATATTTTACAACTTCCAATCTTTCTGTATTGTTTCTTTTATTTTTACTTGTTGTATAATTTCTTCTTTTACATTCTGTACATTCTAATGTTATATTTTCTCTTGGTCCTTTTGCAGCCATTTTTTAGCTCCACCTCCAACTTTATTTACGGGTTTTAACGATGCGTTTTTTAAGCTATGCCTCCAATTTAGAAACATAGCTTATATAATTTATCATATTTTCTTATATTTGTCAACTTTTTTACGGATTTTTTTTACGAATTTGGTTACTAGTCAGATTTAAAAATTAAAACAGTAGAAATTTTGTAGGACCTTGGCATCCTTAGGCGGTCCCTACATTTCTCTACTGTTTTTAGTTTTAATCCTGAGTGACAACTTACAAATTACAAATTTTTACAGTAAATTTATTGACATAATGAATAAAAAAATGCTATAATAAATATACTATAAGAGTAATCATTTGATTACTAGTAGGAAGTTCTTACCTAAAAAAGGGCGACTTCAAATTAGGTAAAGTTCAAGCCTTATAAATGAACTGATTTCAAATTAGGTAATGCTTAAGCCTTATAAATAAGCAGTTTTAAATTAGGGGGTACATTTCAAAAGAGTGTATCCCTTATTTTTTTAGAAAAGAGGTATAATGGAAGAATTATTATTTTATGTTGTTGATAAAAATTATATAAAATATTTAAGTAAGTTTGAAAAACATGTGAGTTATAATAAAGAAAAATAGGTCATAGTAGACCATATTTAGGTATTGTTTTAAAAATAGATAATTATAATTATTTTGTCCCTTTGTATTCATATAAAGAACATTATTCAAAATACAAAAATAACCCTAGTTTTTTCATTATATATGACAGAAAAATTAGACTATTAGCAATTATTAAATTTTCTGCAATGATACCAGTTCCAAGTAATTTTAATGTAATTAATTTATTGGAATATAATGAACAAGATAAAAAATATAAAGATTTAATATCAGCAGAATATAGATACATCAATTCTAATAAAGAAGAAATATATAAAAGAGCAAATAAAATATATATTGCAGTAACTAAACATAAAAATAACTTTCTAAAGACAATATCGTGCAACTTTAAACTATTAGAAAAAAATGTGTAGAATATAAGAAATAAAAATGTCTGAAAAAGAGCAATGTATTTGTGAGTAAAAACATCTTAAAAATTAAAAACAGTGGAAATTTTGTAGGTCCTCGGCACCTTTAGGCGATTACTACATTTATTCTACTGTTTTTAATTTCCATTTTATTTAACTAAACTGTTACTCTTTCACTGGTAAATTTTCATAAGTTCCTGCAAGATACTTGTTAATTATATCTACATCAGTTTTATCTACTTCTCCATCTTGGTTTACATCAGCATATTTCTTTTCTTGTTCTGTTAAATCATATCCTTCTTGTCCTGCTAAATATCTTTGTAAATATGTGTGGTCTAACTCGTCTACCATACCATCGCAATTTACGTCTCCACATGAAATATAATTATAGTTCACATTTGTTTTAAGATATTCTGAATAACTTCCTATTTCATAATTATTTGGATTTTCTACTTCTGGTTCATCTTCTAATGATAAAGGTTTATATACAGTTCCGGCAAACCATACTTCACCTGTTGCTTTATCTCTTATAATAAACATATATGGTTTAGTAAAATCTAAAGTAATTTTTTCTACAGGTACATCATATATATAATCAAACATACTACCAGCGCCTGCTCCTCCACTCATAGTTGCTGCAGATGCTTTTATACCATCTTGTGTAAATTCAATATTTGCTTTATGAACTGCTTTTGATATATATGCTCCTTCATCATCAGTAATTCCTTTTAAACTTGCTTTTTCACTATCAAACACGTCTTTAACACCCATGTCATTTAAATCTTCAATTAAATTTAAGTTGTAATCAAATTTAAATTTAGGTATATATCCTGTTATTTGAGTAATAACACCTTCTTTAAAGTTTTCATTTTTAATTTCTTTTAAATTACCTATTATATTATTAATATCTTGTGCAGTAATATTATCTATATAGCTATCAAGCTCTTCTTCTGGCATTATTGCTACATATTGCAAAGTTGTTCCATTATATTCTTTCAAATCTTTAGCAAATGCTGTTACTTTTTCATCTTGATAAATTTCAAAATCTGTATTTTTATTTACACTTTTATAATTTGCATTTAATTCTTCAATATAATTATCTAAATAATCTTTTACTGCTGTTTCTGTATCTTTTCCTTCTAAATAATATGATGCCTGACCATCACGATTTTCTTTTAGATAAGTTCTAAACCTATCTTCAACAGTTTTTCTAATATTTTCTTCCCCTAAAGTTTTAACAATATCATAATTGTTTACAGAAGCTATTATTCCCATTCCTGATATATCACCTTGAACGCCCTCAAATTTGTTTGATAATAATTGCATTGGTGCACTCCATCCATAGTTTTCATGGCTATAATTAGTTTCTAAATTAATAATATCACTTGCTTTTACAAATTTATGCTCCCATTCCATATCTATTGCTAGTGCATTTACAAGTGCATAATCTAGGTCACTTAAATCTGAATCATTTATCATATCATTAATAAGTTCAAGAGTTTTGTCACTAATCCATGAATTCATATTTTTTGAAGAACTAAATGAATCATATATAACATCTGCATTGTATTTATTTCTTAAATTATCTACAAAAGTTTGTTTAATTGATGTTTTATATGTGTCTCTTATAAATAATGCATTTGCAAATGACATGTTTTTACTATTAATATATTTATTAGATTTATATTCACCAATTAAACCTGTAATTTGCTCTTTAGATTCCCCTTCTGTTCCTTCATTAAGCATTGCTAGTGTGTATTTTATAGAAAGTGGACTATATATTTTATTTATTTTTTCATTTTCTAACTGTAAAAATCTCAAATCAAAATCCTCTAGTGAATTACTTTTAAGTGCATATTTAAATGCCTTTTTTGTTTCTGTTGTTTCTATATTTGTTTCTTTTTCTGCAATTACATCATTTTTCTTAAATTTAGTTGCATATAGCCCAATACCTAAAAATCCAACTATTACTAATGATGCAGTTATTGCTAAAAATTTGTTGAAACTTATTTTTATAACTTTCTTTCCGTTATTTTCCACATTAAATTCCTCCTTTACATTTTCAAATATTTTGTTTGCTTTATTAGATATTTTTTTATCTTGTTGTAATTTTTCTTTAATAAACATGTCTTTTTTATTCATTACTAGCCACCTCCTCTTTGCTTAATATCTCATATAGCTTTTCTCTTGCTCTAAATACTCTTGATTTTACAGTTCCTTTCGGTATATTCAATATATCTGATATTTCTGATATAGATAAATCGTTATAATAATATAGAACTGTTGTTACTCTTAAATCTTCTTCCAATGCATTTAAAGCTGTTTCTAAATCAGTTTTAAGTATTACATCTTTATCAAAACTATTATGTACTTCCTCATCATAAAATTTTACTTTTTCCATTTTTTCGCTATTTAACCTGTTTTTTGTTATTATGTCATAACATTTATTTATTGTAATTCTAATAACCCAAGTTTTAAAATATTTTTCGTTCTTTAGGTTTGCAATATTTTTATATATACTTAAAGCTGTATCTTGAATTGCGTCACACACATCATCTTCATCTTTTAATATTGCTTTTGCTGTTTTATATATTGGTAATTTATATTCTTCTATTAATTCTGCAAATGCTTCTTTATCTCCTTTTTTTACTTGTGCGATAATAGACATCTTTGTACCTCCATACTCATTAGACTTTTGTTTTTTTAATTTGGTTCATTTGTTTTATTTAAATTTTATTTTTTCTTTTGAACTGAATATCCAAATTTTCCTATTTTGTTTCCAAGCTCAAAATATTTGCCATTTGCATAAGCAATTAAATTACATTTTGTTATATCAAATGCTCCGTTTTCATCAATATATTTTTCATCTGCATTAATTGATAAAACTTCTGCCATAAACATATGGTGAGAACCTAACTCTTTTATTTCTTTTACTTTGCATTCTATAGATACTGGGCTTTCCTTTATGGCTGGACAATTTACAAAATTGCATTTTTCTTTACTCAAATTCATTTCTTTAAATTTATCTACATCTTTTCCAGATTTTACTCCGGCACCAATCTGTTGCATATGCTAATTCTTTATTAGTTAAATTTATAACAAATTCTCCTGTTTCTTTTATAATATTATATGAATATCTTTCTGGTCTTACAGATATATAACACATTGCTGGATTTGTATTTAATATTCCTGTCCACGCAACTGTCATTATATTTGACTTTTCCATATAACCACATGAAACCATAACTGCTGGAATTGGATATATAAAAGTTCCTGGCTTCCACATTACCTTTGACATTTTATTTTCCTCCTTAATTATTTTTAATTATATATTAACTTATTTGTTATTTCAATATTTATAATTATTTAATATTTACAAAAAATTTTTTTATTATATAATTTATATATATTTTTTTGGGAGGTCAATATGAAACTTTTAGAAGATATGATTTTACAAAAAGGAAAAATAATTAATGAAGATGTTTTAAAGGTGGATAACTTTATAAACCATCAAGTTGATTCTAAACTAATGAAAGAAATTGGAGTTGAATTTTCTAATTATTTTAAAAAAGACAAAATTACAAAAATTTTTACAATAGAGAGTTCGGGAATTGCTCCTGCAGTTATGACTTCATATGAATTAAATGTGCCAATGGTTATTTTAAAAAAACAAACATCAGCTATATTGAATGATGATATTTATCAGGTAAATTATAAATCTTTTACTAAAAATACTACATATAATTTAACCATTTCTAAGGATTATATAAGTCAAGATGACAGCATACTAATTATAGATGATTTTTTAGCCAATGGTGAGGCTGCAAAAGCATCAATAAAATTAATTGAAAATGTTGGTGCAAAGGTTGTTGGTATTGGTATTGTAATAGAAAAAACATTTCAACCAGGAAGAAAAATTTTGGATGAATTAGGTTATAACGTTTATTCATTAGCTAGAATTAAATCTTTAAAAAATAATAAAATAGAATTTATAAATTAATATCCTTTGCAAAATCTAAGGGACATGCCTTAATCTATAATATTTCTTATAGACTGAGGTGTGTCCCTCAAACAATATAAGGGACATACCTCAATCTACAGTATTTCTCATAAATTGAGGTATGCCCCCCGTTTTAAGACATAAAAAAATCTGGCAATGACCTATCTTTCCAGCGGGGTAACCCACAAGTATTTTCGGCACTGGCAAGCTTAACTTCTGTGTTCGGTATGGGTACAGGTGGTTCCTTGCCGTCATTATCACCAGAAAATTATTGTGTATCAATACACTGAAAAATATACAGATAAAGATTATCTTTGGCTCACTATTTTTTTCCTTCCTTTATGATTAAGCCCTCGATTTATTAGTATTGGTCAGCTAAATACATTACTGTACTTACACCTCCAACCTATCTACCAGTTAGTCTTCCTGGTATCTTACTACCTTACGGTATGGGATATCTTATCTTAGGGTGGGCTTCACACTTAGATGCTTTCAGCGTTTATCCCTTCCATACTTAGCTACACAGCTATGCCACTGGTGTGACAACTGTTGCACCATCGGTATGTTCATCCTGGTCCTCTCGTACTAAGGACAACTCCCTTCAAATATCCTGCGCCTGCGACAGATAAGGACCGAACTGTCTCACGACGTTCTGAACCCAGCTCGCGTACCGCTTTAATGGGCGAACAGCCCAACCCTTGGAACGTACTTCCGCTCCAGGATGCGATGAGCCGACATCGAGGTGCCAAACCTCCCCGTCGATGTGAACTCTTGGGAGAGATAAGCCTGTTATCCCCAGGGTAACTTTTGTCCGTTGAGCGATGGCATTTCCACTCACTTACCACCGGATCACTAAGCCCTACTTTCGTATCTGCTCGACATGTCTGTCTTTCAGTTAAGCTTCCTTCTGCCTTTGCACTCTTTCACCCGATTTCTGTCCGGGTTGAGGAAACCTTTGGGCGCCTCCGTTACTCTTTAGGAGGCGACCGCCCCAGTCAAACTGCCCACCTGACATTGTCCT
>CANQYS010000006.1 GCA_947628115.1 uncultured Clostridia bacterium | reverse complement strand
TTTTTATTTGCAATTTCAATAATTTTATTTACTGCATCATTTTCTTCGTTATAGTTATTTTCTACATAATCTGTTGATCCCTTAAATACTTTTTTAGTCCAATCAAATTTTAACCAATTACATATTTTGATTACTTCATTATAACTTTTATCTGTTCCTTCTTGTATAGAGATATTATTATCATGGTGATATGGAGCTATTGTAATTGCTTCTATGTTAAACTTGTCTTGTGACTTTATTAAATAAGATAAAGCAAATTGGTCATCGCATTCATTATATGTATCTGTATCTAAAATAACATTTACCTTTTTCCTTTCTTCTTTTTTATTTAATTTAGATATTTTTTCGTATATTTCTTTCCATGTTAGTACTCTATTTAATGTTTGTTCTTTTTGATTATATCTTGTATTCATTGTATAAACTTTAATACCATTATTTATTAAATCTAAACTTATTCTAGTGCTGTCTTCAATTATTAAATCAATATTATTTTTTAGACATACTTCTGTTTTAGCTTGTTTATCATAAGCATTTGTAAATAGTAGTTTATCATAAACAATATTATAATTATTTAGCCAAGCTTTAGTTAATTCATAAGGATTTGTGTATTCTCCATTATCCCTTCCAGTTATAATATATATTTCATGTCCATCTTCTCTTAATTTTTTTATATTAATATTTTTCATTACATATACCTCCTCGCCTTATCTTAATTATATTATAACTCCTTACGAATATTATGTAAAATGCAAAAATGTTATATTGCTATAACTATTAATTATAACAACATAACTTTTTTACATATTTCATATTATTATTTTATTAATGATAGTATTTCTGTTTTAATTGTTTTTGCACAAGCTATATTGGAATCTATTATTAAAAAATTATTTCCGTTTTCATCAACCTTTACATTTAATCTGTTTAAATCCAATGGGAATATGTCTGTTCCATCATTATAAAATACAACTCCACCTGCTTTTTCAACTATGTATGCACTTTGTTCTACATCCCACAAATTCGCATTTCTTCTAGTAAAAATTCTATTTAAATTATCTGCAACCACCAAAGCATAATTTGCTAGTGTTGAATGTCCCTCATAAGCTCTAATTTTTTCTCTTTTACCGCATTTGCTACTAATTTTCTTTTCTATTTCATTAAGCTCTGTATCTCTATGAATGTGATCTATACATAACAATTCTGATAAATTATCCTTATCAGTCACCAAAATATTTCTTCCATTTAGCTTTGCACCTTCTTCTGTGTCAATTGCTTCAAACATCAATCCTTTTTCACCATTGAACTCATATTCAGGCAAATAAACTAAACTTAATACTGGATTTAAATTATCTAATAATCCAATCCCTACACAATATTCATTATTATTTGGTGTTCTAAATGCTTTAGTACCATCAATAGGATCAACTATCCAAATATACCTAGTTGTTTTCATTTTTTCAAATACTTGCTCACTAAAATCTTCCTCATTTATTACTATTGAATTTGGTAAAATCTCTGGTAATATTCTAGAAAACAATTCTCCTATTTTTACATCTGCTATTGTTGCAGAGTCTCCATTTCCTTTTTCTTCAACAACTATCATATTTTCATTTCTAGCTGTCATAATTATGTCTTTAACTTCAGAAAGCAAAATTTCTTTTATTTTATTCCTTAAACTTTCCAACATATTTTATCTCTCCTTAACATTTCTTTACTATCATCTGTATAACAGTAGCATCACTATCAGATAGAACAAGCCTATTCCAATCCATACAAAGTCTTTCTTCTAACTCTATAACGTTTTCTACTACAAATCCTGCATTTTCTACTGCTTCACTTAAAGACTCTATCGTATGAAATTTTCTGCTTGGAGCTTGATACAAATTATAATCTGAAACTACTGTTAGTCCTGTTTTTTCATCTATAACAGAATTAGATGATTTTGCCATTCTATCATTAGCAGATTTTACAACAATAAAAAATGTTCCATTTGGCTTAAGTATTCTGTAAAAATCATCCAAAGCGATTTTAAGTTCCTCATTCGATAAATAATGCAGACATAGTCTAGAATATAAAACATCATAAGAATTATTTTTATCAGTAGATTCTTTACTTGCGTCCTCTATTCTGTATTCAATATTTTCATTGCCTTTTACATCTTTTAATAACGATTTCATATATTCAATACCATCTTCATCCAAAGTTGTTGCAACAACCTTTTTCCCTTTCGATGCATAATATCCTTCAAAAAATCCTGCTGTACTTATGCCTATTGATTTTATATTATTAAATTCAATACTATCAAATAAATTTATTGCATTGTTTTCTGTAATAGAATCAATGAAAATACCATTTTCTTTTAACTCTTTTAATTTTTTATCCACTTTATCTCTCCTCTATTTCTTTTTCAGTTAAATTAACACCTAATTCTATTAATTTCTTTCTTGTTTCATCTGCATTTACAAAAGCTATTGTTGCCATTCCAAGTTTATCAGCTTCTTCTAATAAATTTGGTTTATCGTCTATATAAACACAATTTTCTGCTGGATTTGATGATTCTTCCAATGCTAATTGATAAATTTTAGGATTAGGTTTACGAACTCCTGCTATATGAGAAAATACACCTGATTTAAAATATTGTAAGAAATGATATTTTTCTTCTATATAATCTATTCTTTCTTGAACATTATCAGATAAATATAGTATCTCATATCCTTTTTCATTTAACTCTTTTATTATCTCTACTGTTCCTTCTATTGGCACATAACCATTTAACCATATTTCTGCTAATTCTTCCATTGGTGCATCTATTTCTAATGTTTCTTTAGCTTGTCTCCAAAATTCATCGTGTGTTATTTGACTTTCTCTATATGCTGTTCCTATCTTTCCTTTAAATACATCAGCAACTTTACTTTGATCTAAATTCCATCTTTGGCTAATTATATCAATTGCTCTCTTTGTTCCATCTGTAAAATAAACTCCTCCTAAATCAAAAATAACAGTTTTAATATTTTTCATTATAAAAATCCCCCTTAACACCATTTTTTTATAAATTTATCTATATTTTTAAAATCTTGTAATCTTTCTTTTATTTCTTCGTGAGACCAATTCCACCATTTTGACTCTTGTATTTTAGCTATTATTTCATCATTAAATCTTTTTTTTATTGGTTTAGCTGGAACTCCTACTATAACTGTATATGGCTCTACATTATGAGTAACAACCGCACCACTTCCAACAATTGCTCCATCTCCAATAGTAACTCCAGGCATTATTATTGCATTATGTCCAATCCATACATCGTTGCCAATTATAACTTTATCTTTTCTTCTCCATTCAAAAATACTTTCATCATCTTCTTCAGCAAAACCAAATTGTTTTGAGCGATAAATAAAATTGTGCTAAGCAACTCTAGTATATGAAGGATGATTACTTGGATTAATTCTTGCTCCCCACGCAATTGATGTAAATTTTCCAATTGTAGATTCTTTTATGGTAACATCTTTTCCTATTTTAGTTTTATAATCCATAAGTTCAAGACGCTCCTTTCAACATACTTTCCGTATATTTATCATATCATTTTTGTTGAATAAAGTAAAATATGTATTAGTTATGCTGATATAATCAAAAGTTATACCAGCATATCATTTTCTATAAGTTTTATTAATTCTTTTAATTCATTAAATTTATTTGTTTTATTTATATAAACTCCATATTCAATAGGTTCAATTTTAAATATTGTTTCTAATTCAATTATTTCGTTATTTTCTAATTCATTCTGTATATATTCCTTAGTCATTAATCCTATTCCGTTTGTATTTTTTATAATTTCTAACATTGTATTATATGAAATATTTTTAATATACTTAAAGTCGTTTTCTGTTAAATTAAGAGATTTTAAGAAATTAATGGATGTTACAGAAGTTTTTCTTGGCATATATAGTGTTTTTTCTTTTAATTCTTCTATTGATATTTTTTTATTTAATAATTCAGAATCTTTACTTACTACTAAAATATCTTGCATTGTTCCAATTTTTATAAATTCAATATTTTCATTTTGATAGCTTAATATTTTCTTTGTTATTACAATATCTAATTCTTGTTTCAATAGTTTAGATAACATGTCCTCTACATCATAATTAACAATATTTATCTTTGCATTTTCATTAAGCTCATAATATTTTGATAACTTTTTACTAAATAATTTATTTAACATAGTAGTATGTATTCCTAAATTAATATCTCTAGAATCGCTATACTTTTTATATAAATTCTCAAGAATTCCTATTGGCTCTCTAATTTCATCATAAATGTCTTTTCCAATCTTTGTTAGAATAAGACCTTTATTAGTTCTTTCAAACAATTTTATATTTAAAATTTCTTCTAGATTTTGGATATGCTTTGTTACTGCAGGTTGAGATATATTTAATTTCTCACTAGCGTGAGTTATATTTTCTTCTTCTGCTACAACTTTAAATATCCTATATAATTCTAAATCCACCATAATTCTCACCTTTCTATCTTTGCTCTTCAAATTAATTTTTAATCTCTTATTGTGTTTTCCCTTTGTTTTATATAATCTTCCAAAGTCAAAGAAAAAAATCTTTCCCCTGCTTTTTTAAATCCATTTTTAGTTGCAATTCTTTTACTTGGCTCATTATCATCAGATATTTCTAATCCTATACTTTCAATTTCTGTCTCTTCTACATCTTTATTTGATAAATTTTCATAATTCTTTGGATTACATATACATACATTTTTAATATTTGGCATAGTTATTAGAGTTGCTACAATCGAATATATTGCAATATTTCCACATCCTACAACTAATAAGTTTTCTGAATCTTCTCTTGCCAAAAATTTTGCTCCAATTGCTGCAGATGCACCTGTTCTATAAGAAGTTATTGGTGATGCATTAAGTAATGCTAAAGGCTTACCACTTTTAGAATCAAAGATTAAAGATGTTGCAAACACTTTTGGCATATTGTTATTTGGATTATTCTCATTGTATGAAATTAACTTTAATCCATAGACATTATCATTATCTAAATTTCCTGACCTAATATCTAAGTCAAATACATTGTGTTCATATTCATAAAAGACCAAAGGCCATACATTACCTTTATTTGAATTTTTCTGCATATATGCTTTTTCAACTGCTTTTATTGCTATATCCATATTAATTATTTTTTTAATATCATCTTCGTTTAAAACTTTTATTTTATTCATATTATTTAACTCCCTGTACTTTTTCTAACTTCTTCCAGTTATATATTCCATATAGATCATTTATTAAGTTTATTAATGGATTAAACACCATTGGTATTAATATTATTGTTCCAATTATTACAGGAATTCCCCATAATAATATAAGTATTAAATCATTAACTACATAAAAGTAAAAACTATATTTACTTCTTCTAACTCCTAAATAAACAGCAAATAAACTATCTATTACAGAAAGAGAAGATATAAACAATTGATTAGTATTAAGTGCTTTTAATAAAAAATAAATTCCTATAAAACATACTATACTAGCAAATAAAACTATGATCCACTCTTTTATTGTTATCCTGTTTACTTCAACAGAATTAGTATCTTTGTTTTGATGTCTAAACCACGAAATTATTCCAATTATATACATCGGAAGCATTATGCATAAATATATTATTACTTCCCCATAGTAACCATTTTCCAATGACACTATACTATATAAAACAACTATTAATAATCCAAATATCTGTCCTAAATTTTTACCTTTAGCAAGTAATAAAGCTGTTATTATTCCAACAATAGAACATATAGTTGTTAACAAATCAGATTTAAATATTATTCCTACAAGACTAACAAGAATTATACTCCCAAACAATAACGTTTTTTCTAGTTTAGTCCAATCACTAAAATATTTATTCTTCATATAAATTCTCCTAAATTTTATCAGCTTAATTATACTATATTTTTCGAAATATTACCACATTCTACCGATATTTTATCAATTACCTTAATTAAAAAACTAAATTCCAGTTGTGCTTTACCTGGAATTTAGTTTTTTAATTAAGGTTTTTAGCAAAATTTGTAAAAATTTATTGAAGCAATAGATAAAATATATTATAATATATTTACATTTAATGTTGCACATTTAAATGTGGTTAGTTCGTTTATAAACGCTTTAAAATCCCTCTAATGCAGAGGGATTTTCTATTTTCGTGTCGAAAACTTTCGTAAATCATTAAATATTTACGAGAGTTTCCGGCAAGTGCTTTTGAAAAATTTATAAAAATTATTGATTTTTAATAAATTTTCTATTATACTTTTATTAGATGACTGAGAAGGCTTACTTTGGTAAGCAGTTAAGATTTAGAATGTAGCTTATATAGAAATATATAAGCTACAGTTTTTTTGTTGGAAATCTTCGTCTATGATATAATATTTACGAAGATTTCCGACAAATGTTTCTATTATAAACAATATTTAAAAATTTTAATAATATCTTTTTTATCCAAATCTATAAAACCTTTTACTGCTCCATTACTACATATACGATTTGCCATTTCTTCAAAATGCTTATCATCTATATTTAAATCAGACAAATTATTTGTTAATTCTAAATCTTTATAACATAGATTTTCTAAACATTCTATTGATTTTTTTGCTACTTCCGTTTTAGGTAAACTGAAATCAATATTCCATACATTAACACCAAAACTATAAAATCTATCTACAGTATTTTCATTTAATAAATATCTTAAATATCGTGGTGTTAAAATAGCTAATCCTAATCCATGAGTAATATCATAAAATGCAGATAATTGATGTTCTAATAAATGACACACCCATACATTAGGTTGTCTATCCATTCTAGCAAATCCATTTATTGCCCAAGATGAAGCCCACATTAAATTTGCTCTTGCTTCATAATTTTCTGGCTCATTATAAGCTATCTTAGCATATTTTATTACAGTTTTCATTAACCCTTCCATTACTGTGTCTAACATATATAATCCACTATTTCTTGAAAAGTAAGTTTCCATTATATGTGATAAAATATCAAAACTTCCACAAGCTGTTTGATACTTATTTACTGAATACGTAATAGTTGGATCTAAGAAAGAAACTTTAGGTATAAACAATGGACTTTTTATACCTTTCTTCTCATGTGTTTCTTTATTAGAAATAATAGCATTATTATTCATCTCAGAACCCGCAGCTGACATTGTTAATATAGTAATTATAGGCATTGCTTTTTGTATCTCAGCTTTTTTCAAAACTAAATCCCATACATCTCCATCATAATATTTACCTGCTGAAATTAATTTAGAACTGTCAATTACACTTCCTCCACCAACAGCTAAAATAATGTCAATATCATTTTCTTTGCAAATACTAGCAGCCTCATTTATTGATGTATGCTTTGGATTAGGTTCAATTCCAGAAAATTCATATATTTCTATATTAGAGTTTTTAAGTTCATTTACAATCTTTTGATAAAGACCTATTTTCTTTATAGAACCTCCGCCATATACTAATAATACTTTATTTCCATATTTTTTTATTTCTTGACTTAAGTTTCCTTGTAATTGATTTTCTCCAAAATATACTTTTGTTGGAATTTCATAAATAAAATTATTCATCTCTTTACCTCTCTTTTATATTAATTCCATATTCAATAAGTGCTTCAGATAAATACTGATTTGGTTTTATTATAATTTTTTCATACTCTTCATTAGAAGCATTATTAAATAAATCTACTAACGAAGTAAATTCTTTTCTTCTCCTTAATATAAATTCTTCGCCATTTCCTCTTTTTCTAAATCTATCTACATATTCCTCGAAATTATTTGGCATTGGAAATGCTAAAATAATTCTAATATCTTTTGCGTTTTTTTTGAATGCGTCACTATCAATTGCTTTAAAGACATGTCCTATAAATGGCGATACAACAATTTTATCCTCTTCAAGTTCTGTTAAAACCGCATTAATAAAATTATCAGGATAGTTAGGATTTTCAGTACGCAATGAAGTTTGACCTTTTCTTTGTTCCAACGGTAACTGCCTTATTGATTCATCATAAATATACTTATAATCTTGAAAATCTAGATCAATTACATTCTTATACTGATGTTCAAGTTCTGTCTTTCCTGTTCCCATGTATGCTAATATTAAATTTTTCTTGTTCCTTCTTATATATTGAAATAAATTTTTAAACTCTTCTTCATGTAATAATAATCCCTCTGATTTATTTTCAACCATCTTTTCTAATTCTTCATAATAAACATATTTTACCTCTGATACTTCTTTGTCTTCAAAAATATATTCATCAATTTTCTTGTTGCATTTTAACAAATATACATGTTGAAATTCCATATTTTTACGATTTTTTGTACTCTTTATTGTTGTAATATATTTCAAATCTTTTTCTTTCGCTTCAACACCTAATTTTTCTCTTAATTCTCTAATTGCTCCATCAATTACACTTTCCCCTGCTCTTATATGTCCTGCTCCAGATATATCCCAACAATTCGGATGCGACTTCTTGCTTGTACTTCTTTTTTGTAATAGTAACTCGTTTTTATCATTTATAATCCACACATGTGCTGTTCTGTGAAACTCGCCATCTTCATGTGCTTGATTCTTTTCTTTAACTTTTCCAATTGGCTCATTATTTTCATCAAATATATCTATATATTCCATAATCTTACTCCTTAATTTGTCAGCTTATTTCTAACAAATTTAAATCAATATAATTGCATATATTTAATTTATATCACAAACTCACAATTTTTCATAGTGTTTTACCAATATTTACAAAACATATTTATCCTTGCATTTGCTTAATTGCCAACAAAATCTCCAATAAAAATAACGTCAAGAGCGAACGAAGTGAGTTTATTTACTCTAGATATTATTTTTATTGGAGATTAAAATTAATTTGCAAATGTTATAGGGCAAATTTTCTTATTTTTTTAACCCATAGAAATTTATAGGTCAAAAAATCCTAAAATTTTGACCTATAAAAAAATAAGTATCAGCACATATCTACTGACACCTATTTTTATAAAGATTCTCTATAACTCATTTTAATAAATTTCCTATAACACTTGAAATATCTAACTTTATAACATATCTACAAACCAACACAACTTATACCTGTTATGCTTATCGTAAATACAACTACAAATTTTTTAGTATTTCAAACACTTTGCTTAATTTTCTAAAATTAAAATTATGTGTTTCCACTTACCACTTAAGCAATTACTTTAACTCTCACACCCAAATTTTGATGTTTTTCTTTGCCATATTTTCCTTTTTGTTCAAAAGTTATAATTTCTGAAACCATATTAAAATTAAGTATTAACTGTCCTCTTTTAATTGTAGCGCTGCCACACACTCCACATGACCCGTATATGGAAACATATCTACTGGTTGCACTTCTTCTATGTTATAATTTTCTTCTAGTAGAGCAATATCTCTTGCAAGTGTTGCAGGATTACAACTAATATATATAATTTCGTGTGGCTTTAGTTCTTGTAATACTTTTATCGTATTTTTATTTAATCCCTTTCTTGGCGGATCAACAAATACTGTGCTAGGTTTTATATTGTTTTTTTCAATAATTTTAGGAAAAATCTCTTCTACATCTCCTGCAAAAAATTCTATATTATTTATATTGTTTATTTTGGCATTATATTTTGCATCTTCTATTGCTTGCTCTACTATTTCAATTCCATATACTTTTTTAAAATGTTTTGACGCAAAGATTCCAATTGTTCCTATTCCACAGTATAAATCAAGTGCGATATTGTTTTCAGTATCATTATCTAAATATTTCATTGCAGTATTGTATAATATCTCTGTTTGTACTGGATTAACTTGATAAAATGATAATGGAGATATCTTAAATTTATAACCACCTAATATATCGTATATATATCCGCTCTCCATATATTACTTCTGTCTTTTCTCCTAAAATAACATTTGTATTTTTATTGTTAAAATTTTTAACGATTGATTTTATATTGTTATGTTTTTTTGTTAAAATTTCTACTAATTCTTTTTCTTTCTTAAAATTATTATCATTTAAAACTAATATTACTAGTACTTCGTTTGTTTTTACACCAATTCTTATGATTATGTGTCTTACTGCACCTTTTAAATTTTTTTCATCATAAGCTTTAATATTATTTTGTTTTATAAATTCCAGAATATCATTTGCTATAATTTGACATTCTTTATTTTGTATAAAACATTCATTTGTTGGAATAATATTATGTGTTCTTGTAGAATAAACACCCATTATAGGTTTTTGATCTTTGTCAACTCCTACTGGATATTGAAGTTTATTTCTATAGTATAATGGATTATTCATTCCTATAACATCATTTACTTCTACATTTCTTTTTAAAGCCTTATACAAACAATTTTCTACAATAGCTTTTTTTATATTTAAAGTTTCTTCGTATTTTATATGCCTTAAATTACATCCTCCACATCTTTTATATGTAGCACAATATTCTTTATCTACTCTATTTACAGATTTTTCTAAAATTTCTATTATCTTCCCATATGCAAAATTTGTTAGGACTTTTAAAATTTTAATCCTTATTTTTTCTCCTTTTATTGCTTTATCGATAAATACAGTAATGCCATCAATTTTTGAAATTCCTTCTCCTTGAAAGCCATTATCTATTATATTCACTACATATTCTTCATTTTTCTTTAACATTATTATCTCCTTATTTATAAATTATATTTTAAAAATGTTTAAAAATCAATGCTTTTGTAGCAATATGTATAATTATAAAACATATTGGATACAATAATAAAAGAAAATAGAACCTTAATAAAATTATTTATTTGCATAATTTTAGGTTCAATGCTATATGATTATTATTAGCAAATATAATTTTGTTTTATACGGAAAAATACATTTTGCGAATGCAACTTTCCTATAAAATAAAACTAAATTAGAATGGAGGTTTTACCATGAAGGTTATAAATGGAATTGCACTTACACTTGTTATAATAGGTGCTATAAATTGGCTATTAGTTGGTTTATTTGAATTCAATTTAGTAGATGCAATTTTTGGAAGCTTATCTGTACTAACAAGAATAATATATATTGTTGTAGGAATTGCAGGTTTATGGTCTATTGCTCTTTATAGCAAACTTTCAGACTAAAAAAATTTTTGGGTGAAAAAGGGGCCAGGCCCCTTTTTCACCCAAAAAATTTTTTAAAGCTTTATTATTACTTTTGTTCCCTTTGGTTCATTTGGCATTATTTTTATACTTCCACCATGTAATTTTACTATTGTATGTGCTATTGAAAGTCCGAAGTCCTGTTCCTCCTTTTTCTCTTGAACGAGCTTTGTCTTCTCTGTAAAATCTGTCAAATACATGTTTTGCTGCTTCTTTACTTATTCCTATTCCCGTATCTAATACCTCTATTACACATTTTCCATCTTTATAATATGTTTTTATTTCTATTTTATCGTTTTCAGAAGTGTATTTTATTGCATTGTCTAGAATAATTATCATTAATTGATTAATTTTATTTGAATCTACATTGATTTCTTTATTAAACTTTAAATCCATACTTATTTCTTTTTCTTGCAACTCTGCATAATCTTTGTATGGTATTACTATCTCTTTAATTAATTTATCTATATCTGTTTTCTCTTTTTTCATTTTTAATTCGTTTGAATCTGCCATAGCAAGTATCATTAATTCTTTTATTAGCTTTGTTAATCTTTTTGTTTCTTTAAGAATTATATTAATATCTTCAGATTTATCTATAATTTTACTTTCAGGTTCTTGCAATAATAGTTCTTGCTTTGCTTGTATAATTGTAAGTGGTGTTCTTAGTTCATGTGCTGCATTTTGTACAAATTCTGTTTGTTTTTTCCATGAATCCATTATAGGTTTTAATGTCGTCTTTGATAATATATATGAACTTATAATTGCAACAATTATTATTATTAAATTTCCTATTAATAATGTATTAGTCATATTTGTTATTGTTTCTACTTCTCCATCTACATTAGCAAGAAGTTGTACATATATTTCTTTGCCTACTAATCCATTAAATTTTAATGTTATTCCTCTGTAATTATATTTATCTTGAACTTTAATTGCATATATCTCATTTATATTTGTTTTATGAAAAGTTATATCATTTAAATAGTCGTTATAGAATCTACCAATATTTTCACTGTTTAAAATTTCTCCATCGGAATTTCTAATAATACATATTAACCTAGGATTTATTTTTGTTTCTATAAATGTAATTTTTGTACCTTCTATAAATTCGTCATATAGCATTGTATTTTCATAATTTTTTGCCGTTCTTAAAAGTTCCTTATCTATTGATTTATATAAAGATACAGATACCTGATTATATATTATTATATCAAAAAAAATGAGTATTACAGCAAATACTACAAATGTATAAAACATATTTTTTATTAATTGTCTTTTTATTAGTTTTTGTTCGCTCATTATTACCTCTACTCTATTAGCATATATCCTACACCACGGATTGTTTTTATATATTTATCATAATCATATTTTTTTAATATTTTTCTAAGTCCGCTTGCGTAAACTTCTACAACATTTGTTGTTGTATATGAGTCAAATCCCCATATTCTATCAAATATTTGTTCCTTTGTTATAATTGTTCCTTTTGCATTTATTAAATATTCTAATATATCAAATTGTTTTCCCTGTAATATTATTTCTTCATCTTTTATAAATGCTTTTCTATTTTTTATATTTAATACTAAGTCTTTAAATTTAATAGTATCTTCCTTATATGAACCATTTGTTCTTCTTATTATTGCTTCTAGTCTTGCCAAAAGTTCTTCCCTTTCAAATGGTTTTACTAAATAATCATCAGCTCCGAAGTCTAAAACCTTTTAGTTTATCATTCAATGTATCTTTTGCTGTTAGTATAAGTACTGGAGTAAGAACTTTTTCATCTCTCAACTTTATAAGTACATCATAACCAGACATCTCTGGAAGCATTAAATCTAATATTATTGCATCATATATATTTTCTTTTGCAAGCATATATGCTTCATATCCATCATAAGCTTGCTCAGTATCAAATTTATTATATATACACTGTTTTATTGTGTCTGATAATATCTTATCATCTTCTACTATTAAAACTTTCATTCACTATATCCTCACTTTAAAATTGTAACACTTACATTGTATTTAGGCAACTTATTATATCCAATAAAAATTTTTTATTACTTATATTTTTATGGTATAGGAAAAAAGATTTTTATCTTTTTTCCTATATTGGGGTGATATTAATATTAGTCTTTCCTTGTTGCTAACTTATTATAAATTAAAAAAATTAAATTAATATTAAAAATTAAATATTTATATATTACCAGATAATATTATTTATTAAATAATCTAAAGTTTCTTTTTTTCTTATAAGTTTAATATCATCATTGTTTATCATTATTTCTGCTGGTCTCGGTCTACCTGTATAATTTGATGCCATACTAAATCCATAAGCTCCAGCATTGTAAACAATAACTGCATCTCCCACTTTTGGCAACTGTATTAATCTTTTTTCTCCAATAATATCTCCACTTTCACAAACATTTCCACAGAAATTTGCAGTTACTTCTTGTTTTTTATTATTCGAATGACAAACAACTTCAATTTCGTGATATGATTTATACATAGAAGGACGAACTAATTGATTCATACCAATATCTGTACATACCCACCAAATATCATTTTCATGTTTTACAGCTGTTACAGTTCCTATAAGTTTACCAGATTCGCATGGAATATATCTTCCAGGTTCAAATTTAAATTCTCTTATAGAAGGATAATATTTAACAAATTCTTTAAGTACCTCTAATAGTTTAGTAGTTACATAAGATAAATCTAAATCCTCTTCATCCGGTTTATATGGAACACCAAATCCACCACCAAGATCAATAATTTTTACTCCATTAAAATATTTTTTTACTATTTGCAATCCTGCTTTTACTCCAGCTATATAATCTGAAACTTTATCATTTAAAAACAAGCTTCCTAAATGCTGATGTGTTCCAATAATATTCAAATTATATTTGTTCGCAGTTTCAAATAGTAATGGTAAATTTTTTTCTGATATACCAAATTTTGTATGCTTTCCAGAAGTTATAACTTCTTTTGAGTGTCCAACGCCAATTGTTCCTGGGTTAATTCTTACCATAATATTAGTATTTGGAAATAACTTGCCCCAAGTTTCAACTTGTGATATTGAATCCAAACATATTAAAACATTCTTCTCCTTTACAAGGGTCATTTCAGAAGCCGAAATATTATTACAAACATATAATATTCTATCATGCGAAAAACCACTTTTTTCATCCATCATAAGTTCAAAAGGTGACATACAATCAACATTTAGTCCAGACTGTTCAACTGCCTTTAGAATAGCAGGATTACTATTTGCCTTTGTTGAATAATGCATCGATACCAAAATATTATCAGATAAACCCTTCTTTAAATTCTCACAAAACTTTTTTATTGAATTGCACCTTTCCATTAAAACATTATAATCATATACATATAATGGGCTACCATATTCCTCTAATAATTTAAAAATATCCAATATTTTCACTTCCTTATTTATAAACAATTTTATTTAACTAATTTATCTCCTCTATACTCGACTTTCATAGTAAAAAATTCATGTTGGCTTTGCATTTTTTCTAAAAACAATCTATCTCCTTCCCATGTAGGTAAATCAAGTATTTTATCTTTATCTATCCAACTTAAGGTTCCTTCATTACATTCTTTTAATTCTCCTGTAAATTCTGTTGCAGTATATACATACATATGTTCTGTTTCCCATTTATCTGATACAAATGTTACTAAGCATCTTAGCTTATATTTTGTAAGAGTTAAACCTGTTTCTTCTTTAACTTCTCGAATTAAGCATTCATCTGGAGATTCTTTTTCCTCAAATTTTCCTCCTACTCCAATCCATTTGCCTTCGTTCAAATCATTTTTCTTCTTATTTCTATACATCATTAAATATTTATTGTCTTTTTCTATGTAGCAAAGCGTTGTAAATTTCATATTTTGATACTCCTTTTTATAAACTTAAATAAAGACTACAACTAAATATTAATGTAGTCTTTTTATTAATAATTGAAAAACCAAAATTTAATAAAATAAATTAATTAGATAAACTTAAACCATAATATTTCATAAACCATTCATTTATATCAAATGTTTCATGCGTTTTAGGTTCACCGTATTCAACTCCAAATGTATCAACAGTCATTAATTTTATTACTGGTGGATTTACTGGTTTTGTTGTTTTAGAGGTCTCTCCTGTTTCTTCATCTGTTTCTACCTCTGTTTCTAATTGTGTTATTTGGTCAACTATTTCTATCCCTTCTATTACTTTTCCAAATGCTGTATAATATCCGTCAAAAGCTGTTTCGTCTTGTGCCATTATAAAAAACTGAGCATATCCAGAATTATATCCTTCTTCTACCAAACTAGAATCCATAGATGAATAGTATGTATAATCTGTTCTTGCAAGTCCTAATGTCCCTCTTTCAAATTTTAAAGTGTTATCATAGTCATTAGCAGTAAATTCTCCATTTATGCTATATTCTGTTTCGCCTGTTCCATCTCCTGCTTTATCACCACCTTGAATAAGATTATCTTCTACTCTATGGAATGTTAATCCATTATAATATCCTTCATTTATTAATTTTATAAAGTTTTTAACTGTGTTAGGAGCCATATCTGGATAAAGTTCAATTTTTATTGTTCCATAATTTTCTATTTCCATAGATACTACTGGCCTTGTCAATTTATAATTAGCTTTTTGATAATATCCATATGCTAAAAAACCTCCCAAAATTAACACAAAAATTAATGCAATTATACTTAAAGCTAAACTTTTCTTTTTCATTTTTATTTCCTCCTTGTAAAATTTTATATTAGTTTTTTATATATTAATTTCAACCAATGTTTTCTCGTTATTTTGTAATAATGTAACCATGTCTAATCCGTCTTGTTTATTGGTGCTAACCCATATTCCTGTAAGTTCTTCTCCATTGTTTGTAAACTTTTCATGTACTTTCCATTCATCATCAATATACGTATTATCTGTAGCAATATTTGAATTACCTTTTATAAATTTAATATCTATACTTCCAGTTTCTGAATCTGTTTTATATGCAAATCTTGGTATCCATACATATTCTTCATTGTATTCATCTTGTGCATATGCCCATTTACTCGAGCCTTCACTATAATTATAATTCTCTATATTTACATTAGTTTTTGGCGAATTTGTTACAGTAATATTAATTGGATCTTCGCTACTATATTCTTCTCCAGATACATTGTCACGTAATTTTAAAATATAATTCCCTGATTTTGATATATTTACTGTATATTCTTTATTCTTTTCTGTGTAATTAGATATTATTTGCCAATTTATTGGATTTTTTTCTGAATTAATTTCTGAATAGCTTAATGTTCCATTACTAATACTGATATTATTAATTTTTAAATTGCAATTAAGACCATTTATTATCGGTGAGCCCATAGTAAAGTTAACTGTTCTTGAATTAGCTTTGCTACTAACTATTGTCTGTCCATTTGGTAGTTTATACTGAGTATAATATGTTTTTCCATTATATTCAATACCTTGCAGACTTACGACTTCTCTTGTTTCAAAATTAACCATTATATCACTTTTTAAATCTTCAACATTAAATATCTCTAAAGCTTTCTCTTTTGTAAAAGCCCTATACTTAGATGTATCACTTGTTGTTATTTCATGATTAGAATATGCTTTTGAAATAGCATTATTTTGTTCTGAATTTGTTGTTTCTCCTAAAGTTAAAAACTCATCTATATTTCTTTTTTCAACTAGATTATCTACATTTGATTGTATTAATTGCATTTGTGCTATAAATTCAGCAACTTTCATATTTCTATATGTATTAATTCCCGAATATGCAGATACAGTAACTAATATTGACATTAAAATAATAGTTATTATAAGTGCTACTAAGGTTATACCTTTATTATCTTTAGCTAATTTTTTCAATATTACACCTCTTTAAATCATTAAATTATCAAACATAAATTGTTCTTGCATTCTTCTTAGTGATTGTTTTATTGTTCTAGCTCTTACTTCTCCAATTCCTTCTACCTCATCTAGCTTGTCCACATCTGCTAATAATATATGTTGAAAAGATTTAAATGTTTTTACTAAATTTGTAACAATATTACCTGGCATTCTAGGTATTTTGTTTAAAATTCTATATCCTCTTGTATATACTGCCACTTCTTCGTAATTATCAAATTGATCATATCCTAATGCTTTTGCAATAGTTTCGGATTGAACAAATTCATCTTGTGTAGCATTTTGTATATTTTGCAATATTTTTTCTGCTACTAATCTTCTACTTGGAGCTATATAATCTTTAACAATAAGTAATTCCTCTTCTGGTAAATCTTCTATTAACTCCTCTAGTTGCATTTTAACTAAAACTCCATCTTCTCCAAGTTCATAAATTGAGCGCTTAACCTGATCGGCTACTCTCATTACCATTTCTGCTCTTTGAATACATGTAATTACATTATCTAATGTAACTATATCATTAAACTCATATTCGTTAAGTACTTTAAGTTTTGTATCAAATACTCTTTTATAATTTTCCAATGTTTGCAAAGCTTGATTTGCTTTAGTTATAATTTTACTAGTATCTTCTATTGTGTATCTAAAATCACCTTTAAAAACAGTTATTATATTTCTTCTTTGGGAAATACTAATTACAAGTTCTCCTGTTTGTTTTGCAGTACGTTCTGCAGTTCTATGTCTTGTTCCAGTTTCTTCTGTTGTAATTTTAGAAGAAGGTATAATTTGAGTATTTGCAAGTAATATTCTTTTTAAATCTTTGCTAAGTATAATTGCTCCATCCATTTTTGCAAGTTCATATAATCTTGCTGGAGTATATTCCTCATCAATTTTAAATCCGTCCATCAACTATGTCCATTATTTCTTTTGAATCTCCAATTATTATTAGTGCACCAGTTTTGGCTTTTAATATATTATCTAAACCTTCTCTAAACTTTGTACCTGGAGCTATAATTTTTAATATATTTACTAAAGTATCATCTTTTTTTGCTATTTCTGCCAAACTCTCACCTCGCTTGTCCCAATAGAGATGTTTCTGTTTACTTTCTTAAACCTAAATATCTCATTGCATCTAAAATATTTTGCACACCTATTATATCTAATTTATAATCATCTTTCAATAGTTTTTTATTGCTTTCTGGAATAATACATTTTTTAAACCCTAATTTTTCTGCTTCTTTAATTCTTTTTTCTATTTGGTTTACGCTTCTTACTTCTCCTGTTAATCCAACTTCTCCTATAGCTATTGTATCATTTGCAATAGCTATATTTTTATAGCTAGAACATGCTGAAAGTATTATACCTAAATCTAAAGCTGGTTCATTTATTCTTATACCACCAACTATATTTAAATAAACATCTTGATTTCCAAGAGGAAGTCCTGCTCTTTTTTCTAGAACAGCAATTAAAAGAGTTAATCTGTTATAATCTATACCATTTGCAGTTCTTCTGGGCATTCCAAATACACTAGTTGCAGTTAATGCTTGCAATTCTACAAGTATTGGTCTTGTTCCTTCTAAGCTTGCTACAACAATAGACCCTGCAATATTTTCGTTTTTTTCTGATAATAGTACAGCTGATGGATTATCAATTTCACACATGCCTAAATCTTTCATTTCAAACATGCCAATTTCGTTTGTAGAACCAAATCTATTTTTAACTCCTCTTAGTATTCTGTATGAAAAATATCTTTCTCCTTCCAAATACAAAACTGTATCTACCATATGTTCTAATACTCTTGGCCCTGCTATATTTCCTTCTTTTGTAACATGTCCAATAATTATAGTAGTAATTGATTCTTGTTTACACATTTTCATAATTTTAGAAGTAATTTCTCTTACTTGACTAACACTTCCAGGGCTTGACGTTATTTCATCAGAATACATCGTTTGAATTGAATCTATTATTACAAGTTTTGGATTTATTTGTATAATAGCATTTTCAATTATATCTATATCAGTTTCTCCAAGAAAAATTATATCATCATTATTAATCCCTAGTCTATCTGCTCTTAATTTTATTTGTTCTGCCGATTCCTCACCAGAGACATATAAAACTTTTCCTTCACCCTTTATTTTATCACATATTTGTAAAATAAGAGTAGATTTTCCTATACCTGGCTCACCGCCTAATAATATAAGAGAACCCTTAACCAGTCCTCCTCCTAACACCCTATCAAGTTCATTAAAACCTGTAGAAGTTTTAATAATATCTTGTTTTTCTATTTCATTTAATTTAATAGGAATAGCTTGTTTCTTTTGAGTAGATTTACTATTTTGTTTATTATTAACCTTTTCTTCGTAGCAAGTATTCCATTCATTACATGCTGGACACCTTCCAAACCATTTAGCAGATTCATTTCCACAATTACTACAAACAAAAACTGTTGTCTGTTTAGCCATTCTTTTCCTCCCTATTATATTTCAAAATATTTATCTTCTTTCCATTTTAACACATTATTTTGTATATATTCTACTATTTTATAATATTCTTTTTCATTTCTAATTACATGTTCATAATAGTTGCGTTGCCAGATTTTTTTATTAAATGATTGGTATATTCCTTTTTTTACACCTTTTATATATTCTATTGTTGTATATCTTTTAAATGTCTGTATAATCTCGTTTATTGTAGGGGCGGATTCCATATCCGCCCTTTCACATATTTCTATTATACCATGAATATGATTTGGCATTATTACATAATCATGTAATTTTATATGTTTAAATTGATTTTCTAAATCTAAATAAATATTATTAATCATTTTCCCTGCTTTATTTAATCTTATTCGGGCAGATATGGAATCCGCCCCTACAACGTTTGCATTTGATTTGTTACCGATTATTTCCTTTCGGGCGGACAGGGTCGTCCGCCCCTACAACGTTTGCATTTGGTTTGTTACCGATTATTTTCTTTCGGGCGGATATGGAATCTGCCCCTACAATATTTGCTAATATATTTTTTCTGTTTTGCGTACATATTGTTATGAAATAATATCCTTCTGCTGAATAATCGTATTCTTTTAATCTTATTTGTTTTCTATGAGGGTTATTTTTTTGCATTTTTTTCCTTTCTTTTTACCCCCATATTTTTGTTTGCTATTTTATTTCTGTTCCGCCCCATTCTATTACTGTGTATCCTGTTCTTTTTGGTGTTTTTAAATTTTGTTTTTGTATTTGTATTGGTTCTTCTATTCCTTTAAATTCCATTACCACTCTTATTACTGTGTCTGGTTTTGGCTCTATTTCTAATGACATGTTGTTATTTATTTCTTCTTCTGTTTGGAATCTTATAAAGTTATATTTATTGCTTTCTAATTTTGGTAACCAATATATTATAAATTCATTTACTTCTCTTTCGTTTAATCCTAATATTTTTAATTTTTCTTCTAGGAATGTTATTGTGTCTTCTCCTTTTACTATAAATCCTTCATTCATATTTGGTTCCACTGTATTTTTTCCTTCCCAATATAGCGCATATAGGTTTCTTCCTGTTTTTGTATCTATTAAATCTCCGTTTGGTTTTGCTATTACTTCCCATCCATTTTCATATTTTGGATATGTGTGTAATAGGTTTTCTGGTTTTCCTACCTTTATGCTTACTTTGGTTTGTTCTGTTGGGTATATGTAGATAATTGGTTTACCTACGGATCCACCAGGTATTATTATTTCATTATTAATTGCATTATTACATTTTTCTTCTTTTTTATTTGTGAAAATTCTAACATATATTATTACTGTTACTATTATCATTATTATTGCTACTATTCCTAATATTAAAGTTATTTTTTTCTTTCCTTTTTCCATTTGTCTCTCCTTTTGCGGGCGGACAGGGTCGTCCGCCCCTACAGCGTTTGCAATTGGTTTATTACCAATTATTTTCTTTCGGGCGGATATGGAATCCGCCCCTACAATGTTTGCATTCAATTTATTGATTTGCTTTATCGGGCAGACACGAGGCCCGCCCCTACGGCGTTTGCATTGGGTTTGGTGTTAATTGTTTCTTTTCGGGCGGATATAGAATCCGCCCCTACAATGTTTGCATTGGGTTGATTAGTAGAGAAGCGCGAAATGGTTCATTTATATTTTACGAAGTGAGCTTGTGTGGGGACCAACTAGCTAGATACTGTTAAATAGAAGATTAGCGTCAGCAATCTTATATTTTACAGTGTCTGCGTAGTTGGGACGAACGAGTTAAAATATAAATTATCCATTGGGAGCGGTCTATTTGAGGGTCTCCAAAAGCGGTGCAACCATTACAGATGTTTGAATTGCATAATATGTAAACAAATCAAAATTAGTATATTGTGCATTTTAATTAATGAGTAAAACCGCAGGTGTGCGTATGCACATTGAGGATTTTACGATTTAATTAAAATGTGCAAGATGCTGATTTTCATTTGTTTTAATTGTATAATTTTTTAAGTACATCTATAAACATTGCATGTGACCAACCGTAGTCCTATTACCCATTTTGCTTGCATTGTGCTGTTATCTACTTGTTCTGGCAAAAATCCGTGCTTCAGTTGCTGTTTTTACTACAAATTCAAAATTTTCTGTTGCTTTCTTTTTATTTCCTGCCTCTATATAATATTTTGCCATCCATAGGTTTGCAATTATCCAAGGATTTCCTCCTACATAATTGTCTCCTTCATATCTTAGGTATCCTCCTGTATATGTTCTTATACTTAGGTCCATTTTTTCTATTGTATTTAATATTTTCTTTTCTTTTGGTGAAAATAAGTTGAATGGTGTTACCAGTCCAAGCAAACTTATATCTATCTTTCCATCTTTATTTCTTATAAATGTTTTTTTATTGTTATCATATAAATTTTTTAAAATATAGTCTTTTATTTCTAGTAAGTATTTTTTTAATAATATTTCTTCTTTTTCTATTTTTTCTAATTTTAATCTATTACCTTCAAACTCTGGTTTTAATTTGTTATATATTTTAAGCATTGTTTCAAAACTTGCAAATATTGCTGCTAATGAATATGTGTGTATTCCTTCATTTTCTTCCCATAAATCATAACTTTTATATTCTTCTTCTTTTCCATTTAATAAATTTTCTATATATTTTTTTAAATATTTTGTCGCATTTTCGCACATTTTTAATGTATCTTTTAAAAATTTTAAATTATTTGTATGTTCAAAGTGATTATATACTCCATATATTACACTTGCTGTTTCGTCTATTTGATATCCCCAGCAAGGTGCTAAATTTCCGTCTGTATAAAATCTTTGTTCCCACATACCAGATTTACTTTGTGTCATTTTACAAAATGTTTTATAAAATCTTTCTGTTTCTTTTTCCATTCCGAGTATATCTAATGCATTTGTTATAAATATTCCGGTCTCTTGGCCAGCAATATGAGTATCTTCCACATTTCGTTCGATTTTCGTCAATTTCTACTGCTGCAGATATTCCTCCTGTTAAATGGTTTGTTAGCAATGGATATAAAAGTATTGTTCTTTTATATATTTTTTCTATTTTTTTCATATATTCCGTATTTGAATTTGTAAGTTTTATTGTATCATGCTCTTTTACGTATTTTTCCCAGTATTTTTTTGTTTTGTCTAATTCTTTTTTATAATCTAATTTTCTTATTTCTTCTATTTTTGTTTCTGTACATTTTATTTCTGCACCATGATTTATTGTAATGTATATACAAAATTCAATTTCTTCATTTGGTTTTAATGTTCCTAAATTATAACTAATACTAGAGTCGTTCGACATTCCAATATAATCTTTGTCACCTATTACACCATCTTGTATATTTGCTTTATTGTTGTTTATTTGTGATTTTTCTACATTTTTATTTGAACATATTGCAAATGTATAATCATGCATATATTGGAATAATACATTATTTTTGTAATATCCACTTACTTGATTATTGTCTTCTGTAAGCAATGCAGAATGTATTAAAAAACTAATTTGTAAATCTATACTGTTTGCATTTTTCATTGTATATTTTTTTACTAATATATTTTTATTTTCACATACAAAGTCTGTTTGTAATATTTTTAGTTCAAAATATGTATTTAATATTTCTGTGTTTAAAATATTTGTGTTTTTTGTATAGTATTGTTTATATGTATTATTTACATCATTATGTAGATATATCATTGAGGAATCATTTATTTTTACTCCTGTATGAAAAAAGTCTATAAATTGTCTGTAATCTGTGTTAGGGTAAAATAGTCTTATTAATTCTCCTTTTTTAGTAAAGCTTGCTGTAATTTCTTTGTTTCCAATTATTGCATCATTATAATATTTTTCCATTTGTATCTCCTTTAATTTTTTATGTAAATGTTGTGCTTTCGCTTTTTGCAATACATGTTTAACTTTGAGCTTTAAGATGTACCAAAGCGTGACAAATATTGTCAACTATTGACTGTACCTTAAATATATTTATCTATCTTATATCTTCATTATCATCGCGTACTAAATTTGTATCTTGATTATTCTCTTGCAATTTAGGTTCTAACCCATTTTCTGTAACGTTATCATTCCCGTTCTACTCTATATTTAAGAATTTCCGCTTTTGGTAGTTCATCTAAAAAATTATCTCTATTTGTTCCATCTGTTAATAACTCCCTTTTTCTGTGGCTATCTATAAATCTTCTAAATATATTTTTTTGTTTTAATCCGAAGAATTTAGGAGACACTTCAAATTTACCTTCTTGTATTGCTTTGAGAACCTCTTGTATATTTCTTTTCTCAGCTTCTTCAGTCATAACAAAAATACCATCAATTCCTAAATATTTTTGTATTAATTTACTTCGTCCATTGTCATAATATTCTAGCATTACCATACTTGCTTTATCTAATGTGATTTTTTCTAAATTTCCTACATCAATTCCAAATTGCTCTAAAAATTTATCAAATCTTTGTACATCTGCTATAAACGCATATGGTTTACCTTCATATCTAGGATCTTCTTCCATCATTTGTACATATTTTTCAATTTGGTAAAGTTCTATACTTGAAACTTCTCTACTCCTTGTAGATACTATTTGACTTTTACTATATTCAAATGAATCTGAACATAATTTACCACCTATTTTTATTAAAGGAGTTGTAGGCCCTCCTCCAAGTGAATATGAATATGCAAACCCACCATGTTCACTTGGAGATTTCATACATTCAGTAGCCATATATATTTCTGAAACATCATATTTTTTCTTTTTATTAAATTTATCTTTCATTTTATTTAATCCCCTTTATTTAATATAAATATTTACCTAAACTAAATGCTAAGATATTATTTTTACTATTTGCTGTTCTAGTTCTTTTATTCTATCGTTTATTGTTGCTATTTCTTCGTCTTTTTTGTCTTCATCAAATATGTCTTCTTTTATCATTGCACTCATATCTTCTATTTCTTCTTTTAATGTTTCTAATCTGTCTATTATTTCTAGTCTTATATATTTGTGTTTGTCATACATATCTATCTTAGATTCTATTGATATTTTGTCGTCTAATTTATAATTTTCTCCATATTCTGGTATTGTAACTGGTATATTTGTTGTTTCTAATATTTTTTCTTTTAATATTTTTTGTCCTTCTGGTTCTCCATGAACTAAGAATATATGTTTTGGTTTTGTTATAAATGAATATACAAAATTTAAAAGCCATTCTTGGTCTGCATGTCCAGAATATCCTTCTATATATTCTATTCTTGCATTTACTGCTATTTCTTCTCCAAATATTTTTACCTTTTTTTCTCCACCAACTATTTTTGCCCCGAGTGTACCTGGTGCTTGATATCCTACAAATAGTATCGTACTGTTTGGATTCCATAGATTATGTTTTAAATGATGTTTTATACGTCCTACTTCGCACATACCACTCGCAGATATTATTATAGATGGTACATTAATTTCGTTTAATGCTCTTGATTCTTCTGCAGTTTGTGTAAATTGCAATCCTGGAAATTCTAATGGATTATCTCCTTTTTGTATTTCTTCCCTTACTTCTTCTTCAAATAAATTCATATTATTTCTAAATATTTCTGTTGCTGATATTGCAAGCGGACTATCTACATATACTGGTGCTTTCATTAATTTTTCATATTTTTCCAAAAATTCTTGGTCTTCTCTTTCTTCTTTTAATTTATTTAGTTCATATAATATTTCTTGGGTCCTTCCGTACAGCAAATGAAGGTATTACTACATTTCCGCCTTTATCTAATGTTTCTGCAACTATATTTAAAAACATTTCTGCTTTTTGATCATTTTTTATATGAAGTCTTCCACCATATGTTGATTCCATTACTAAATAGTCTGCTGTTTCTATCATTGTTGGAGAATCTAATAATGGTAAATCGTTATTGCCTAAATCTCCCGTAAATACTATTTTCTTTTCTTCTCCATTTTCTTTTATCCAAACTTCTATTATGCTAGAACCGAAGCATATGACCAGCATCATTAAATCTTACATGAATATCTGGCGAAAGTTCAACAATTTCGTCATATTGCACAGGTTTAAATATTTTTAAGCAGTCTATTGCATCTTGTGCAGTATATAATGGTGGCATAGCTGGAAGTCCTTTTCTCATTCTTTTTCTGTTTTGCCATTCATTTTCCATTTCTTGTATGTGACCACTATCTGGTAACATTATTGAGCATAAATCACATGTAGCCTTATGTGCAATTACTGGATTTCTATATCCATCTATATATAATTTTGGTATTTTTCCTGAATGATCAATATGTGCATGTGTAAGAAGTAAAAAATCTATGTCTTGAACATTGTATGAAAAATCTGCATAATTTTCTCTTTCTTCAGCTGCCTTACCTTGATAAAGTCCACAATCTATTAATATTCTCTTTCCAGCCCCTTCTAACAAAAAATTTGAACCTGTAACAGTTTTTGTTGCTCCTAAAAAAGTTATATTCATTTTTTCCCCCTTATTATACAAATAGTTTTATTTTTTTATTCATTTTTACATTTAAGTCTAATTTTTCAGTATATTCTATTGCTTCATCTATCATATTGTCGTCGTATATATTTAATATAATTTTATCTTCTTTTTTCTTAAATTCTATATTTAGTTCATCTAAATCAATAACACTTGTGCTTAGTAATTTAGAGATAATTTCATAATTTTTTTCAATATTATTAGATATAATGTTTATAGCCTTTAAATTACAAGCTCTTGTTATTAGATATTTTTCAGCCATTATCAATTGTTCTTTTATATTTTCTATATTTTTTATTTGTTTTTCTCTATTTATATATAATAATTTATAATATCTAAATAAATATATATATTCTATTATCTTTTTCTTTGTTTCTATTTTTCCTATTTTTTCCTGTAACGCCTTTAAAATATTTACTTGCAATTCTAATAAGATATTATATTCTTGTTCGTTAATATCTTTTTTTAAATCTATTTTTCCTATTAAATCTAATTTGCTTTTTATATTAAATTTAGTTTTCACGTAATTCATTGGTTTCATTAATGAACTGTAATGTCTTAAATTTTCTAATAATTCATTTCTTCTTTCCTGTAATTTTTCCTCATATTCACTAAGACTAAATATTTTTTCATTTTCCTCTAATTTTTCATTTTCTTTTATAAATTTTTTTCTTAATTGGCTATTATCATTAATTATTTCGTCTATTTCTTTGATTTGTTTTCCTATTATTTTTTTGTTATTTGCTAATTCTTGTAAATATATTTTTTTATCATTCATTTTATTTAGTGCTTTTAGCAAGTCTTCTCTTGTTCTTAGTAAATCATCTTGTTTTTCTTTATTTTCTTTTATATTTTCCAAAATACTTATTATATATATTTCTTCTATTATTTTACTAGAAATTTCTTCATTGAATAAATTGTTAATCTTTTTTTCAAATTTATCTATGAAATCCTTTTGATTTATATTATTTATTATTTCCTGTAAAAATTTATCTCCTAGTATAATTTTTATATTTTGATATACTGTATTGTAAATAAAATTTTCTATTTCATCCTTAGCGATAATCCAAGACCATCCATCAAAGTCTCTAATTATTTCTTCTCTATCCATTATATAACCAATATTTAATAATTTTTCCATTGGTTCTTTTAATATATTATAATTATTATCAATTATAAATTTATAGTCTTGAATATGAAGTAATGCGTAAAAAACTGTTTTTTCATTAGGATATGATATAATTTTATTTTCTTGTGTATTAAACTTTTTATCCCCCAATTTTGTCTTTTCATTTAATTTGGGTTTTATTAATTCTATGTCTTTACAATCTTTTTCTATTATTTGTATGATTTCTTCTAATATATCTTTTTTTAATCTTGTTTGCGTTTTTACCTTATTATAATCTTCATATGAAGTTTCTACTTTATACAAAATATTAAGAAGGATGTTTTTTGCACCTTCTGAAAAAGATTTTTTTTCTAATATATCTTCTAATAAATTATTATAATCTTTTATATTTAATTTAGAAAGAAAATCTTCTTTGTTCAAAATTTCACCCTTCTTTCGTAATAACAAAGCACATAATTTCACTTGTTTATAAAATATTATTCGTTATTTACAGTTTCTGCCGGTTTTGCCATTTTTAATTCTTCCCATTGTTCTTTAGAAACTAAAACTTGTCTTGGTTTACTTCCCTCATACCCAGATATAATTCCTCTTGCCTCCATTTGATCTATTATTCTTCCTGCTCTTGCATATCCTACTTTAAATCTTCTTTGAATAAATGATGCCGATGCCTGTCCTAAATCCACAACAGCTTCTATTGCCTCCATTAAAAATGGATCTGTTTCATCATCATCTTCTTCGTCTAATTCCTTATCTGTAGTATTAGCTCTTTCTATTTTTTCTAATACATCTTCACTATATGTAGGTCCTCCATTTTCTTTAAGGAATGTAACTATTTTTTCCACTTCACTATCTGATACAAATGCACCTTGTATTCTTATAGGTTTTAATACTCCTGTTGGGAAAAATAACATATCACCTTTTCCTAATAGTTTTTCTGCTCCTGCTGTATCTAATATAGTTCTTGAATCTACTTGTGAAGTTACTGCAAAAGAAATTCTGCTTGCTATATTTGCCTTTATTATACCTGTAATTACATCTACAGATGGTCTTTGTGTTGCAATTACCAAATGCATTCCTGCTGCTCTTGCCATTTGTGCTAATCTACATATTGCATCTTCTACATCATTTTTTGCAACCATCATTAAATCAGCTAACTCATCTATTATTATTACAATTTGAGGAAGTTTTCCTTCTGTTCCTTCTTTTTCAAGTGCTTCATTGTATCCTGCAATGTCCCTTACATTTTTTTCCGCAAATAAATGATATCTATTTACCATTTCTTGTACTGCCCATGCAAGTGCTCCTGCTGCTTTTTTTGGGTCTGTAACAACAGGTATTAATAGGTGGGGTATTCCATTATATACGGAAAGTTCAACCACTTTAGGGTCTACCATTACAAGTTTTACTTCACTTGGTTTTGCTTTGTATATTATACTTGTAATTAAAGTATTTATACACACACTTTTACCAGAACCAGTACTTCCTGCAATTAATACATGTGGCATTTTTGCTATATCTGTAACTACAGCTTCTCCTGCTGCATCTTTTCCAAGTGCAAAAGATAGCTTTGATTTTGATTTTGCAAATGTAGGATTATCTATAATATCCCTTAAAGCTACTACCTCTTTTTCCTTATTTGGAATTTCAATTCCTACTGCTTGTTTTCCTGGTATTGGTGCTTCTATTCTTATTGTTTCTGCAGCTAGACTAAGTGCAATATCGTCCGATAAATTTGCTATTTTGCTTACGCGTACGCCTTCTGCTGGTTTTAATTCATATCTTGTAATTGTAGGACCAACAGATACGTTTTCGACCTTAGCAGACACACCAAAACTATATAATGTTTTTTGTAATTTATTTGCAGTATCTGTTACAGCTTTTTTCCCTAATCTTGTAGCCATTTTTCCTGGATTTAAAAATTCCATTGGTGGAAATTCGTAATGCTCATCTTCTACTGTTAATGTATGTTCTAATGTAAGTACTTCTTTTGACTTATCTTCCTTGATTTCTTCTTCCTTTTTAAATAATCCTTCTTGTGGCTGCTCATTTGCTATTTTTATATTTATTTCATCTTCTGTAATTAAACTATTTTCTTTAGGTTTATCTTTTAATTTTTTTATTTTTTCTTCTTTTACAAGAGGAACAGAATTTTCTATTTTTAATTTTCTCTGTTCTAATTTTTGTTCTTTTATATCTTGTTTTCTAGCATTTCTATTTTCAATATATTCCTTTAGTAATTCAGCCGGTTTTATTCCAAATAAGAAAATTGAATCAATAATTGCTACACCTATTACGAAAATAACTGTTGCTACTTTTCCAAGGAGATTTATTAAACAAGTTGCACAAATTGCTCCAACAGCTCCTCCGCCTATATTTTCACTTCCTTTATTATATGCCTCTGCAACTGTTTCTTCAAAATTTGTAATGTTTAACTTTCCTTGGGCAATTTGAATAACTGTCATAATGGTAGTAATGCATAATAAAAGAACAGCATATTGCAATATTTTTTTAATAAAGTTTTCTTTGTCATCGTCACATGCTAAACAAATTGCAATAGCAAATGTACCTATTGGTATTATGTATTTTATCCAGCCCATAATCCCACCTAATATTGGGCTTAGGGCTTCACCTATATATCCTGATTTTGTATATATTAAAACTGCTAGCAAAATACTTGCAATTATTAATGTTACTACTTGTAAATCTAATATACTTTTATTTTTCTTTTTACTTCTTCTTCCTCTTGACATTTGTTACTCCTTATTTTATTAAATTGTAGTAGGGGCAGATTCCATATCTGCCCGGAATTATTTATTGTTTTTCGGGCGGAAATTGATTCCGCCCCTACAACGTTTGCAATTAATTCGTTCACACAAACGGTAAATTCAGGACAGTCCCAAAAATCCCCAAAATTGGTGATTTTTAGGGACAGTCCCTAGAATTCCCCTCACACAAACTACAATTTATATTATTAAAAGCCAGAAATTTGGAAATCAATATCAATTTAATATTTCTGACTTCCTATTTAAATTTCTGACTTCCACTTTTTCTATTATTTAAGTTCTTTTCTGTTGTTCTCTATAGTTTTTATTGCTTCATTTAATGTTACACTTACATTATTTATTGCTGTTTCTAAGTTAGCAAGAATATTATCAGCATAATCTTTTGTTCCTTTTGAAATTTCTCTTGACATTTCATTTGCAGTCTCTATAATTTCAGCTTTTTGTTCATATGCCTTTCTGGTAATTTCATGTTCATCTATCATAGCTATTATTCTATTTTCTGCTTCTTTAACTATTCCATCAGCTTCTCTTTGTGCTTCGTCTAATATTCTTCCTCTTTCTTCCTTAACCCATTTAGCTTGTTTTAATTCATCAGGAAGTTTTAATCTAATTTCTTTTATTATCTCTAAAACTTCTTCTTTATCTACTATTCCTTTTTCTGTAAACGGTACTTTTTTACTTCTTTCCATAATATCCTCTAATGTTTCTAATAATGTAAAAATTTCCATTTTTTACCCCTTTCGAATGAATATGATAAGCACAATTCCATATTTTCTAATATCATAAACTTCCAAACTTTTATTTTCTTTTATTTCATCAACTTTATTTTTATCATCTGTTTCAAGTATAATAATTCCATCTTTTTCTAATAAATTATATTTCAATATATATTCTATTGATTTTATAGCATAATCGCTTTTATATGGTGGATCTAAAAATATAATATCAAACTTTCTGTTTTCTTTTTTTAATTGTTCCAGAGTTAATATATAATCCTTATTTATAACTTCTGCTTTATCTATTAGTTTAGTTTCTTGCAAATTTTTATTTATCACTTGAATTGCTTTAATAGAATTATCACTAAGAACAGCTTTTTTTGCGCCCCTACTCAATGCTTCAACTGCAAGTGCTCCACTCCCAGAAAATAAGTCTAATATTTTTTTATCTTTTAGGCTAAATTGTAAAATATTAAATAGAGCTTCTTTAACTCTATCCAATGTTGGTCTTGTTGTTAATCCATCTAGTGAATTTAATTTTTTTCCTCTAGCACTTCCACTTATTACTCTCATAAAGCACATACCTCTTTTGATATATATATTTTATTTCATATTTTTAATATGTCAATAGAAATAATGCAATTGTAATATATATATAATATTATTGTAATAAATGTCAAATATTACGAGTACATTATACATTATGTTTCCAAATTTGGCAAGAAAAACTTTTACATTTTATGCGTTTATAATCTATTTCAATTCATTACACTTATTTTACTTTATAAAGTTAATGTAATCTAATTTGTTGTATTTAATACAAGCATATAATAAATATTGCTTACACTATATAATAATATAGCAGAGAAAAATTTCTCTGCTATATTATTATATTTTAGTTTTATACTTCATCTTTACTTGTATTTATTCTAAATAGTTTAAATAATTCAACAATTATAACTGGAGCAAATACTAAAAGTATTATTTCAACTATATGCATTGTTGGAAGTGTTGCTAAATTGAATATATTTTTTAATCCTTGTGTAAATAGAATTATAAACATTAATCCTGCAGATACGACGGTTGCAAGTATCAGTTTGCTGTTATTAAATATTCCTGTTTTAAATATTGATCTTTTGTTATCCCTTACATTATATACATGTACTAATTCTGAAAGTGCAAGCACATAGAATGCCATTGTTTGGCCAATTTTCACATTTTCTTCTGGTGCTTTATCTGGTGTTGTAAGTCCTATTACAAATGCTGCTAGAGTAATTAGACCTATCATTATTCCTTGGTATACAATTCTCCATGTCATTCCTTTTGTAAATATTCCTTTTTTATTTTTTTGTGGTTTTCTTTCCATTACATCTTTTGCAGCAGGATCAACTGCAAGTGCTAATGCTGGAAGTGAATCTGTTACTAAATTTATCCATAATATGTGTATTGGAAGCAGAGTTTCTATTAAAGTTATATCAATATTAAATGCTTTTGATAATAATGGTGTTATTAATATTGCTAAGAATAATACTACTATTTCTCCTATATTACTAGATAGTAAAAATTGTATTGCTTTTAATATGTTGTCATATATTCTTCTTCCTTCTTCTACCGCAGATACTACTGTTGCAAAATTATCATCTGTTAAAATTACATCTGCAGCTTCTTTTGCAACATCTGTTCCTACTACTCCCATTGCACAACCTATATCTGCAATTTTAAGTGATGGCGCATCATTTACTCCGTCACCAGTCATTGCAACTATTTCTCCGTTTGCTTGCCATGCTTTTACTATTCTTACTTTATGTTCTGGTGATACTCTTGCATAAACAGAATATTTTCTTACATTTTTTATTAAGTCTTCGTCACTCATTTCTTCTAATTCTGTTCCTGTTATTGCTTCTGACTCATCTTCTAATATTCCTAAACTTTTTGCTATCGCTGTTGCTGTAATTTTATGGTCTCCTGTAATCATTACTGTTTTTATTCCAGCTGATTTACATTTTGCTACTGCATCTTTTACTTCTAGCCTTGGTGGATCTATCATACCAACCATACCAATATATGTTAAACCAGATTCTAGATTTTCTTTATCCTCTAGCGTAGGTTTATGGTCTAATATTTTATATCCCATTGCTAAAACCCTCAAAGCATCTTTTGCCATTTCCATATTGTATTTTCTAATTATTTCTTTGTATTCATCTAAGTCATTCTTTAAATCTCCATTTAATATATATGAATTACAAATTGATAAAAGTTCATCTACTCCACCTTTTGTATATACTACATACTTGCCATCTTCTTCATGTACTGTTGTCATTAATTTTCTATCTGAATCAAATGGTATTTCTGATATTCTTGGAAACATTCCATATACTGATGGATCAAAATCTAATTTAAATGCCATATCAACTAATGCAGTTTCTGTTGGATCTCCTGTAAGCTCGTGATTATCAGATATTTTTGTATCGTTACATAGCATACTCGTATATACTAGTTTTTTAATGTCTATCATTTCTTTTGAATCATCTAAATTAACCAATGCTCCATCACAAAATACTTTTTCTACTGTCATTTTGTTTTGTGTTAGTGTTCCTGTTTTATCAGAACATATAACAGATGCACTACCTAATGTTTCAACTGCTGGCAATTTTTTAACAATAGCATTTCTTTTTACCATTCTTTGTACTCCAATTGCAAGTACTATTGTAAATACTGCTGGTAGTCCTTCTGGAATTGCTGCAACTGCTAAACTAACAGCTGTCATAAACATGTGTATAGGCTCTTTTCCATAAAGAAGTCCTACTCCAAATATTACTGCGCAAATTACTAATGCTACTATACCTAATGTTTTTCCTAATTTGTTTAATTTTTGTTGAAGCGGTGTTCCTTGGTCTTCTGCAGTATTTATTATATCTGCAATTTTTCCTACTTCTGTATTCATTCCAGTTTCAACAACAACTGCTTTTCCTCTACCATAAGTAATTAAGCTTGAAGAAAATAGCATATTTATTCTGTCTCCAATTCCAATTTTTTCGTCATCTATTTTAGCTGACATTTTTTCTACTGGAACAGATTCACCTGTTAATGCTGATTCTTGTGATTTTAAATTAACAGCTTCTATTATTCTTAAATCAGCTGGTACATAATCACCTGTATCTAATACTACTATGTCACCTACAACAAGTTCCCTTGATGGTACAACTTCTAATTTTCCATTTCTTATTACTTTTGCAACATGACTACTTAGTTTTTGAAGAGCCTCTAAGGATTTTTCTGCTTTGTTTTCTTGTGCTACTCCTATTATTGCATTTACAATTACAACTATTAAAATAATTATTGTATCTGTAATTCCTTCACCTTGTGCTACTCCAACTATTCCTGAAATTATTGCAGAAATAATTAAAACTATTATCATAAAATCTTTAAATTGTTCTAAAAATTTTACAAATAGACTTTTTCTCTTTTTTGCTTCTAATTCATTTAATCCATTTTCTTCTTGTCTTTTTTTTGCTTCTTCTGCAGATAGACCTTCTTCAATATTTGTTTTAAGATTGGATATTGTTTCATCTACAGTTTGATTAAACCAATTTGTTTTCATATAAAATTACCTCCTCAAAATTTCCATAACAGTATTAAAATCCTCATTATCTGTAAGTACAATATCAAAATTATTATTATATATATCTAAATTTTTTTCTATGTTATGGTCTAAAAAACCAATTGTCAAAGTTTTATCTCTTTGCTTAGTATCTATCATTCTAATGTCTTCTACAATATCCCCACATAGCAAAATATTTTCTTTCTTATCTAAAATTTTCCTTATATCTTCAGGTATTTTTGAGTAATCTTTGTTTGATGATGCCATTAATTTTTCAGTATTAATATATGTTTTATTATCTTTAAATTCAAAGAAATTACTAATTAAATTTATATTATCATATAGTACACCTTCTTTTTCTAAAAATCTTTTAATTAAATTTCCTACACCAGCAGACATAATAATTAGTGGAATATTTTTTTCGTATAAACTTTGCAGAAATTCTTTTGCTCCGTTTCTTAAATGTAAGTTTGCATTTTGCAGAGAATCATCTATTATTTTTTCTGAAGTTAAATACTTAGATAATATAGTAAATGTTTTAGTTGCCCATTCTCTCATAATCTTTCTTTTCTCTTCTTTTTCTATTGTATAATCTAATTCCAAAGGTCTGTAATGATTATATGTTTTTAATCTTTCTTCTAAACATCTTCCTCCCAAAAATTTTGGTATTATTCCTAATGATGCCTCACTTGCACCTGTTGTAATGGTTCTATCAAAATCTATTATTGAAAAAAAATTATTTTTCTTTTTAAATTGCTCTAATTTTTCTTTATTATTTATGTATATCATTTTCACTCCTTACATAAGAAAAGTGGCTTCGCCACACTTTTCTTCTCGCCGATTTGAGTTTGCGAATAAAATGAGCAAATCTCAAAAGCGATAGTGATTATAGCATTTTTGTTAAATAGGAAAATCTTCGATTTTCCTATTCAACAAATTAAGACTTCTAAAGAAACATATAAATGTTCCTTTAAAAGTCTTGCTTACCTATTTAGGTTTACTAACCAGTATAAAACGAGATTGTTGATTAGTAATTTTTAAGCTACTCCCTTTCAAAACTCGAAGAATTTTATACTCTTCATTTTAATTATTCACTTATCACTATAACTATTATATTTAATTATTTTATTTTGTCAAGAAATTTTACTATTTCTTCTCCTAAATCTTTTTCTTTATTTGTATATCCATGGTCAGTACCTTTTATATAACCAATATCTAAATTTTTATTTTCTATTTTCCTACTTAAAAACGAAATTAATTCATTTAGATTTTGAACTACTAAATCACTTTCTCCCCATCTTAAAAATAATGGAATTTGTATATTATTTAGTTCTGGAAAATTATAATCTTTGTCCCAAAACTTTGCAAAATCAATTTCTTTATTATCCCTAAAATATCTCAAATATGTTTTTACACTAATTGGATGGTCAAAGCAATCGGTTGGCATTAAATCCATTTGCTCTCCTCTTTTTTCTTTTTCAATTGCATGCTCTAACATTTTGTTATATTTTTCAAGTCCCAAGTCATATTTTTGGCAATCTACAATATCAACTAGAGATAATAATATTATAGATTTAATTTTATCTAAATTCTTATAATTTTCTTTCTTTAATCTATTATAAGTATAAACAATTTTTGTACATCCTAAGCTATGTCCTTGCAGATAAATTTTTGTATATCCTAATTTTATTACTGTATCTATTGCTCCTTTTATGTCATAATAGCTTTCTAATACATCTTCATATACACTTCCACCATTTAATATTTTTGTACCATCTGTTTTTTTAGTATAGCACATAAGTTCTGTTCCTCTGTTATTAAATGCAAAATATGCTATTCCTGCATTATTTATATTCTTAGCTAATATATCTTCCCTTTTTTTAAAACAATTACTTTGCATTCCATGTATTGATATTACAATTTCACTTGTATTATTTTTTGGTTTATGTAATAATCCAACTAATTCTACTTTATCTTCTAATTCAAAATAAATTTTTTCTAACATATTTATCCCCCTTGATTTGTATTATACTATTAAAAATTAATAAAATGCAACTAAATTACAATTTCTTTTATTAATAATGTACAAATCTTCATATTTTATGGTATACTATTCTTGGTGATATTAATGGGAAAAATAAAATATTTAATTAAACGTATTTTTAAACTTGATTATAAAAATATGTTTAGAATAGCAAAATCTATTAGTAAAAAAATTAATAAAAGTACTTTTTTTATACTTTTAGATATGATTAAATGTGGTTTTAAATATCAAGCGGGATATTACGATTATCAAGAATTTGAGTTTTATAATTTAAATAATGATGAAAGGAAAACATATTTAACACGTGGAAAAAATAATGAAATTGTTAAAAAGTTTAATGATAAATCTAGTTTTTATAAATTTGAGGATAAAGTCGAGTTTAACAAAAAATTTAATAAATATCTAAAAAGAAATTGGATGGTTTTAGATAATAATAATTATAAAGAATTTGAAAAATTTTTTATAAAAAATAAATCAATTATAGTAAAACCTATAAACGATGAAGGTGGACATGGTGTAGAAAAATTTGTTTATGATAATAAAATAGATTGCAAAGAATTATATAATAAATTAATTTTAAATAATCAATTATTAATAGAGGAATGCATTAAACAACATAAAGATATGAATATTCTTTATGATAAATCTGTAAATACTTTAAGGATGTTTACATTTTATAAGAACGGTGAATCATACTTTTTACAAGCTGTTCTTAAAATTGGTAATGGTGGAGTTGTAGATAACTTTTCAAGTGGTGGAATGTACACATATGTAAGTAGTGATGGATATGTTTATGTAGAGGCAATTGACAGAAATGATAATATTTATACTTCCCACCCTATTTCAAATCAAAAAATAGTTGGTTTCAATGTACCTATGTTTAAAGAAGCTGTTGAACTTGTTAAAGAATGTGCAAAAATCATTCCAGAAATTGCATATGTAGGTTGGGATGTTGCAATTTCTGAAAATGGACCTGTTGTTGTTGAAGGAAATTGTTTTCCTGGAATATATCAGGTAAAACCTAGTTTAGTAGATAAAAAAGAAGGATTAATTCCTAAATATAATAAAATTATGAAAATTTTTTAACTTCTTCTAGCAAATCATCTAGCATATATTTTGTACCTTTTTTTAATAAAACTTGTACTAAATCAAATCCCGGTCCTCTATTTCCTTCTATTATTAGAGGACCGTTTTTTGATATTGCTACATCCCATCCTACTATATTTACTTTATCATTTACTAAAGCAGCTTCTAGTACCATTTGTTTTATTTCTTTCCAGTACGGAATTAAAAATCCATCAAATTTAATGTTTGTTATACTTCTTTCAGATTCATTTAGTTTTTTATCTATACCGTTTCCAACTAGTCTTCCTGTTTCTGTATCTACTAAAACACCTTTTCCTCCTTGATGGAAATTATCTGCTATTGTTTTTCCACTTCCAATTCTAGCTGCAGCAAATATTATTTTTGCATCACCATTTATTGCTCCTGTCATTACTCTTAATGTATTAATACTATTAGGACTTAAAGCTCCCCACTTTTCATCCTGAATAATTAGTTCTTCTATAAAAAATTTTTTATTCTTTATATCTTCAAGAAATTGTTTTTTGTTTTTTATATTATTTGCATTCACTTTTATTATATCCGTTCCGCCAAGTCCCACCTGTGGTTTTACAACAAATTCATTATGTTTTGATATGAATTTTTCAAAGTTTTCAAATGTATCATCAGGAGATAAAAAATCTCTTTTAGTATATTTACTAAAATTTTTATGGAAATTTACTTTGTTAGAAAAAAATGGAGCGTATTCTATATTTGCAAGTTTTTCATATGCTTTTGCCATGTTTCCGATTGTTACATATGTTTTTCTTTCTCTATAACTTTTTTCATAAAATTTATAATTTAAATAATCTTGAAGTCCCGCTCCAAAAAATAAAGTTGAAACTGCAGTATCAGCAAACATCATCATTGCTGGTTTTTTATTTACTTTTGATATTTCTTTTAAATCATTATAAAACCTTTTATAATTTCCAGAAAGTGCAAAATTAACTATTCCCATTTAATGTCTCCTTAACGAATTGTTATTTTTAGTATAACGTTATAATAGTTAATAGTGAATAGTACATAAGTGCTTTAAACAATAAATTAAAATTATTCATTATTAACTATTAACTTTTCATTATTCACTGCGAATTATTAATTCGCACTTATGGTGGAGATGGAGGGAGTTGAACCCTCGTCCAATAACTTTTCCATATAAACATCTACAAGTTTAGTTTATTATTAAAGTTCCCTAAAATTACCACTAACAAACAAACGGTAATAATAGGTAGCCTTATTATTACCCATTATTCTAAAGGCATCGAATAACTTTGTTTCCTACTTTAATCGGCGCCTTATCTATACCAGTAGGCCTTACAGTAAGACGACGCTGCAACTTAGGCAGCGTATGCTAATTCATTATCAGCGTTTATATTTAATCTTGCTTTTTTTAAGTGGCCAAAGCAACCATCCACTACTTGCAGTTTATACTTCTAAATTACTGTCGAAACCAATTACATCCCCATGTACATTTTTATTATACTATATTCTCTATTGTTTTACAACTGTTACTATAATTAATAATCAAGAACCTTAATTAAAAAACTAAATTCTACTTAATCTTCTGCTGGAATTTACTTTTAAATTTAACACAAATTAATTATTTTATTATTTTTCTCTTGCACATAATTAAAATATATGCTAATATAATTAAGTAATTAAAATTTAGGGGTATAGTGTTAATGGTAGCACATCGGTCTCCAAAACCGCCTGTGAGGGTTCGAATCCTTCTACCCCTGCCACAAAATACGATTTTTATCGCTAATTAATAGTGAAAAATGAATAATTAAGAAATGTTTTTTTATTTTCTTAAAGCATTTTGTATTATTTATTTTTAATTTTTAATCATTCATTATTTCTATATATTTTTATCTTAATTTTATTTATTTCTTTTGGAGGTTTTATGAACCATACTTTTTATTCTTTAATTACTATTTTTACTATAATTTTAGTTTTTAGTTTATGTTTTTTTATTCCACTATTAGCACAATATGGATATGTTTCCTCATATATTCCAAACAATTATACAATTACTACTAATATCAATTCTTCTGAATTTATATGGCCTTCTCCTGGATACACAACTATTACTTCTAAATTTGGATATAGAAACTCTCCAACTTCTGGTGCAGGTACATATCACGGTGGAATCGATATTGCTGCTCCCACTGGCTCTAATATAATTGCTACTTTTTCTGGAATAGTTACATATACTGGATTTAAAGGAGCAAATGGATATACAATCACTGTTGAAAATGGTTCTTTTAGTTTTTCATGTTCACACGTTTCTCCTAATTTTTTAGTTCACGTAGGTCAGTATATAAATAAAGGAGAAATAATTGCAAATGTTGGTCCAAAAAATGTTTATGGTGTACCTAACAATCCTTATAAAGATAATAATGGAAACCCAACAAATGGTGCTACTACAGGTCCTCACTTACATTTTTCAATAAAAAAAGACGGCAAAGCCGTCAATCCTTTAGATTATTTCTAAATTACATGTCTTCATCGTCATCATTATCATTATGGCAATGGGAACAATCATCACCACAACATCCATTATGTTCGTTACATTCATCTCCCCAGTCTAATTCTATTACATTATTACATTCTGGGCATTCAACTTCATCTTTTAACTCATCACTATCTACAACGAATTCATTATTGCAGTATGGACAAGTAATTGAAAAATCACAATCTTCATCTATATATAATTCTTTTTCCATTGATTTTACTTTGTTTTCTATGCTTTCTACTTTTTCTTGCATAATCGCTTGTGTTCCCGCAATTGTTTCCATTCTTGTTGCTACCATTTCTTCTATTTTGTTCATTTCATCAAAAAACAAATTATACAAGTTAAACATTTGAGTTTTTATATATTCTAAATCTTCTTTATTCTGAATATTTTCTTCTAAATCTGCCAAAATTTTTTTGAATTTAACATTAAAATTAGCCATTTTATTAATCCCCTTCTTTAATTAAATTCTTTCCATATATTCACCAGTTCTAGTATCTATTCTTATTATATCTCCTGTATTTACAAATAAAGGAACATTAATTGAATATCCTGTTTCTAATTCTGCTGGTTTTGTTTGTCCAGCTCCTGCTGTGTTACCAGCAAATCCTGGTTCTGTATATGTAACTTCTAATTCAACAAATATAGGAGGTTCAACTGCAAATACATTTCCTTTAAATGATAAAATTTTAACTGTCATATTTTCTTTTAAATATTTTAATGTATCTCCTAAATCTTCCTTATTTAATGGTATTTGATCATATGTTTCATTATCCATAAAATAATACAATTCTCCATCATTATATAGATATTGCATTTCCTTTTTTTCTATTTCTGCACCTTGTAATTTTTCAGATGGATTAAATGTTTTTTCTAAAACAGCTCCTGTAATTACATTCTTTAATTTTGTTCTTACAAATGCTGCTCCTTTTCCTGGTTTTACATGTTGAAATTCTACAACTTTGTATACCGATCCTTCTAATTCAAATGTTGTTCCATTTCTTACATCTCCTGCCATATAAACTTCTGCCATAAATTATTACCCCTTTTCTATATTTTACTAATTTAAACCTATACCATTTTAATATATTTTATGGAAAAAATCAAGCATTTATACGTATGTTTCAAAATATAAGTTGCAATTCTACAATACATTAACTATTATTCATCCTTATTTTCTTTTTCTTCTTTCTTTCTTCTAAAAAATCTTTTTATTTTATATATAAAAATCCCTATGCTTGTTGCAACAGTAATTCCAATTGCTGCCACTATTTGAACAATATATGTCATAGCAGATGGATCTAAATATCCATAACATTCTTTAGAAAAAATTATTATAGAACAAACGAAAACATAACCTATTTTTAAAATTTTTTTATTCATATTAAATTTCATTCCTTTCCTTCATTTTTATCATTTATATTTAAATTTCTCTCAAGATTCTTTAATGCTTTTATTAATTCTATATTGTCCTCATTGTTTTTTATAGAAATTCTAATATAATTTTCGTTATTGAATCCCTCTTTATTTTTTAAATCTTTTATAAGAATATTATAATTTTCTAAGAGATACTGTTTAATATACGAAGTATCACAATTTAATAATTTACACATAAAATAATTTGCTTGAGATTTATATACTTTTAAGAATTTTAATTTACTTAATTCTTTGTATAATTCTTTTCTTTGCTGTGTTATATAATTGCAAGATTCTTCATAATCAGTTTTATATAAATTAATAATTTGTAAAAAATATTCTGCAATAGAATTAACATTCCAAATTTCTAAACTATCTTTAATTTTATTTATTATTTGCGTATCTCCGCTTGCTAAAATTCCTAATCTTATACCTGGAACTCCATATGATTTGCTAATGCTTTTTATAACTATTAAATTATTATATTTATCTAAAACTTCTTTATTAAGTAATGTATATCTTTTATCTTTATCTGCAAATTCTATAAAACTTTCATCCACAATAATCTTAGTAGAATTTTCTTTTGCAATTTCTAGTATTTCTATCATATCATTATGAGTTATAAAATTTCCACTTGGATTGTCAGGATTAACTATAGCAATTATATCTGATTTATATATTTCATTAATAATTGTTTCTTTATCATAAAAATAATCATTTTTAGATATGTCATTTTTTATAATTTTACATTTTTTGAAACATCTAATATATTCATTAAATACCGGTATATGAATAGTAAGTTTGTCATCTAATAAATTACCTAATTCTTTTATTAATTCTGCTGAACCATTACCTACAATTATTTGTTCCTGCTTTGTATTAAATACAGTAGATGCAATTAAACTTAGTGTAGCAATATTTGATGGATATTTTGTTAATAATTCGTTGGAAAAATGATTTATTCTTTCTATTAAATTCTTGGGTGGAAACTCTGGATTTTCTAAATAGCAAAAATCTTTTAAATTGTTAAATCTCCAATATCCACCATATCTTTTCTCATAATCTTCTACTTTGCCACTAAATATGCATTTAGCAATATCTAAATCTTGTTCATTATCGATTTCATACCATTTTTCATCTCTGTATACTTTTCCTTTTAGTTTTATATTATTGTTTTTTAGTAAATCTCCAAAAATAACTTCATAAAATTCATTCTTTTTTTCTTTATTAATATATTCCTCTAAACATGGTATATATTTTTCTTTGCAAAAATTTTTATCTAGTTTATATATATTAATAGTTTTATAATAACTACCTATATTTTCAGCATTAAAATTATTTTTATAATAAAAATTATTAATAGAAAAATCATTATTATTAATTGTTACAGCTGTACCATTCATTCCATTTTCATATTTTGCAATTGCGACAATATTTTTATAATTATCTTCAACTAATGATTTAATAATTGAATTATCAAATATTAAATCTGATTCTAATAATAAAGTATCATCTTGGCTAAGATATTCTCTTGCTAAAAACAAAGAATATATATTATTTGTAGTTTTATAGTCATCATTATCTACAAAAATAATATCATTATTTTGAAAATTTTTCATAATATAATCTTTTAAAATTTCCTTTTTATATCCACAAACAATAATTATTTTATTTATTTCTACACTATTTAAAGCTTCAATCTGTCTTTTTATTAAAGTTTCACCATTTATATCTACCATGCATTTTGGAATATTTTTAGTATATTCTTTAAGTCTTATTCCCATTCCAGCTGCTAAAATTAATCCATTCATTTTATCTCACCCTATTTATTATATATTCTGCCCCAACTTTGCTACTACTACCTAAATTATATAAATACTTTTCTCTTATTTTTATATTTTGCTCTTTATATTTTTCTTGATTTAAAATTAAATCATCAACTATTTCTTTTATTTCTTTTATTTGAGTTTTATCAATAGATTTTCCAATTATATTTCTTATAATAATATCAATAGGTCTAGTTTTTATTTTGTCATAATCTTTATTAATAACTTTCATACTTGTGTTTATAAACAAAGTAGGTTTTGTTGTTGCTAAAGAATATTCCATTCCAATTCCTGACCAATCTGTAATAACTAAATCGGATTTATATATAGTTTCATTAGAAGAAAAATCTAATTCAAAGTAAAAATTTTCATTAAATTTTTTATTATATTTGTTTATTAAGTTATCAATTATCTCTTTATTTCTTTGTATAAATTGTGGATGCGGTCTAACTATTATTTTATATTCTTTATCCAACAATTCATCCAATATTTCATTAATACATGATTCTAAAATATTATCTGGTTGATGAGACGGTGCAATTAATATAGTCCTTTTTTTATTACTATTTTTATTTTTATTACATTCAGTTATAAGATTGTCCATAAATGGAAATCCTACTTTTATAATATTTTTTCTTTTTGTATTTCTTAGTTCCTCGATTTCTTTTATTTCCTCCACTTGTTGTGGGCCGTTTGCAAATATTGTATCAAAATAATCTAATGCACCTGTTCGTAATGTAAGGTTTAAGCTTGTCATGCCATGATCTAAATAAATATATTCTACATCTTTTCTTACTAGTGATCTTTTTAAATAATATTTTTGTAAATCAGGTGTAGTCATTACAACAATATCAGCTTCTATTTTCATAAACAAAGAAATTAATTTATTTTTTCCAATATAATATGGTTTTAATTTATCACTTTTTATGTTAAAAATATTATCACTCGGATCACTTGTTACATAATGAATTACTACATTTGAATTTTTAAGAATATAATCTATTATCCCTGAAAAGTATTTATAAAATCCACTTCGTTCAGAATAAAATATTAGTTTCATATTTGAAATATTATCTTTGTCAAAAAAACTTTTATAATCTTCTTTCTCTCGTTTTTTGTTATTTAATAATTCTTTTCGTTTTTTTATGTTTAAGTCTTGCCAATATTTTAGTTTATTATAATCTATATACTTTTCTGGTGGATAAATAGCATTTAATATATATATTGGGATTATTGCTAGTATATTTCCAAATATCCAATATATCCCTACTCCAATTGGTACTAAAAAAACAAAATATACAGTAAGCGCTGTTGTTAAAACAGTAGTAAACATTTTAGACCTAATACTTTCTTCTTTTTGTAATACATTTAATTTATTTTGAAATATACATAACAATATAGAAGATAAAGCTGCAAGTATTGGTATTATAATATAATTATTAAAATTTGGAACAACCGACAAATCCATACCTAAAAAATTCATATTTTTTATATTACTAATATATAATGTTGGATTTTCCACCACTTTAATTAAACCTAAAATTATAGGAATTTGTACTAATAAAGGTATTACACCTAAAGACGGTCTATATTTTTCTTGTTTAAATAATGCTATTTGTTCATCCATAAATTTTTCTTTACTATCAGAATATTTAAATTTTAATTCTTCAATTTTAGGTTTTATTTTTATCATTTTTATTGAATTTTTTTGTATTAAAATGTTTATTGGAAATAATATTATTTTAGCAAATATAGTAAATACTATTATAGCCATTCCATAATTACTACAAATTTTATATGATATATTCATTAATAATCCTAGTATATATGCAAATTTTTCAATCACAATTTTTTCACATCCATTAATTAATTTATTTCTAATTATTAAATTCTATTGAATCTAATCTAATTGCTAATAACATTGTAGCATAATATTTACCAAGTTCAGCATCAGGAAATTCCATTTCAATATTTATTATATCATTTGAATTCCATATTTCTTTCGGTATATTAAAAGATATATTTTTATTATCAAATTGCTTTACAGTTGTAGTATATATTTCTTCTCCTTTAATTTTAAACTTAATTGTTTGACTTCCACTATATACTTTATTAATATTAAAATTTGCACTAACATCTGTATCAGTTTTCTCAGAATTTATTGTTAAACATGCATTTCTACTTATATTACATCCTGATAATACAGTAAAATTTACCTTTTCTAAAGCAAATCCGGTTAAATTAACACAATTTGATTGACCTATTTCTGATATATTTATTTTATCTCCAAATTTATATTTCTCACTCAATTCCTTATTATCGTTATAAAATTCCTCTTCCTCAATACTAAAAGAATCTTTATTACTTGCCAAACCTTGTGTTTTAAATACTACCTTAGAAATTACTTTATATGTATTTCCACTTAAAATATTTGTTTCATATGTAAAATCACATACTCGTCTTGTTCTTATTTCATTTTCATTATAGTCAAAAAAATCTTTTCCATAATTTTTAGTTTTTGTTGCTATATTTAAAATTGTTGGAACTAAATCGTCCAATAAAGACACTGGAGCAGATGTAGTTGTAAATTCATGACTATCATATGCCTTTTTCACTAATAATGTAGTATTAAATCTATTATTATATCCATGATCGGCTAAAAATAATATAGTAGTATTCTCATATAAACCAGATTTTTTTAGCTCATCAATATAATTACATAATAAATTTATTGAAGCAATACCTTCATTGTACCTTTTTTCTTCATCTGTTACTGTTATAGCATACTCTTCTGAATAATCATATTCTAAATTTTGAGTAGTATCATATGGTATATGCATTCCATTAGTTTGATAAAACTTAAATACATTTTTTTTATTTTCTGTACCTATACCATTAGTTATAAGTTCTTTATTAAAAGCAACATCATCCATAGTATATGTTTTCTCTTTATATGGTAAGGTATTATTGTTCTTTATTTTATTAAATTCATCACTATTTACTATAAATTTATACTTTAAAAAATGAGGTAAATATCTATATAAAGTATACTTATACATTTTTTTAGTTAAATCCGTTTTAGTTTTTAATGTGCTTTTAGAATTTACTTTTTTTAAATTTTCAACATAATCGCACTCAGGTTGTAATGCCTTTTCTGTATACAATTCTATAGAATAGTTATTATCTCTTAAAACATTATATAAACTTGTATTATCAAAACAATATTTAACATTTTCACCTAATGTATTTCCCACCTGACATTCCACACCTGTTAATAATGTAGGCATTGATGAGTAGGTAAAAAAGCTTACTCCTGTACAGTTATCAAAATATGTAAAATCCTTTAATTTGTCTTTATACTCTGGATGTTCTTCCAAAATTCTATTCATATATGTAGCTTCGAATGTATCAGACATAAAAACTATAATATTATCATTATTTGACAAATTAAATATATTTTCATTACTTAATCCATAAGAACTTTTAAAATCATTTTTATTAGCAAATATTAATGTTGATACTGTTACAATCTCAATTAAAATAACAAATATTGAAACTATAGAACTAAATAATTTAAAATTATCTTCTTTTTTGAATTTTTTAAATGCACATAAAAATAAAATAATACTCATCCATATAGCTGTATTTATTAAACCTTTTCCTATCATTGCAGTCCAATTTATTTTTGACCCATCCAAAACACCATATCCAAAATTTAAAAAATTTCCCTGTATGTATAAAGCAACTGTCAATATAAATACAATTTTTAAGAATATATTTTTTTTCTTGTTCTTAAAAAAAATACCTAATAAAAATAGTACAATAAAAAATATTATTGCTAAAGGTATAATAATAAATATTATATCTTTTAAATTAAACCAAAACTCATTTTTATTTGTAAAATATATTTCTATTGGAGCAAATATTATTATATTAAATACAAAAGCAAGTACAACTAATACTATATTTGTTATGTTATTTTTTAATATTTTCATTTTTATAACCTCTTATTTTAAATTATAGTATCAGAAAAAAATTGGAATGTAAATACATCATTCCAATTTTTTAATATTAAAAAAATATTAATCTTTCGCCTGCTCTATATTTCCAGAAATCCAATCTGCCATGCCACCTGATATGAATAAATCTGGTTGAGAAGTAAAATCATTTTCCAAATCAATACTTAAGTATTTTTTATAAGTTTCAGATGTTCCATTACATTTATCGTCATAAATAATAGCTTCAACTTCTCCACTTATGCTTGTTCCGATAGGTACTATTCCATTCGTCCGAACCACCCAAAGACCAACCGTTAGATATTTCATTACCAATGCCCCAACTATACATGGCCCCACAGCCATCCTTCCCGACTTCCTCACCCGTGTAGTAAACGAAGACGCCAAGAGAACCAGAATTACTTCCTCCTTCTTCTCCTACATGCCACAATAACCACTCTAAATCTTTATCCTCATCAAGAACAAAAACCATTGTACCAATACCTTCTTCATCCACCGGTCGTTCATCTGGTAAATTACTAAACGTTACATTCGTCCATTTATCTCCTACATGTATTTCATTAGGTGTATTATCTGTTTTGTTAAACGCAGTTATACCCATTTCTTTTAACCAGTTTTGTTCTGTCTCGCTTGTTACTACTTCTCCATTATAATATAAATTTCCATCTGATATACTTAGTTTATCCTTATACTTATTTTTTAATTTACTTGATATATCCAAGTCTTCTAATGTAAAGTCATACTTTTTTGGCACATTGCCTCCATTTTCTGCAATTTTTATTGCCTTTTCTACTTCTAATTGCTCTTGTATTTCACTAACCTCTGTTTGATATGTTGCTTTTTTTGCTTTTTCAAATAATCCCCCATTTAATGCTACATTTACTGTTACTCCTACTAATATTAACATTACTATTATTGTTATTATTAAGGCTACTAGAGTAATGGCTTTGTGGTCAGAGATTAGTGTTTTGATTTTGGAATTTGGATTTGAGTTTGCCGTTGGAGTTTTTTTAGTGTTTTCTTCTATGTGTGGACGGAAAATCGCGTCCTCCTCTACAGAGTTTGCATTAGCTTTATTATAAGTTTTTAATTTTAACATATGTGTTTTCTCCCTTCTTTTGTATTTTTTACATTTATTTTCTTATTTATGTGTATTATAAATTATATATTTTTCTTTGTCAATCAATTTTCCATTTTTTAATAAAGTAAAATTATATGAACTTTCTTTATTGATATTATCATATGCCTCATTATTTTTTAATAGTTTTTATGTTTATTTATAAATATATATTTTTGTTGTTCCTTCTTTGTTTATATTTTACATTTCTAATTTATGTATTTTTGAGGGCAGACACAAGGCCTGCCTCCTACAACATTTGCAGTTGCTTTAGTTTTTCGGAATGTTACTTTGAATATTGTACGAACCTTGTCGATTTAATGAAAATTTTTAAATTTTCATTAAACGATTAAAAGCTAAAACAATTATTTTTTTGAAAAATGAGCATTCATTTTCAAAAAATAATGTTTTAGCTTTATATTATAATTATTACATTAATAAACTTTTTTATACTTTGTTTTAAACTTTCTCAATTTCTTCTTTTGTTAAACCTGTTAATTCTTTTATTATTTCTACTGCTATTCCTTTCTCTTTCATTCTTTTTGCTACTTCTTTTTTTCCTTTTTTTATTCCTTCTTCTCTGCCTTTTCTTATTCCTTTCCTTATTCCTTTTTCTTCCGCTGTTTCTAATTCTGCCTCTTTATCCATTATATATTTTTCTCTTAGTTCTGCTATTCTTATTTTTGCTTCATCGCTGCTTATATCTTCTAACGTTTCTATGGCTTCTCTTATTTCTTTTTCTTCTTTTGCCATTTCTTTTATTTCCTCCCCTTCAGGATTTTCCAAGAATAGTATCCATTTTTTTAATTTTCCTTCCTCTAGTTTTTCTCCTATTTTTGGTATCTCAATTATATGCATTTCTAAGTCTTCTGTCAATATTACTTTCCCTTTTTTGCTTTCTTTTATTTGCCATTTTGTATGTATTGGTAATTCTTTTAGTTTTTCTATTTTGTAGTCTAAGAATATTATACTTATACTTCTATTTAATTTTTGATAGTTCTCTCCTCTTTTTAATTGCTTTAAGTATAGCTTTGACCAATAGTATAATATTCTCTTTTCTATATTTTTATTGTCTGCTATTTGCATTTCTATATCTATTGGATTTTTATTATTTATTGTTGCTCTTACATCTATTATTCCTACTTTTTCTTCTACTTGTTCTCCCCACAAGTATGGTGTTTGCTCTAATTCTATTGTTTCTACTTTTTCTTCTATTACATCTTCAATTAGTTTTTTTGTTATTCTTTCGTGTTTTTGTTCTCCAAATAGCATATGAAATACTACATCTATTTTTGGTGATAACATTTTGTTTTTATTCATTTGTTTTCCTTCTTTCTTTTTATTTTTTTGGAATTTTAATGGGAAGATCATCCCTTGATTTAAATTTTTTTATAAATTAAAATAGGGAGCATTTTTATTTTTTGCTCCCACGTTTTTATTTTAAATTATTATTTTACTTTTTGCAATATTTTTCGTTCGACTATTTTTGACACTGTTTTTTGCACATCTTTTACGTCAGGCTGTCTTAAAATTAATTAAATTCTCATTGACATTGAACAAATCAAAGAAAAAGAAAT
>CANQYS010000005.1 GCA_947628115.1 uncultured Clostridia bacterium | reverse complement strand
CTAATTATTTTAACACTTTTTTGTACAAAACTAAAATCAACACAGATAAAAAGTGGCTTTTAAAAATAAAATTAAGGCATATCAAATAAAAAAATCAAAAAGTTGACTTTTACATAATTTAAAGTATATAATGTAAGCATAATATATTTAGGAGGTCATAAAATGAAAAAACATTTTATAACATCAGATTTATGTAACAAATATGATTTGAATAATGAAGAAATTGCACAAATTTTAATTAATTCTTTTTCAAATGAAGAAACGAAAAATGAGGAAGAAATTTTTATTAAAAATCAATTTTTAGCATGTCTTACAACTAGTAGACCATCTAATTGGCCAGCACCTAATAAACCATTCACAACACATACTATACATATAGATAAATCAAAGGGAAAAGAATTGTATCAAAAATGTCAAAAAGCTTTAGAAGAAGCAGGGTTTAACGTAGTAATTAATAGTGAAAAAGCTATAATGGAAGTAAAATGGAATAATCCTAAACCAATAGCTGACATAGATTCTAGTTTTAAAGACTATTACACTGTTTATTCTGGACAAGATGAACAACCAGTAAAAAAAGGTTCTGATAGAGAAAGAATATCATTATTTTTAGAAAAATGGAAAGATAAATTGCAAAATATGGAATTAAATCAATCTATAGAAATAAACGCTCAAGAAGAATTTCCAGAAGATCCTTATAAACCAGTAGAAACACTTATGGCTACTCTTTTATCAGAGGGATATGAACCTAAGATTAATTATTTTAGTGTTCCACCAGTAGTATGTGTACAAACATTAGACAAAAGTGAAATTATAAAACCAGATAAGAAAGAAATTAGTCTAGGAGAATAAAACGAACAAAATTAATATCAAAAAAGTAGAGAAACACCTTTTAATTAGATATATAATATGATTAGATATCTAATTGGAGGTGTTTTTAATATGAACATATACAATTTTAATAAAAACATTAATGGAATTAATAATTTAAATGAAGGAGAATATACAAATTCTATGCTAAGTAATATTGAAAACAATATAGCAAATAATTTAAATATGAATTTAGATAATAAAAATCCATATATAAATAAAGAAATAAAATTTTAAGGAAATTAACAAATGAAGAAAAATGTAATAACAATTGGATTAAAAGGAACAAAAAAATATATATTTTTGCTCCTTATTTTAAGTATAGTAATTTCATATCTAACCTTGCAAACAGCAATATATGTAAAATATGCTATAGATAATGTTATTAACAATAATTATGAAGAATTACCTTTAATTCTTAAAGGAATATTAACTAAAAATTACATATATGATTTATTAATAATATCTACAATCGTAATATTAATAAATAGTATATTAATGATTATGAGTTATTTTAGGAATGTGATAACAAGTAAATTTAAACTTAAAATAAATAGTAATGTAAAACTAGAGTTATATAGGCATGTTTTAAATTTAGAATATAAGAGTTATAACTCTTATGATAAAACTGAAATTTTACAAAGAATAACAGAAGACAGTGATATTTATTCTAACTTTTTTAATAATCAATTTAATATGATAATAGATATTATATTCTTAAGTATATTTATAATAACAGAAACAGTTAGTTTAAATATTGCAATAACAATATATTTTGTAATAACATTTTTTATTATGATTACATTTTCTTTATGGTATTTAAAAAGATTAGATGAACAAATAGGTGAGTGCATTACTACAAGAAAGAATTTATTAGGAACTACAATGCTAAATCTTAATAATTTTAAATTAATTAGAATGTTAAACAAACAAAATGAGGAAGAAAATAAATATAAAAGACTAAACAAAGAATGTATTAAAAGCAATATTAAATTAATAAAATTAATTTTGTTCTATGAGATAATGAGTGATCATATAACATATCTAAAAACTCCAATAATTTTTATAATAGGAGGAATATCTGTTATAAATGGAACAATGACTATTCGGAGGAATAACAGTATTATTAAATTATGCAGGAAAAATATTTGACTATTTTCTAGAATTAGGTGCAAATCTTGAATCAATTGATGACTTTTATGCTGTTAGTAAAAAAATAAGTAAAATGCTTAAGTTAAGAGAAGAAGACAAAAATAAAAAGTCATATAACTTAAATGGAGATATTATTTTTAGCAATGTTAATATATATGCTGAAAATAAATTAATGCTTAGAGATTTGAATTTTATTATAAAAAAAGGTGAAAAAATTGCGATTATTGGAAATAATGGAAGTGGAAAAAGTTTATTATCAAAAGCAATACTAAGATTTAATGATTATGATGGAAATATATATATAAATAATCATAATATAAATAGGTTAAACAAAAGCAATATTAGAGAATATGTCGATTTAGTAGAAGGAGATTCATATTTATTTAAAGGTACAATAATAGAAAATGTATTATTAAATGATAGTACTAATGAGAAAAAGTTAGTAATAGATAAAGTGCTTAAAGATTGTGAAGTATATGAAGATATTCAAAGATTCAAAGATAAAGAGAATACATTAATTGGAGAAAAGGGAACAAAACTTTCTGGAGGGCAAAAACAAAGAATATCAATTGCAAGAACCTTAGTAAAGGACAAGCCAATTCTTATATTTGATGAAGCATTAAATAAAATTGATAATTATACAAAAGAAAAGATATTAATGAATTTAATGAATAAATATAGTGAGAAGACAATGTTATTTATAACTCATGATTTAAGTATTATAGAATATGTAGATAAAATCATATATATAGATAATAAAACGAGCAATGTAGGAGAACATGAAGAATTAATAAATAAGAATTCGAAATATAAAGAATTAGTAAAAATGAATTATAATATAGGGGCAAAAGATGAAATTAAAAAATAATAAATTGAGAGATTTAAATAAAATGTATAAGGATGCACGGCCATCATAATAAGTTTATACAATTATTTTTACTTATTGTAGCAACGGTAATTATTGAAATTATATTAGTTACATATCTTACAAAAAAAATTATAAATATTGAGATCCCAAATAGAAATATAAAAGGAGTAATCATATATTCAATATTATATATTATAATCATATTAACACAAAGTTATATGGTTCTAAAGCATTGTGACATGAGATGTATTCTAGAAAGAATAATGCAGGGAGAATTAAGAGATAAAGTATTTAAAAAATTACAAAAAGTAAATACAAAGTTTTACGATGATAACTCAACAGGAACAATTTTACAGTTTATGCAAAATGATATAAACGATGCAGGGAGGCTGTTCCCAGATATAATAGTAGAAATGTATTTCATGGGACTTGTAAGATTCTTAATTATAGCTTTTTTCTTAATGCTTATTGATGTAAAAGTAACTTCATTAATTATGGGATTATACATAGTTGGATATGTAATAACTGTATATTTTAACAAAAAAACGGTAAAAGAGATAAACGAAATAAGAAATATAAATATCCAAATTTATTCTTTAATAAATGAAGGAATACAGGGCTTTCTGACAATAAAAACATTAGAAATTATAAAAAAGAAAATTCAAGAACTAGAAAAAAAACTAAATGAATTTACATTAAAAAATAAAAACTTAGAGAAGATAGTTGGAATGTATAATAGTATATTTACATTTATAACATCTCTTGCAACACCTTTAATAATTATATTTACAGGAAATAACATCATTAAGGGTCTAGCAACATATGCAGAAATTATGTTATTAATTGACTATAGTGCAAACCTCAAATATGAATTTAATTGGTTTATAAAACATTTAACAGATTTTAATAAGGCATTTATTTCATATTCAAAGATATTATCATTTTTAGAATTAGAAAATGTAGAAGATGTTAATAAAGGACAAGAATTAAAAGAAATAAATTCTATAGAATTTAAAAATATAAATTTTTCATATAACGAAAATCAAAAAGCAATAAAAGAATTTAATTTAAAAATTAACGAAAATGACAAGATTGCTCTAGTTGGAAAAACTGGAAGTGGTAAAAGTACAATAACTAACTTATTGTGTAGATTTTATGAACCTACTGATGGGAAGATACTAATTAATGGGAACGATTATAGAAAATTTAGTATAGCTTCATTAAGAAATAATATAGGATATATAATGCAAGATGTACAAATAGTACCCTACACAATAATTGATAATATAAGATATGTTAATAAAGAAATTAAAGAAAATGAAATAGAAACTATATTTAAGAAACTAAAATTACATGATAAAATAATAAGTTTAAAAGATGGATATAATACAAATATTTTTAATAATATAGACATACTATCAAGTGGAGAAAGACAACTTATAAGTTTTGCAAGAATTATGGCTATAAATCCAGATTTAATAATACTAGATGAGGTAACATCTAACTTAAGTTATAATTCAGAAATACTTGTTAAAAATGCAATAAAAGAAGTAACAAAAGGAAAGATAAGTATAATTATAGCTCATAGATTAGAAACTACTAAGTTATGCAATAAGATTATTACTATGAAAGATGGAAAAATAGTATAAAAAAGGAGCTTTTATGGAATTTAAAGAAGTAATAAATGAGAGACTAACAACATTAAAGTATACAGATCAAAAAATAAAAAAAGAAGACTTAAATAAAATTATAAATAATGCTATAATTGCACCTTCTGCTAAAAATAGACAGCCTTGGAGATTTTATATATTAAATAAAAAAGAAAGAGATAAAATTGCAGATATGATGGATGCTTGGGAGAAAGGCATAAAAGAAAATGAGTTTGGGATAGTAACAACTATTCATAGGTCAGCAAACATAATGAGAACTGCAAGTGATGTAATACTTGTATATAAGTATGGGGAGAAAGTTATATATAAAGAAACTGTAGATATACTTTCAATTGGAGCAGCAATAGAAAACATGATACTTACAGCAACTGATTTAGGAATAAGTAGTACTTGGCTTGCAGATGTAAGATTTGTTTTAGATGATATAAATCAATATTTGAAAATAAAGAATATGGATTTAATGAGTGGTATTGCGTTTGGGTACAGGGCAAAAAAGCCAAATAGAAAAGGACGCTATCCAAAAGAATATTTGATATTAAATAAAAAGGATGTGGAATATGAATAAGGATTTTATAGAAAGAATAAAAAATATGGGAAACTATACTTACACACCTGAACTTCCAGAATTTTCTAAAGACATAGAATATAGGGCTAGAAAAATAATAGAAGATATGGATAAAAGATATAGAAATAATATTGTTGCAACAATGAAGGGAGATTCTACAATTATTCATGTCAGAGAAAACAACTATGATGGAAGGAAAGTTATACAATTTCAGGCAAGAACTTCTGGTTGTAATATGAAAAAATGTGGTTCTTGTTGGAATTGTAATTATGGTATAAAAGAAAAGTCTACTGTTACTCCGGATGAATATGTAAAAGAATTTGAAATACTAATAGATAAATATGAAGGAGATACAATGGTAATGGAGGCAATGGGTAGTGTTACAGACAGAAAAGAATTTCCCAGAGAAGCATTATTACCAATTATAGATATAGCATTAGAAAAAGGAAGATTTAAAAGTTTAACTCTTGAGACTCATATTACACAAATAGATGAGGAACTAGTAAGTTATATACATGATAAAAATTTACAATTACCAGAAGATAAAAGAAAAAGAATATCATTTGAAGTAGGTATAGAAGATTTTAATTCTGAAAATAGAATTTTAATAAATAAAAAAGGAGTAACAAACGAAAAAATAAAACAAGTTTATAATATGTTAGATAAATATGGAATAGAACTTGATATTAATTTAATATATGGATTTCCATTTCAAACAGAAGATGAAAGAATAGAAGCTATGGCTCAAAATATAAAATATGCTAAGAAAAATCTACCAAATGCAGGGTTAATTTTATTTTTGATGAGTATAAAGGACAATACGATAATGGAACATATGCATAAAACTGGTCATTATAAATTACCAAATCCATGGGGATTTGTAGAAATAGCAAAAATTGCAGTTGAAGAAGCGGGAGAAAATTATATTGGCTTTTCTTGGTTTGGAGAAAAAGAAGATCCTGTTGTAGGACAAAAAAAAGCATATTGCTGTCCTAATTGTCAGAAATTAATCGTAAATTCACTAAAAGAAATTAATAAAATATTTAACAAGTCAGAAAGAAAAAAAATTTTAGATGAACTTTTAAAAAAAGCAGAAGGCTTAGATTGTAAGCATTATCAGGATTTTCAAAAAGAATTAGAGACGATTAAAAATTATAAAAGAAAGACATCAAAAAGAAGACTAAATGATTATTATGAAGATATAATAAATGCAGAAACAGGGGCTAAGATAGAGCATCCATATGAACCAGAGTTATAAAAACTGAATTTAAAAAAAGTTATAAAAAGTGCTATTATTTTATAAGTTTTGGAAATAATAAAAATTATATTAATATATATTATGAGTTATGGATATAAATAAATTATTAATATAAAATTAAGGAGGTTAAAATGGGTGTAATAAAAATAACAAATGATAATTTTGAAAAAGAAGTTTTAAATTCAGAAAGTCCAGTAATAATAGATTTTTATGCAGATTGGTGCACACCATGCAAAATGATGTCTCCAATTATAGATAACATAGCAGAGGAAAAATCAAATATAAAAGTAGGAAAAGTAAATGTTGATGAGGTTCAAGAATTAGCAGAAGATTACAATATTGTAAGTATACCTACAATAATTATATTCAAAAATGGAGAAATAAATAAAACATTTACTGGAGTAACTAGTAAAGAAAGTATATTAAATGAGTTAGATTAAATAAATGCTAAAATAAAAGGGCTACTGTCTGTACAAACCACAGAGCCTTTTTATATTGTAATTTTAATTTAAACATTGACTAATATAGTTATTTTTTAAATAATTTATATCAAAAGTAATGAGAATAGAAGCAAGAGAAAAAATAAAAGTAGGTTATATGTAATAACTACATTACCCTACTTTTATTTCATTTTGATGACAATTATTGCAGATAAAAAAGTAATATGCTAAAATTGTATTAATTTATTGAGAATATTAGAAATTTAGGGGATAAAATGGAACAAGAAAAATATTTAAAAAAATTTGTAAAAATATATCCATACTTAAAAGGGGCTACAGACGATTTACTTTTTTTTATTGCAATAGATTCTCTTTTTTATACAGTAGCTAAAGGGTTATCTGCTCAGCAAATTGTATTTTTAACAACAATGTCTTCAATGTTTTCGTTATTTTTTAGGATGACCTTAATAAAAGTAATAAAAAAGATAGGAAATACAAAGTCTGTTAGATTGGGAATGGGACTTTTATTAACATCAAGTTTATTTATAACATTTGGAAATTCTTACCTTTGGATTATGATAGGAAAAATAATTTATGAAATTGCATGGGTGTTTAAAGATATGGAAGGTGTAATGCTTAAAAATAATTTGATAGTTTTAGGAAAGGCAGATGAATATGCAAAAGTATCGAACATAGGAATGAATGTATACTCATTTTTAACATTAATAGTTGCATTAAGTTCAGGATTTTTATTTAATATAAATCCATATTTACCAATGTATTTATGTATAACTATTTGCTTGGGTGCCTTTATAATATATTTTTATATGAAAGATATATCAAATGATAATATTATAATTACAGAAAATAAAAAGAAAGTAAAGGTAAAATTTAGTAAAATAATTTGGATTATATTACTAAGTTATGCTATATTTTTTGGAGCTGTAATTGAAGGACAATATAATGGAAAATTATTAATTCAATATGAATTATCAAATATTTATGATATTTCTAAAGTTTCAATGTACTTGGGAATAATTGTTACAATTTCACGTATATCTAGATTGTTATCTAATATTATTTTTGGAAAGGTATATTATAAAATAAAAGATAAATCATTATTAATTTTAACTACTATGCTATTTTTAGCATTTGTTTTTATAATTATAGGATATTTTATTAAATTTACAATTTTAAGGTTTATATTGATGTCAGTAGGATTTTGTATAATATTATCAGTTAGAGATCCAATTAAATTGTATTCAAATGATATTATTTTAAAACTAGTTAAACCAGAAGAAAAACAGGAGGCTATTTCATATTTACAATTTGCAAAAAAGCTTGGAACTACAGTTTGTAGCCTTTTAGCATCAGTAATATTATTAAAATGGCAAATGATATATGTAATGATAGGAATATGTATTTTATCAATTATAGAGATTATTATAGGCATAAAATTATATTTAATGTTAAGTATTAATAATAAAGCTAAAATTAATAAAGCGGAAGAAAAAGAAGTTATAATTAGATAGCTTTAGCTATATGGAGTAAAAAATGAAAGAATATTTACGAAAAAAAGAATATGTATGTTTATATCTAACAGAGTTTTCATTTAGATTTGCAAATGCATTAATAGATATATTCGGTACAGTGATGATGTATAAAAGTGGAATACCTATATATTTAATACTATTAATATATGGATTAAGATTTGGAATAATGGGATTATTTTCACCATTATTTATAAAGATAGCATCAAAATATGGAGTAACATTTTGTAGATTCCTTGCAAATCTATGTAGATTAGTAAGTAGTTATATGATAATAACAAACAGATATAATTTAATAATATTTACAGTAACAATGGGATTATCAGGGGCACTATCTAATCCTATTGCAAATGCAATTTCAGCAAGATATATTGATGAAAAATATAGAGGAAAATACAATAGCTTAAGAACAATATCTAATATTTTAGGAGCAGCTTTGGCAACTGGTATAATTACAGTTGGAGTTATAAATGAAAATAGTATATTTACAATGATTTTAGTTTTTTTAGGATTTTCTATGCAATTATTTTTTGCAAAAAAAGTTGATTATAAACCAAAATTAAAGAACAAACAAAATTACAAAGAAATATTAATAGATATAATAAAAGTTAAAAATCCTATAAAAAGTGTTAATGTAATAAAAGCCTGTGATGTTATAGAAAGATTATTTGTACCCTTATATATTTATTTAGCATTAAAAGATTTTGTTGCATTTTCAATAGTAATTATTGTTTCATTAGCAATTCAAAGTATAGTAATATTTGCCTCACGGATTTTCTATGGATAAAAATATGGTTAAAACAAATGGATTTATATCTTTTTTTAAGGCAATAGTATCGGGAATGTTTATAATTTTAAAGAACAAAGTTTTAATATCGTTAAATAATATGGTGTATGATAATGTACAAAAAATGTACGAAACTTCTTATACTACTGCTATTCAGACTATTATAAGAAATTCTAAAATAGATAATGATAGATTATCTACATTATCAGAAATGTGGCTATGCTTTACAGAATTAATAATATTATTGGTATTATCAATAATAGCAATATACATAAAAGAAAGAATATTTATATGTATTTTTTTAATAGAAATTGTTGCAATATTATATGAAAACAAAACAATTAAAACTTATTATAAAGAGGTAAACAAATGATAACAATAGTAATAATAAATTCATTAATTTCAGCAATTGCCCAATATATAGATAAACATTTAGTAAATAAAGGGATTACAAGAAAAGATTATTTCTATTATATGTGCTTATCTATGATACCATTTTCAGCAATTATGATTGTAATAGAAACAATAAATGGACAATCTAAATTTGAATTTAATATAATACCAATAGCTTTACTAATTGTAGCTATGTTTTTAAGATATAATAAACAACAAGCAGTTCAAGGAAGCATAAAATATTTAAATCCATATGAAGTATCTACATATCTTTCACTTCGGAGTAATTATTGCATTTTTAGTGGACAGTATATTAGGAATAAAACAGTTTACAATTACAACAGCAGTTTCAATATTCTTAACATTATTAGGTGTATTTATATTAGCAGATGTAAAATTGAAAATAAAACAATTACAAAGAGATTTAATAGTAAGAATTATGTGTGAAGTTGCACTTGGATATGTTGCTCATTACATGTTAAAATATTGGTCAAATGCAATATACATATTATTACTTAACTTATGCCTAACAGTACTGTTTTCAAAAGGATACACTTTTAAATATCATAAAGAACACAAAAATATAATAAAATGGGTATTTGTCCAACAGACATTTGGATTTTTTACAATTTATTTGGGAAATTACTTATCTACTAATTCTGTTACACTATACCAATATGTAAGACCTGTTACTATTGTATTTACTATACTTATAGCATTTACACTAAAAAATGTAGATAAAAAACCAAAACTTAAAGATTTATTTGCTGTATTTTTAGTAGCTATGGGAATATATTTAATAAGTAATAATATATAAATTTATAAGAGAGATATAGTGTTGCTACCACAATACCTTGACATTTATGTAAAATGATTGTAAAATATAAAATAACAGGTTATCTGTTGTTAAAATTAGTAGGGTCAGTCTGCTAGTTTATGTCGATTATTAAGACGTAAAGGAGAATTCCAATGCAAAAGCTGGAAAAAACAATAGAAAAAATTAACATATATAATAAATTGGAAACAATAGCATTAATTATGTTTATGATTTCTACAATTATGACTTTGTGCAATTTAATACTTGATAATAAAATATCATCTATGATGTGTTTAGCTTTATTTACAATTTCAGTTGTCGCCTTCGCCTTACTTTGTACAAATACTAATAAAAAAATCATAAAATTAAAAGAGGACTTTGCTGAATTGCAATTGGTGGATTGGGATTATCGGTATTTAATACCGAGTGGAACTACTTTCTTAAGGGGACCACAAAATCAGTATGCCAGAATTATACTGATTACCATCATGCCAGATTGTAATGTAAAAACAATATCTATTGAAGAACAAGTCTTCAATAAGATATTTGTAGAAAAAAAGTAATAATAGAGGAGTTTATTATACTGACCGTAATAGACTCTTTTTATTGTATAATAGGAAAGTTCTTCGAACTTCCTATTATATAAAGATTTCATCAACATTCCACACAAAATTTCATAGAAATTTTGACAGGAAACAACGAGAGAAGCCTTTGAAATAAATTTATATATTCTGACATATATAATTGTCCGTTATTGTTTTTAGTGATAAAATTAATTGGTCTAGGAGGAAATTAATAATGAAAGAAATAAGAAAAAATTTATATAAAATGCAAGATATAAATTATAAGAAGTTTCATAGTAGCTTGTGTCCAAATGTAGATAATATAATTGGAGTAAGAATACCTCTTTTAAGAGCATATGCAAAGGAATTATATAAAAATTATAAAATTGAAGATATAAAAATAGGAAATAAGTATTATGAAGAATTAGTGCTCCAAGGAATGATTATTGGTTTTCAAACAAAAGAGACTATAGAGAAAGTAATAGAACAAATAAAAGAATTTGTACCAAAAATAAATAGTTGGGCGGTATGCGATGTTTTTTGTTCTGGACTTAAAATAACAAAAAAATATCCAAACGAAATGTTTGATTTATTAAAAAAATATTTGAAATCTAAAAAAGAATATGAGTTACGATTTGCAATAGTAATGTTGCTTGATTATTATATAAATGATGAATATATAAACAAAGTATTACAAATTTTAGGTAATATAAAATCAGATAAGTATTATGTGCAAATGGCAAATGCTTGGGCAATTTCTATATGTTTAATAAAATACTATGAAAAAACAGTTTCATTTTTACAAACTTCTAAACTAGATAAATTTACATATAACAAAGCTATTCAAAAAGCAATTGAATCATATAGAATAACTAATGAAGAAAAAGATAAATTAAGAAAAATGAAATTGTAAATATAATTTGCATGTGATACAATATACTAAGATTAAATATGAAAAGGAGAAAAAAATGAAAAGAATAGTAACAATACAAGATATATCATGTGTAGGAAAGTGTTCACTTACAGTAGCACTTCCAATAATATCAGCGATGGGAATAGAAACAGCAATCATTCCAACAGCTGTACTTTCAACACATACACAATTTAAAAGATTTACATTTAGAGATTTGAGTGAAGATATACCTTTAATTCAAGAACATTGGAAAGAAGAAAATTTTAAATTTGATAGCATTTATACAGGATATTTAGGTTCAATAAAGCAAATTAATATGCTAAAAGATTTTTTTAAACAATTTAAAACAGATGACAACTTTATATTCATAGATCCTGTAATGGGAGACAATGGAAAATTATATACAGGATTTAATCAAAATTTTGCAGATGAAATGGCAAAACTATGTAGTTTAGGAGATATAATAGTACCTAATTTAACAGAAGCAAGTTACATGCTACATAAAGAATATAAGGGAAAATATACACAAGAAGAAATTAAAGACTTATTAATAGAACTAAGTAATTTAGGGCCAAATAAAGTAATACTTACTGGCATTAGTTTTAAAGAAAATGAATTAGGAGTTATGAGTTATAATAAAAAAGAAAATAAATTCTTTACATATTTTAGAGAAAAAATACCTGTTAAATATCATGGAACTGGTGATATATTTTCAAGTACAGTAGTTGGAGCACTAGTAAATAATAATTCATTAGAAGAAGCCCTAAAAATAGCAGTAGATTATGTGTGGGAAACTATATATGATACTTACTTGATAAAAAAAGAAGATGCTTATGGTGTTAATTTTGAGAACAAAATTCCATTCTTAATAAATAGAATAAATAATAAATAGAGGAGAATGGCAATACTCTTCTATAAATTAAGTATAAACTAAAAATAAATGAAATATTTTATATATGGAGGAGAATATGAAAGAAAAAATAAGAAGTAAATTTGAAAGTTTATTTGGAAATGAAGGAGAAATTAAAACATATTTTGCACCAGGAAGAGTAAATTTAATTGGAGAACACACAGATTATAATGGAGGACATGTATTTCCGTGTGCACTTACAATGGGTACATATGCAGTTGCAAGAAAAAGAAATGATGACAAATTAAGATTATATTCAATGAATTTTGAAGAATTAGGAGTATTAGAATCTACAATCAATGAGTTAAAATATAATATTGAAGAAAACTGGATTAACTATCCTAAATCAATGATTTGGGCAATGAAAGATGATGGATTTATTATAGATAAAGGATTTGATATTTTATATTATGGTACAATACCAAACGGTGCAGGGCTTTCTTCATCAGCCTCGATAGAAATATTAACAGGATTTGTGTTAAAGGATTTATTTAAATTAGATGTAGATATGACTAAACTTGCTTTATTGGGTCAAAAAGCAGAAAATAAGTATGTTGGAGTAAATTGTGGTATAATGGATCAATTTATAATTGCTAATGGAAAAAAAGACTGTGCAATATTCTTAGATACTGCCAATTTACAATATGAATATGCAAAAATTTTATTAAAGAATGAAAAAATAGTTATAATGAATACAAATAAAAAAAGAGGACTTGGAGATTCAAAATACAATGAAAGAAGAGCAGAGTGTGAAATGGCTCTGCAAGAATTACAACAGAAATTAAACATAAAATCATTAGGTGAACTTACAGAAGAAGAATTTGAAAATAATAAAAATTTAATAAAAGATGTAAATAGACAAAAAAGAGCAAAACACGCAGTTTATGAAAATCAAAGAACTATTAAAGCTGTAAAAGCATTAAAAGAAAATAATTTAGAATTATTAGGAAAACTTATGATAGCATCACATAATTCTTTAAGGGACGATTATGAAGTTACAGGAAAAGAACTAGATACATTAGTAGCAGAAAGTTTAAAACAAGAAGGAGTAATAGGTGCAAGAATGACAGGAGCCGGTTTTGGAGGCTGTGCAGTAAGTATAGTTAAAAGCAATAAAGTAGATGACTTTATAAAAAATGTAGGTAATGCATACAAAGAAAAAATAGGATATGATGCAGATTTTTATGTAGTTGAAATTGGTGAAGGACCAAAAGTACTTTAGAAATGGGGAACAAATGTTGAGTATAATAGGAATAGATATAGGAAGTTCTACAACTAAAATAATTGAATATAAAAATGATAAAATTATTAACAAAGATATTTTTATAAATGAAAATGTAGAACAAATAATAGACAAATTTATTACTAAAAATAATGTAAAGATGGAAAATGTAGAAAGTATAGTTGTAACTGGAATAGGAGCAGACAAATTAAAAAACAATAAGTATAATATACCAATAAAAAAAGTAGAAGAATTTAAAGCAATAGGCGTAGGTGGATTATATTTAACTAATAAAAATGAAGCATTAATAGTAAGTATTGGTACAGGAACCGCTTTTGTAAGAGCAAATAAAAATAAAATAGAGCACATAGGTGGAACACGGAGTTGGAGCTGGAACATTAACAAACTTATGCAGTAAATTTGCTAATGCTAGTACATTTGAAAACATAATAGAACTATCAAAAAAAGGAGATTTATCTAAAATAGATTTAATAATTGGAGATAAAACAAATGAAAAAATAGAAACACTTCCACCTGATTTAACACTTGCTAATTTTGGAAACTTACAAAAAGATGCAACAAATGCAGATATAACATTAGGAATTTTGAACATGATATTTGAAGTAATAGGAATGATGGCTGCATTTGCAATAAAAAAGGATACAATAAAAGATGTTATACTAATTGGTAATATTACTGTTATACCTAGTGTAAAGAGAATATTAAGAAAAATAGAACAAACTCAAAGCATTGAATTTATAATACCAGAAAATGCTCAATATGGAGTAGTAATCGGAGCAATAAAAACTGTATCTAATTTATAGAAAAAATATTATATTTACATTGACAAAAATAAACTTTTAATAGATAATTAATTGTGTTATACAAGAGAAATTTTTTAAAATACAAAGGAGGTACATTATATATGTACATATTTAATAAAATTACAGTAAATCCACAATTACCAAAAAAAATAGATAAATTGTCTCAAATAGCAAATAATTTATGGTGGTCTTGGAATACAGAATTTTTAAAATTATTTAAAAAAATAGATATAGATTTATGGGAAAAATGTGAGAAAAATCCTATAAAATTTTTAAAATTAGTGGATCAGGAGAAATTAGAAAGCATAGCAGAAAATTCCGAATTTATTAAAGAATATAATAGAAATGTAGATAATTTTGAAGGATATATAAATAGTAAAAACACATGGTTTAATAAAAATTATCCAGAAAATAAAAATGACTTAATTGCATATTTTTCAGCAGAATATGGATTAGATGAAATACTACCAATATACTCTGGTGGACTTGGAATGTTATCTGGAGATCATTTAAAATCATCAAGTGATTTAGGTATTCCCCTTGTAGCAATTGGATTGTTATATAAAAATGGATATTTTCATCAAAAAATAAATAGAATAGGTGGACAAGAATCAGAATATTATAATATAGAATTAGAAAATCTACCAATAATACCAGTAAAAAGAGAAACAGGAGAGGACTTAATAGTATCTTTAAAAATGCCAAATGGAACTCTTTATATAAAAGTTTGGAAAATAGAAGTTGGAAGAGTAAATTTATATTTATTAGATACAGACATAGAAGAGAATATAGAAGAATATAGAGGAATAACACTAAGACTATATGGTGGTGACCAAGAAATGAGAATTCAGCAAGAAATAGTTTTAGGAATAGGTGGTGTAACCGTACTAAAAGAATTGGAACTTAATCCTACAATTTACCATATGAATGAAGGACATTCTTCTTTCCTAGTTTTAGAATTAATTAGAAGAGTAATGGAAGAGAAAAAAATATCATTTAATATTGCAAAAGATATAGTAACAGCAAAAACAGTGTTTACAACACATACACCAGTACCAGCAGGAAATGATATATTCCCAACAACTTTAGTAGAAAAATACTTTAAAGATTTTTGGATTCCACTTGGAATTTCTAAGGAGGAATTTTTAGAATTAGGGATGAAACCTAAAGAAGAAAATAAAACAACTTTTAATATGGGAATTTTAGCATTAAAAATTGCTGGAAAGAAAAACGGAGTAAGTAAATTACATGGAGCTGTCTCAAGAGAACTATTTGGAGAAGTGTGGCCAGAGATTGCACCTAATGAATCTCCAATTACATATGTAACAAATGGTATACATACATGTACATGGCTTGCACCAAATCTTAAAGAACTTTATAATAAATATTTAACACCATATTGGCAAGATAAAATACATTTAAATGAAACATGGGAAAAGATAAATAACATACCAGACGAAGAACTATGGAAAGAGCATCTTGTAAGAAAAGAAAGACTTTTAAAATTAGTTAGTGAAAATATAACTAATAGATTAAGAAGTAATGGCATGCATTATGAACAAATAAAAGAAATAACATCCAAGTTAAACCCAGATGCATTAACAATAGGATTTGCAAGAAGATTTGCAACATATAAAAGAGCAACATTAATATTTAAGGACCTAGAAAGAATAACACAAATTTTAAATGATGAAACAAGACCTGTTCAATTAATTTTTGCAGGTAAAGCACATCCAAAAGATATAGAAGGACAAAATTTAATAAAAAGAATACACGAAATATCTTTAATGCCACAATTTAAAGGAAAAATATTCTTACTTGAAGGATATGACATGGAATTATCTAGACATTTAATTTCAGGGGTAGATGTATGGCTAAATACCCCAAGAAGACCAATGGAAGCATCTGGAACAAGTGGAGAAAAGGCTTCTGTAAATGGTGTTGTTAATTTTAGTATATTAGATGGATGGTGGGCAGAAGGATATAATCAAAAAAATGGTTGGGCAATAGGAACAAACGCAGATTATTATTCTTACGAGGAACAGGATACAGCAGATAGTGAGAGCATTTATAACATATTGGAAAATAAAATAATACCAGCATATTATAATAAAGAAAATGGAATATCCAAACAATGGATTCAATTTATGAAAAATTCTATTATATCTACAGGTGGAAATTATAGTACATCTAGAATGTTGGTAGATTATACAAATCAATTATATATACCATTATGTAATTTAACAAATAAATATTATGCAAATTTAGATTTAGTTACTGATTATAATAAAACAAAAAATGAACTATATGCAAATTGGGATGATATTGTAATTGAGCAAAATAATAATTTAGATAATATATCAATGGATGCAGGTAAAAATATTGATGTATCATGCATTGTAAAGTTACCTAATATAAATGTAGAAAATATTGAGGCTCAAGTATATTATGGAAAAATATTAGATAATGGAACTATAGAAAATATAAGTATAATACCAATGAAACTAACCAAAAGTGATAATGAAAAAAGGGCATATACATATAATGCAAAAATAGAATTAAAAACTGGTGGAAATTATGGATATACATTTAGAGTAATGCCAAAACACGAAATGCTTTTGGATAGTGCTAACTTAAATTTGATAAGATGGATAACTAAATAAAAATAATTATCATAAAAAACTTCTTTCAAAATATAATTTTACTATGTAAATTATATATGAAAGGAGTTTTATTTTGAAAAAAAGAGTTTTTTTAATTGGACTAATTTTATTTATTGCATTATTTGCTTTTGAATTTCCAATTTATGCAACAAGTCCAGCAGTAAATAGCGGAAATGGATACAAATTTGACATTATTTATGAAGGAGAAATATATGCAAATGAAGCAAAAAGAGCAACAGTTGTATTACAAGGAACAGAGGCAACACCATATTCAAAAGTACGTGTTGAATCAAAACAAGTTTCTGGTCCATCTAAAGATATTAAATTAATGGCATATGATGAACAAGGAAGGGAATTTGATATATCTGAAAGTGGAAATTGGGGACCAGAAAGCGGTTTTCAAGTAGGTGGAACATTTAGAAATGAAACACCAATAGTAATTACTTATCCTCAAGCCGGAACATATATATCAGAAATTAGCTTAATTGACTTAGAACATGATAATGCAGTTATAGTTTCTCAGCAATTTACTCAAATTGTAAAAGAAAAACCTACTGTTTCAAACAATATTGTTAATAATACAATAGAAGAAATTCCTCAAGCTGGAATTAGCATATGGGTATATGTATTAACAATAGCAATAGTAATTGTAGTATTAATTCTTGCAAAAAAATTTTTAATAAAAAAATAAAATAGACATACACCAATAAAATTTCTTTACATATTATATATTACAAATGTAAGGAAAAGGTGATTAATTTGAAAAGTAAAATAATAGTAATGAAAAATATAAAATTAAAAGTTATGTTATTCATTTCTATTATTTTTTTTGTAGTTAGTATAATTAATGGAAATAATGCAGGAGAGATACAAGCAAAAGAAGAGGAAAACATTTATAAAGCACAAGAAATAAAAAAAGAAGAAGTAAAAGAAGTTGTAAGTGTTAAAACGAAAGAAGCATATATAAATATGCCAAAAGATATTAAAGGATATACTGTAATAGGTAAAATAGAAATACCAAAAATTGAATTAAGTACATATATTTTAGACCAAACAACAAAAGAAAGTTTAAATGAATCTGTTACAAAACTTTGTGGACCTAAAATTAATGGACTTGGCAATGTATGTATAATAGGTCATAATTATAAAAGTGAAAATATGTTTAAAAAATTAAAAAATTTAGAAATGGGAGATAAAATTGTAATAACAGATGTATATGACCAAAGTATTGAGTACATAGTATATGATATATATAAAGTGTATCCAAAAGAAACAAAGTGTTTATCGCAAGAAACAAATGGAGAAAGAGAAGTAACATTAATTACTTGTGCAACTGGTGCAATAAAAAGGTTAATTGTAAAGGCAAGAGAATTATATGATTAAATTAGTGAATAATGTATGATGAATATAGAAGATGACTCCACGGGTGGTCGTGCCTTTAGGTGTGGTGTCCTTGGTGCATCCACTAAAGACAAGTGCGATAAGAGAAATAATTAGTATAGATATTTTTTATATTTGTCAAAAAATAATTGTTTTAACTTTTAATTGTTTAATGAAAATTTGAAAATTTTCATTAAATCGACAAAGTTTCTACAATATTCAATATAACATCCCGAATAACTAAAATAATAGAGCTAAGTTGTATAAGTGGGGGACAAATTTTAATTTAAAATATATTATTGTAAAATATATAAAATAATGATAGAATTCACTTGTATAATAAATATATAAATTGAATAAATATGTAACAAAAATATTTAGGAGAGATATGGAAAATTTATATAATGAATTTATAAAAAAAATAGATAAAACTAAAGTTTATTTAAATGAACCTATGTGTAAGCATACTACATTAAAAATAGGCGGAGTTGCTGATATATTTATAAAAGTAGAAAATATAGAGGAACTTATATTTGTTATTAACAAATGTATAGAAAGAAATGTTCCTATAACAGTAATAGGAAATGGAAGTAATATATTAGTAAAAGATGGTGGCATTAGAGGAGTAGTTATAAAATTACAATTAAATAATATTGACTTTATTGAAGATAACTTAGTTAATGTTCAGGCAGGAGTTTTATTATCTAAAATGTCAAATATAGCATATGAAAAAGGTTTATCGGGATTGGAATTTGCTTGTGGTATTCCAGGTAGCATAGGTGGAGCAGTAAAAATGAATGCTGGTGCGCATGGAAAAGAAATAAAGGATATACTTATTTGTACCACATATTTAGATAAAAATTTAGAGTTGCATACAATTAATAATAAAGAGAATGAGTTTGATTATAGATGTAGCAGATTTTCTTATAATAAAGAGGATATAATAATATCTGCAACTTTAAAGTTAAAATCTGATGTTAAGGAAAAAATTAAATTAGAGATGGACTCTAATATGAAATCTAGGAAAGAAAAACAGCCTATAAATTTTCCAAGTGCGGGTAGCACATTTAAACGAGGAAAAAATTATATTACTGCACAATTGATTGACCAATGTGGTTTAAAGGGATATAATATTGGAGATGCATATGTGTCTGAAAAGCATGCGGGATTTATAGTAAATAAGGGAAATGCAACAGCAAAAGATTTATTGGAATTAGTTGAATATGTAAAGAAAAAAGTTTATGAAAAATTTAATATACAAATACAGTTAGAAATTGAAGTTATGGGAGAAGATTAAAATATGAAAAAGTTTTTTAGTTGGTTTAAAAACAGTACAAAAATAAAAAGATGGATGTTTCTTATATTAATAGGAATAGTTTTAACTTGTTTTGGAATTTCGAAGATATTAACGTCCGAAAAATTGGAATTAAATGATTTAATATTAATTATATCAACATTTGTTTTTGGATTTATATGTTTTGTTTTAGGAATTGTATATATACAAAGAAGAAATCTAGAGTTACTAATAGAAACAAATAAGGTTGAAGCAAACAATAAAGAATTAAAAAATTTAGTATCAAATAATATATATGAAAAAGGACCTAATATTGTAGTAATTGGTGGAGGAAACGGAGTAAATAACGTATTAAAGGGATTAAAAAACTATACTAGTAATCTAACTGCAATAGTTCCAGTAACTTCATATGGAAAACCCAAAGCTGAATCAATTAGAGAGTTAAAATTAAATCCAGTAGAAGATATAAAAAATAGTATTATATCTCTTGCACCAAATAGTGAAGAAATGGAAAAATTAATTAATTATACATTCAATGAGGGAAAATTAAATAATTTAACATTTGGAGATTTATATTTATATGCAATGCAAAAAATATATGGAGATTTTACAAGTAGTGTAAAAAATTCTAGTGGCATTTTATCAATGATTGGAAAAGTTCTTCCAGTAACGTTAGATGAAATGAATATATGTGCTGAATTGCAAGATGGTACGGTTGTAGAAGAAAAAAGCAAAATAAAAGAAATAGTATCTAATAAAGTAACAAAAATAAATAGAGTTTATCTTAATCCGTCAAACTGCAGAACTGCACCAGGAGTAATAGATGCCTTACAAAATGCAGATGCAATAGTTATAGGACCTGGAAGTATATATACAAATGTTATACCAAATTTACTCATAAAAAATGTAGCAAAAACAATAAGAGAAAGTAAAGCTTTAAAAATTTATATATCTAATATTATGACAGAACCTGGACAAACAGATGACTATGATGTATCTGATCATATACAAAGTATAATTGAACATAGTGGAGAAGGAATTATAGATTTTTGTATATCTGATGTTGGAGAAATTGTACCAGAATACATAAGAAAATACAATTTAATGGGATCAGATATAGTAAATATAGATACATCACAAATTAAAAATAAGGGCATACAACTAATAAAAGGAGAACTTGCAACAATAGAAGGTAATTATATTAGACATGATCCAAATAAAACAGCAAAATTGATAATAGAATTAATTTGTACAGACTTAAGATTTAAAGATAAGAGTAATAATGAGCAATATATGTTATTGAATTCTAAATTAAAGGAGGAAAACAAAAAGTCTAAAAGAACTTCTGAAAAAAGTAAAAAAGTAAAGGAAAAACATGCATTGGAAAAAGGTAAAAAAAATAGTAAATTTAGTAATAAGTATAAGGATAGAATAGAATCAATTAAAGAAAGTGAAAAAACAAGATTAGAAAATATAAGGATACATGAAAAAGCTACTAAGATGATTGAAGAAGAAGAAAAAAAAGAAAAAGAAAGATTCTTAAAAGAAACATATAGCAAAAATAGGAAAAAATAAAATATACAACTAGTTTAGAAAATTGACATCATTAGCTGATAATAGGGACATACCCTTAATCTATGAGGAATGCTCGCAGGCTAAGGTGTGTCCCTATACATTAGAAAAATTATTATTTTGGAGGAATACAAATGAAAATAGATACAAAGGATATATCATTAAAAGAAGGAATAGAAAAAGAATGGATTATAACAAATGGAATAGGAGGATATAGTTCATCTACAGTATTTGGTATTAATACACGAAAATATCATGGATTATTAGTTGCACCACTTACACCTCCAGCAAGAAGGCATTTAATACTTTCTAAGTTAGATGAATCAATAGAAATAGATGGAAAGAATTATGCTATATTTTCAAACATGTGTAAAAACTATATAGCAGAAGGATTTAAGTATCAAACAGAGTTTGAGAAAGAATATATACCCATTTATACATATAAAATAAAAGATATTACAATAAAAAAATTAATATGTATGGAATATGGGAAAAATACTATTTGTATTTTATATAAAATAGAAAATTTAGGTCAGGAAGCTAAATTAACTTTATCACCTGTTATGAATTTTAGGGATTTTCATACAATGACAACAAATCATGAATTTTCTATAAATCAAAAGATTAATGGTAAAAAGGTAAAATTAGAAATTGATAACAACTCTAATAATCCGGTATATATGCATATTTCAGATGGTGAATATATTGAGCATTATAATGATACTTTTAGAAACATGTATTATATAGAGGAAGAAAAAAGAGGATTTTTCCCAGAAGAAAATTTATGTGTTCCAGGTAGATACGAGATATTTATACCAGAAAATGCACAAAAAGAAATAGAATATATATGTTCGCTAGAAGAAAACATAGAAGAAATAAATGTAAAAAAGGTAATTAATAAAGAAATTATAAGAATAAATGAATTAATGTATAAAACAGGATTATTAGAAGAAAAGCAAGATATTGAAAAAATGTCTAAAGAAGATATAGAAAAAAGGAATTTATTAAGAGATTTTTGTATTTCATTAGATAATTTTGTTGTATATAGACCAAGTTTTGCACTTCATACAATAATTGCTGGCTATCCTTGGTTTTTAGATTGGGGAAGAGATAGTTTAATTGCATTTGAAGGATTGTTATTAGAAACAAAAAGATATGATGTAGCAAGAGATGTTTTATTAACTCTTGTTAGAAATATAAAATTTGGACTAGTTCCAAATGGATATTCAGGTTATGATAATAGACCATTGTACAATAGTGTAGATAGTTCTCTATTATTATTGGAAGCAGCTTACAAATATTTGCAATATACTGGTGATTATAAATTTATAGAAAACCAAATATATGATAAATTAGTATTAGTTGTAGAAAATTATATAAAAGGAATAAATTTTGATGATAACAACATAATTTTAAATTCAGACGGATTAATATCATCAGGAACTGAAAACACCCAAAATACATGGATGGATGCAAAATATGGTAATATTGCATTTACACCAAGAAATGGTAAAGCAGTAGAAGTAAATGCTATGTGGTATAATAGTTTAAAAATATTAGAAGAGTTAAGCAGTAAATTTGGAAAAAAGAAGGAAGCAAGTAAATGTAAAGAATTAGCAAAACAATGTAAAGAATCATTTGAAACACAGTTCTACAATAAAAAGAAAAAATGCTTATATGATGTAATTGGTGATGGAAAGATAAGACCAAATCAGCTATTTGCAACATCACTTAGTCATCCTGTATTAGATCCAAATGGAGAAATTGCAGAAGAAATGTTTGAAACAGTAACTAAAAAACTATTAAATAAATATGGTTTAAAGACTCTTGCAAAGGGAGAAAAAGGCTACATAGATGTATATGAAGGAGATGGATTTAGAAGAGATTCAAGTTATCATCAAGGAATAACGTGGCCATGGCTATTAGGATTATATTATGATACAATTAATAACAAAATTAGGTTTGAAAAAGATAGAATTAAAAAGAAAGAGTTAAAAGAAAAAAAACAAGAGTTTATTGAATCTACAAGAAAAACTTTTATAAAAGAAATGTTTGAAAGAGGTACAATAGGTAGTATTTCAGAAATATACGATTCAAAAATGCCATATTTACCTAAGGGGACAATGGCACAGGCTTGGAGTGTAGCAGAAGTATTTAGAATAATAATAGATTATTGGAAAAAATAAGTTCTATGGGTTGCTGTGAATTGTAAAAGGAGGAATCTTAATGGAACAAAAATCTAGTAAAAGATGGTTTAAACTAATAATATTAATAGTGGTTATTTTATTAATTATTTTAATTGTGGTATCTAATATACCAACGTATATAAGATATGACTTACAAACTGACAAGATTGTAATAGAAAGTATTGGTGTGAAACCAGATAAAGATAAAGTAATAATAACTGATGAAGAGAAAATAAGAGAATTTATAAATTTATTAAATAATGGAGAAGATAAAACAGAATTAGTATTTAAGGAGTATAATAGAGGACTTAATAGAATATTAAAAAAACCAACGGATGAATATGCGTGCATTTTAAATATTAAGATTGATTTCAATAATGATACGGTTATTATGATTTGTAGTTCTGATGGTCATGGATATATTTATAAAGGAGAATCAAAAAGAAGTATAATCATTCATAAAACAGTACTTGAATATATTGAAGAGAAATTATTAGAGTGAAGAAGGAAGAAGCAGTTACAACTAAAGAAGGAGTATTGTTCCCATTAAGACTAACAAAAATATATGATGACTTAAGTATACTTATAGACAAATATAAACCAGATGTAATATCGGTAGATGAATTATTTTGAAAGGAGCAGTAAAATGAGACATAAAATTACTAAAATAATTGCATTAATAACTTTAATAATGTTTTGTATATTAATATTTTGTTGTGATTACGTTTGTGCTAATAATGTAGATAATATTTTTAATCAAGCTGATGAATTTTTAACAATTGGAGAATATGAACAGGTACATACAGATCAGCATCATAGGGCACAGAAATACATGGGATATTTTTATAATGTTTTTTTGATAACTATAATTGCATTACCTTTAATTTTTTTAATATTATTAAAATACAAGAAAAATAAAATTATAAAAAAAGTATATATAATTTTACTTATTGCTGTTATGGTAGGATTTATTTTAGCAAAATATTATATTAGAAAAAAATATTATTCTGCCTATGCTATTTTAGATATGACAATTTATTATGTTTTAATTGGATTTATAATATTAAAAATGATATTAAATTGTTTAATAAATACAGAAAAAACGAAAGATATAATAATTATAAACTCAATTCCTGAAATATGTTGTATTATTACATTCTTGATAATATATTTATTCGATTGGGTATGTAGTAAAAATTATGCTTTTAAATATATTGGTACATCATTATCATTTTGGTTAATCATTTTAATACTTTCTAATTTAACTATGTTACCAATATACTTATTAAAAAAAGAAAAAATAAAAGAGGTAAAAAATGAGAATACTAGGAATTGACCCTGGATTTGCAATAACAGGATATAGCATAATAGATTATCAGGGAAACAAATTTAAATTAATAGATAGCGGAGCAATTACAACTAAAGCAGGAGTATCATTCCCATTAAGACTAACAAAAATATATGATGACTTAAGTATGCTTATAGACAAATACAAACCAGATGCAATATCGGTAGAAGAATTATTCTTTAATAATAATGCAAAAACAGCAATAAATGTAGCACAAGCAAGAGGTGTTGTTTTAATAGTAGGATGTAAAAAAAATGTACCAACATATGAATATACACCCCTTCAAATAAAACAAGCTGTTGCGGGATATGGAAGAGCAGATAAAATACAAGTGCAAAAAATGGTAAAAACAATATTAAATGTAGAAAGTTTGCCAAAATTAGATGACACAACAGACAGTATGGCAGCAGCAATATGCCATGCGCATTCATGCAAATTCTCAGAAAAGTTATAATTTTTGCTATGTTATAATAGAAATAATAATTAAAGGAGGTAAAATAGTGAATGACGAAAAAACTATAGAACAAAATATAATAGTAAGCACTAATAAGGAATATGAGCAAATAATACAAAAAGGAATAAAAGATTTTAATAATGAAAAACACCCAGAATACTCAATATTTAAGGTCTATAGAGAAAAAGGTTACAATGACCCATTTGGATTTTATGCATTATTAGATAATCATGTTGTAGGGGGAATAACGGCACACAAAAAAATGCAATGGCTAGATATAGATGTATTATATGTAGACCCTAATTTTAGAGGAACTAGAATAGGTTCACATCTAATGAATAAGGCTTTTGAGTATTGTAAAAAGAAAGATTTAGTAGGTATACATCTTTATACATTAGATTTTCAAGCAAAAGGTTTTTATGAAAAGCAAGGTTTTAACCTTATAGCTGAAATAAAAGATTGGCCTAAAGGTATTACTAGATATGAATTTATAAAGTATATAAATAATTAGTTTAGATACCAAAAACTTTGGTATCTTATGAATTTATTCAATTCCTATAGATATGGACAAGATTGTTTGCTATGGATATGAATATATTTATACAAATAACAATTTATGTGGTTAAAAAACGGAGGAATAATGACAGTAGATAATCTGGAAAGAGATTTAAAGCAAGGGAAATTAAATAGTATATATTTGTTTTATGGTGAAGAACTATATCTATTAGAAAATGCAGTAAAAAAAATAAAAAAGCTATTTGGAGAGTTAGTATTGGGAATCAACTATATACAAATAAATGAAACTAATATTAATAATCTAGTATCAGATATAGAGACTCCAGCTTTTGGATTTGATAAAAAATTAATAGTTATAAAAAATGCAGGATTACTAAAAAAAGAAAAAAAAGGTACTACAAAAGGAAATGCTGATTTATCAAATAAAATAGCAAAATACATAGAAGAAAATTTAAAACAAATACAAAAAAATATTGTAATTATTTTTATTGAAGATGAAATTGGAAAAAATGACTTAGTATCTGTAATTGAGAAAAATGGAATTGTATGCAATTTTGAAAGGTTAAAGCCTGCTGATATAAGAAAAAGAATAAAAGTTATATGTAATAGTTATAAAGTAAATATAAATGATAAAACCATGCAATTATTTATAGAAACCTGTGGAACAGATATGCAGGTTTTAATAAATGAAATTAGAAAACTTATTGAATATACTGGCGAAGGTGGAACTATAACAGAAGAAACAATAAGTAAATTATCAATAAGGGAATTTGATAGTGTTATATTTGACTTAACAGATAACTTAGGAAAAAGAAATGTAAAAGATGCACTAGAAATTTTAAAAGAATTAATATATAATAAAGAACCAATACAAAAGATATTAATTACACTATATAATCACTTAAAAAAAATATATTTAACAAAACTTGCAATGGAATGTAAGGTAGATGTACTAAATGCGTTAAATTTAAAACCAAATCAAATATTTTTAGTATCTAAATATAAAAAGCAAGCAGAATATTTTAAAGCAAAGGAACTACGCAAAATATTAGAAGAACTAATAAATTTAGATAAAAATTACAAATTAGGATTAATAGATATAAATATAGGTTTAGAAGCTATATTATGTGCATATTTTTAATAGCACTTCTAAGACATTTTTTATATTACCAAAGACAAAAGATAAAAAACGAAATACAATTAAATTATAGAGGATGTGAAATAATGAAGGTACTTTTTATGTTAGGAATAATTATTACAATGTTTGGAGTAATACTAATATATGATGCAAGACCAATAACAAAGAAAATGTTTAGTTTTGGAGACCAAAACGATGCTACAATGGGATTAAAATTAGTAGGATTTTTATTTAGTGTAATTGGAATGATATTAGTGTATTACAATATTTGACATTTATGTAAAAATATGTAATAATATATATGATTGGTAAATCCAACCAAGTTTTACTTTATGAAAGGATACCATAAAGTGAACGGGGAATATTTATTCTCCAAAAAACATATGTATCCTCGACGAGGGGCTCTCTAATAAGGGGGCCTTATCTGGTTTTAAGAAACAGTTTTAAAAATATTGATTTTTTCAAACAAATATGTTAAGATATATAACATATTGAAAAACTATGAAAAAGAGGAGTAATATTTAAACAGCTTTAAAGAGAAAAGAAGTCACCGGCTGAGAACTTCTTAAAGTATGAAAATATGAAGGTAGCTTTGGAGTTGATTATTTGAAATAGTAGTAGAATAATCCGTAAATCTTGCGTTAAAGATAAATGAGATGTATAAATTTTAATTTATATAAATTAGGTGGTACCACGGTAAAAATCGTCCTATGCGTTAGGGCGATTTCTTTTTTTCCTTTTTCGGACGGACTAATTTTAGTCTTTTTCTCAAATGGGGTGAAAGAAGGGAAGAAAAGGAGAAAAAGCCTAAAATTAGTCCGTCCGAAAAAGGAAAAAAAGAAAAAAGGAGGAATATGTATGTGTAAAAAATGTAAACATGAATTGGAAGGAAAGTATGAGCCAAAGAGTTTTGAAGAAGAAATTTATGAGAATTGGGAAAAGAATGGTTACTTTAAACCAAGCATGGATAAAACAAAGGAGTCTTATTGTATAATGATGCCTCCTCCAAATGTAACAGGGAAACTTCATATGGGTCATGCTCTAGATGGAACACTTCAAGATATATTAATTAGATATAAAAGAATGCAAGGCTTTAATACTTTATGGCTTCCTGGAACAGACCATGCTGCTATTTCAACAGAAGTAAAAATAATAGAAAAGTTAAAAGAAGAAGGAATTAACAAAACTGATTTAGGAAGAGAGAAATTTTTAGAAAGAGCATGGCAATGGACTGAAGAATATGGTGGAACAATTGTAAATCAACAAAAAAAATTAGGTTGCTCAGCTGATTGGAGTCGCTCAAGATTTACAATGGATAAAGGATTATCAAAAGCAGTTTTAGTAGTATTTAAAAAGCTTTTTGATAAAGGACTTATATATAAAGGTAAAAGAATGATAAATTGGTGCCCATGTTGTAATACATCTATTTCAGATGCAGAAGTAGAATACGAAGAAGAACCTACACATTTATGGCATATTAAATATAAGGTTGTAGGGGAAGATAGATACTTAACAGTTGCAACAACAAGGCCAGAAACAATGCTTGGAGATACAGCAGTTGCTGTTCATCCAGATGATGAAAGATATAAAGATTTAGTAGGTAAAAAATGTATACTTCCTATAATGAATAAAGAAATTCCAATTATAGCAGATGAATTTGTAGAAATGGAATTTGGTACTGGATGTGTTAAAATCACACCTGCACATGACCCAAATGATTATCAAGCAGGTCTTTCTCACAACTTAGAAATAATTGAAGTATTTGATGAAGACTTTAAGATGAATGATTTAGTTCCAGAATATAAAGGACTAGATATGTATACTGCAAGAGAAAAAATAGTAGATAAATTAAAAGAACTTGGGAATTTAGTGAAAATAGAAGATTATACTCATAATGTTGGAAAACATGATAGATGTAAAAGTACAATAGAACCAAAAATTTCAGACCAATGGTTCGTTGCAATGAAGGAACTTGCAAAACCTGCAATAGATGCAGTAAAAAAAGGTGATACAAGATTTGTACCACAAAAATTTGAGAAAACATATTTTAATTGGCTAGATAATATACAAGACTGGTGTATATCTCGTCAAATATGGTGGGGACATCAAATACCAGCATATTATTGTGATGAGTGTGGAAATATTAATGTTGGCATAGAAAAACCAGAAAAATGTGAGAAATGTGGAACCACAAATCTTACTCAAGACCCGGACACTTTGGATACATGGTTTAGTAGTGCATTATGGCCATTTTCAACACTTGGCTGGCCAGAAGAAACAGAAGATTTGAAAACATTCTATCCTACAAATACATTGGTTACAGGTTATGATATTATATTCTTTTGGGTTGTAAGAATGATGTTTTCTGCCTTAGAGCAAACAGGAAAAGTTCCATTTAAAGATGTATTTATTCATGGGATTGTAAGAGATAGCCAAGGAAGAAAAATGTCTAAATCGTTAGGAAATGGAATAGACCCATTAGAGATAATAGATGAGTATTCAGCAGATGCATTAAGATTTTCTTTAATATCTGGTACATCAAGCGGTAACGATATGAGATTTATGCCAGAAAAATTAGAAGCAGCATCAAACTTTGCAAACAAAGTATGGAATGCAGCAAAATTTGTGCTTATGAACCTAGATGATGCAAGCGAAGACTTTCTAAAATCTAATATCCAATCTCTAATATCTAATCTCCAAGTAGAAGATAAATGGATATTATCTAAATTAAATACACTAATAGCAGAAATAAAAGTAAATATGGATAACTATGATTTAGGTGTAGCTTTAGATAAAATTTATGGATTTATTTGGAATGAGTTTTGTGATTGGTATATTGAAATTGTAAAACCAAGACTATATAACAAAGAATGTAAAACAAGAAAAACAGCACAGTATGTTTTAAATAAAGTTTTATCAGATTCATTAAAACTTTTACATCCATTTATGCCATTTGTTACTGAAAAAATATATAAAGAGTTATATAACAATGACGAAAGCATAATGATATCAAAATATCCTGAGTATGATAAGAGCTTAGAATTTAAAGACGAAGAAGAGAAAGTAGAAGTTTTAAAGAAAATAATTACAGGAATAAGAAATGTAAGAGCAACAATGAATGTACATCCATCTAAAAAATCTAAACTAGTATTTGTAACTAAAGACTATGAAAAAGTTATAAGAGAATCAGAAGAATTCTTAAAAAAATTGGGATTTAGTGATGAGATTGTAGTACAAGAAACAAAAGAAAATATCCCACAAAATGCAATAAATGTTGTAGCAGAAGGATTAGAAGTGTTTATGCCTTTTGAAGATTTAGTAGATATTAAAGAAGAAATAGAAAGACTACAAAAAGAAAAAGCGAAGGTTTTAGCAGAAAAAGAAAAAACAGATAAAATGTTATCAAATCCAGGATTTATTGCAAAAGCACCAGCAAGCAAGGTAGAAGAAGAAAAAGCAAAACAAGAAAAATTTAATGAAATGATTGACTCAATTGATGAGAGAATAAAAAAACTAAACTAGGAGGAATTTATGCAATTTTCGGAAGAAACATCTCAAGAATTAACAGAATATTTAGAACAAGAAAAATATAAAAATGTATGTATTAATTTAGGAATATTTTCAGAAAAAGACAATATAGGTGAAATGCTTAAAAAAGTAAAAGAATATATAAGCAATGACTTAAGAGGAAATTTTAAAGGCGATATAGCAACAGAAAGATTTTTTAAGGTAATAAATTTGTATATAAATAATAGTGAGTTCACAAGATTCGAAGGGGAAAAATATATTCCAGATGGATTTATAGACTATAATTTAGTGCTACCAATAGCAGATAATGAAGAGAATCAGAAAAAAGGATTTAGAATTTCAAGTAATATTTTAGGATTTGATGGCAATCGCTATATAGTAAAACATGCAGAAGGTTTAAAAGGAATAGCTTCAGGGAGAAAATATGAAAGTGATGCATTATATAATCCTACTGTTGCATATGCATTTTTTAGGTTCCTCAATCAACCTTGTGCTATAAATATACCGGCATATGAAAAATTTCCATATTATTATATTTTTAGTCAAAACTTTTTAAAAGACAATGAAAAAATGTATTCAATATGTGATGACAAATTTATGGATACACTTCTTGTAATAGATGAGAATAATAATATTACACACAAGCAAATAATGGATGGAATTGTAGAAAGCATTAATAAAAAAAATTTAGATAATGATAAAGCATCAGAATTGTGTAAAAAGGTAAAATTGCAATATGCTGTTCAAGAAACTCTAAAATGCTTAATATGTTCTATGGATGAAAATTTAGGTAATACATCTTTAGTGGTAACAGAAGACAAAGATGGAAAAATAGAAGATATAAATATTTCACCAGCATATGATATGGATCTAAGTTTTAATTTAGGAGAAGAAGTGTTAAGGGGATTATCTCCTAGAGAAGTATTATATAGAACTGCTATAAATGGAAAAACAGATTTATCATCTATAATGCACGATTTTTCTGAAGTAGAAGGATATAAGGAAGAAATAGAAAAAATAAATAATAGATTAAATGGTAGTTATTTGAATGAAATTTTTGATATAGCATATGATGTATCTAAAGTAAATCTATTTAATAGTGATAAATTAAAAAATAGATATGGAAGTTTTATTATGAGACAGGTTGCAACTTTTAAGGAAACATGCAGAGAAATATTTGACAAAAATTATAAAATTAAAACCAAATAATAAAATTGTAATAAATAACCATAAAATGAATAAAATTAATTAGAGGTGAATTATTTTATGGTTAAACTATCTGAGAATTTAAGTGAAAGTGGAAATAGTATAAAAAAAATTATAAAAGGAAGTATTATTTCAATATTTATAACTTTGATTGCATTAATAATATTTGCAAGTTTATTAACTTATACTAGTATAGCAGAAAAAACTATTCCAACAGTAACAATAATTATTACTGTAATTAGTATTTTAATAGGAAGTAGTCTAAGTATGAGTACAATAAGAAAAAATGGAATAATAAATGGTGCAATAATTGGACTAATATACATAATTACAATATATTTGGTATCAAGTTTAATAGAGGGGGATTTTTCATTAAATACATATTCAATAATAATGATAGCTGGTAGTGTATTAGCAGGAGCATTAGGGGGAATAATAGGGGTAAACAAAAAATAGATTGTATTTTTTATTTTAAAGTAGTTGATATTTTTATTTATTTAATATAAAATATAAAAAGCTAACAAAAGCGGAGGTGTTTTATTGATAACTTTAGACGATGTAAAAAAAAATCTTGAAGTTCAGGAACTTGTAATAGGTGCACAAAAGCAATTAGATGCTTTAGGATATACAGAACATTCTGTAAGACACGTAAGTATTGTTTCAAACAGAGCAGGTAAAATCTTAGAGACATTAGAATATGATAAGCACAGAGTAGAATTAGCAAAAATTGCGGGTTATTTGCATGATATAGGAAATGGAATAAACAGAGTAGATCATGCACATACAGGTGCTATACTAGCATACAATATTTTAAAAGATATGGGTATGGATATAAAAGATAGAACAGAAATAATGTCAGCCATAGGAAATCATGATGAACAAACAGGCACGGCTGTAAGTGATATTTCTGCAGCATTAATACTTGCGGACAAGTCTGATGTACACAGAGATAGAGTAGTAAATAAAAACTTAACAAGATTTGAAATACACGATAGAGTTAATTATGCAGTTACACATGCAGATTTAACTATAAATAATAAAGAAAAGAAAATAATTTTAGATTTAACAATTGATAATCGTATTTGTCCAGTATTAGATTATTTTGAAATATTTATGGATAGAACAATGATGAGCAAATATGCAGCAAAATATTTGAAGGTATGGTTTGAATTAGTTATAAATGATACAAAATTATTATAGGAGGAAATAAAAGTGAAAACAAAAAAAATACTAAAAATAATAACAATTATATTATTAATTGCTATAATATCTATTGCTTCAATTTTTGGAATATATAAACTAAAAGACTATAGAGTAAAAAATGTGATTCCAGATTATAAACTTGGAATGGAGTTTTCTAAAATTAGAGTAATAAATTTAAAAATAGATGATAGAATAGAAACTACTCAAATTTATGATAAAGATGGAAACGAAATTACAGAAAAAAAAGAAGGAATAGAATACACAGAAGAGAATGGATATACAATAAAAGAAAACAAAACAAATCCAGATGAGGTGTTAACAAAAGATAATTATAAAAAAGTTAACTCAATATTAAAAAATAGATTGGTTAAATTAGGTGCAGAACAATATACTATAAAACAAGATTGGAATAATGGAAATATCCAAATACAGATTCCTGAAAATGATAGTTCAGATAGAATAATATCTAATGTTATTCAAAAGGGTACTTTTCAATTAATAGATGATGAAACAAAAGAAGTCCTTTTAGATAATAGTAATATTAAATCTGTAAAAGTAGTTTATGGACAAACTGAAACTGGAACAACAGTATATCTTCAAATTAAATTTGATGATGCTGGAAAACAAAAATTAGAAGAAATAAGTAAAATATATGTACAAACTACAGTGCAAACAACAAACGAAGAAGGAGAGACAGAAGATACAACAGAAACAAAAAATGTAGCAATTACTCTAGATGGAGAAACACTTACAACAACATATTTTGGTGATACACTAACAGATGGAGTATTAAACATAGGAATGGGATCTGCTCAAAACAATGCATCTTTACAAGAATATATTATTTCAGCAAGAGAAATAGCAACTATATTAAACAGTGGTATATTACCAATAGAATATGAGGAAACCGATTATACTCTAAATAATGAAATAAATTTATTAGAAAATAAGTATATTGTATATTCAGCAATAGCTATAATAGTTCTTGTATGTTTATACTTTATAATAAAGTTAAAGTTAAAAGGGTTATTAGCAATAATATTCCAAGTAGGATATGCATCTTTACTACTATTAGTTTTAAGATATACAAATGTAAAAATTACAATTGAGGGAATAGTTGGAATAGTATTATCAATATTATTTAATTGTATATTTACTTATAAAGCATTAAAAAATAGTGATCAGAATTTTATAAAAGATATAACAGTAAAATTTGCAATAAAATTAATACCTATATACATAATTGCTATTATATTTACATTTAATAGCATTGCAAATATTTCAAGTTTAGGTATGACATTAGTATGGGGGATAATTACTATGTATTTATATAATTTAACATTAACACAAATAACTGTAAAAACAATAGAAGAAAAATAGGAGGAATAAAATGTTAAAAAATAAAAAAATACTACCAATAGTAGTAATATTATTAATTATAATTATATCAGGTATAGCAGTATTATGTATAAAAGGTATGAATTATGGATTATCATTTGGAAACAATACAACTATAAAAATAGGTTTTAATGAAAAAACAGAAATTGAAGATATAATAAAAGAAATATTTGGTAAACAATACAAAATAGAAACATTGAATGACCAGGAAAATAATGTTTTAATAACTGTAAAATCGGCATCAGAAGAACAGATAAATACTTTAGTACAAAAGGTAAATGAAAAATATAGTATAAATAAAACAACTAGTGAATTAGAACTAACTAATAATCCTAAAATAGATGTAAAAAACTTAATATTACCTTATGTAACTCCAGTAATGATTACATTTATACTTATAATATTATATTTTGTAGTAAAATATAAAAAAATAGGAATATTAACAGTATTAGTATATACTTTATCAATATCAATAGGAATGCAACTACTTTATTTAAGTATTTATGCTATTATGAGAATACCAGTAAATGAATTAACAATGCCAATTTCTATATTCTTATTTATTTTATCTTTTGTAATATTAGTAGAAATATTTGAAAAATCTAAAATAAAAGATAAAAAATAACAAAATAAGATAAATTATCATATTATATAATAACTAAAAACTCCATTAAAATATTAGATGGAGTTTTTAATATTAATATGTAGGTGTGATAATATGAGAATAAAAAATATATTTAGCATTATAAAAAATTATAGAGGTGATGAAGAAGATATTAACATTAATGAATTAATTGAAATAAAAAAAATAAATCCAACATCTATATTATTGGATGTAAGAAGTCCTCAGGAGTATAACGAGGGTCATTTAAATGGTGCAATTAATATTCCACTTTATGAATTGGAGAGATGTTGCAATTGCAACTTAAAAGAAAAAGATAAAACAATAATTGTATATTGTCAAAGTGGTATACGAAGCAAAAAGGCTATAAAAATTTTAAGAAAAAATGAATTTAAGAATTTGTATCATTTAAAAGATGGGATTGATGGAATAGAGCAAAGCGGTCTCTGACCACCATTTGTTTTTAAATAGGGAAAATCTCGAAGATTTTCCCTATTCAACAAAGTTTCTAAATTAAAACATTATTATAAAGAAATATTTTTAAATCCAGATAGTTTGTTGTTTTTTATATATCTATTTAAGTTATTAACATTAACTCCACTTGCAATAGAAAGATCTTCAATAGAATTAAACTGATCATTATCTTCTAAAATATTATTTAATTTTGCAATATCAAACTTATCTTTAGATTCACAATTACAGCAAACATTGTCATTTGACATAAAAAAACAACCACAACGTACACATTTTTTAAATTCCATATTGAATCCTCCTAAAATTTTCATTTGTATAATAAATATTTTATCACAAAAAAAAGAAAAAGCAAATAAAAAATAAAAATTTTTAATTTTAAGTCTAACGCGAAACAAACATATTGTTGTTTATGTGACAGAGGTATCAGAATCCTCTTTATCCTCATATTAACAAATAAATGATAAATTACATATTATATAAAAAATACATATGGAGGTATAACTTATGAATAATTTATTATTATTTTTTGCATTTCCTATAGCTGTAATTATAATATCTGCAATATTGCAAAAACTACTAAACAGTCCAGTTGCAGTTGCGGCCTTTATATTTGCTATATTTATTGTCGTTACTTTTGCTGCATTTGATGAGACATTTTTAATAGCAACACTTGCCTATACTATTTTAGCATTTATAACAGCTATTATAACAAGATTCCTTTGTAAAGGAAATAATTGTATATGTGAGGCATTATCAAATCTATTAAATAATAATACAGGAAATAATGAAAATACAAATAATATAAATACTATAAACAATACATTGAACGAAATTTTAGATAGTATTAACAATTCTAATAATAGCACAAATAATGGAAACAATAATGGTTGTGGATGTAGGTATAATAGATATAGAAGATTTTAAAGAATTAGTAAATTGTAGTTTGTAAATTTCTTTTTGATGATTTAATTCAATTATTATAATTAAAAATCTTCGGTTTCCTCGGCTTCGTCTGCGTGTTTTATAAATTCTAAAAGTAAATCAATCGAGCCTCTCGGTAACCGCTTCCTCCATTGATTTCCTTTAAGAATTTATACAAACACTCCGCTCTCTTTCGTAAATTCAGATTTTTTAATTATAATAATTGCTTGAATTTCGGCATATAAAGTAAAGTCTTTAACTTATTTTGTCGATTTAATGAAAACTTTTAAGTTTTCATTAAACGGTTTAAGCAAAATCATTGTTTTTTGAAATTAATGAGCCGACAGCCCATTGAGGCGGGGGAATACCCGTGAGCTTGGAGGCCTTTAATTTCAAAAAATAATATTTTGCTAATAATCAAATGTTAAATTGAAAAAGTTATACAAACTACAATTTATCAATTATAATAACTCTACTATTGAAAACAAAATATAAAATGTGATATATTGAGTGCAAAGGAGAATAAAATTATGCAAAAGAAAATTATTGCTGTATTTGGAGGATCATTTAATCCACCAATTAATTCACATATATTATTAGCAAAGCAGATTTTAGAAAAATGTAAACAAATAGAAAAAGTAATTTTTGTTCCTGTAAGTACAAAATATCAGAAACAAGAATTGGTAGAGGACAAGCATAGATTTAATATGTTAAGGATAATATGTAACAAAGAAAATAAACTTGAGGTTTCTGATATTGAGTTGACTTCAGATGTTCAACTATATACAATACAAACATTGGATGCATTCAAACAGAAATATAAAGAAAATGATATATATTTTGTAATGGGAACTGATAATTTAAAAGAATTAAAAACATGGTCAGAGGCAGAAAGAATATTAAAAGAATATAAAATTATAATTTTGGAAAGGGAAAATGATAATTTAAATGAATTAATAGAGAATAATGAGTTTTTAAAAAAATATAAGGATTCATTAATAAAAATAGAGGGTATAGACAAAATATATTTAAGTTCAACAATGATAAGAAAAAAAATAAAGCAAGGTAAAAGTGTAGAAGAATTTATAGATAGCGATGTTTTAGAATATATTGAAAAATACGAATTATATATGTAATTCGTATTTTAAAATTTTATTTATAAACCAAATACCAAAAACTATACAACTAAAATTCAATAAATCTATAAACCGCTTCTGCAAACCCACCTTTTTCGACAGGATTTTCAGTTGTATATTTTGCAACTTGTTTTAATTCATCATAAGCATTTGCTACTGCAACGCCTATACCACAATTTTTAACCATATCTAAATCATTTAAATTATCTCCAACAGCCATAACTTCGCTATTATCAATTTTTAAATAATTTTCTAAAATATTTAAAGCAGTGCTTTTATTTATGTTTTTAGGAGTAATATCTAAATATGAATATTCCTTATTTATGATATTATCTTTATATTCACCATATTTTTTTATTGTAGTAATAGAAACGTCTTCTTTTTCAAGAATTTCTTTTTCTACACTGGATAAGTCAGTATCAGATGATATTATTAATTTACAAACTTCAGTTTTATTAAACTGTAAATATTGTTTTAAATTATCAACAATAGTTATTTTCAAAGATGTATCATAATATTTATCTTGTTGTAATTTGTAATTTCTTAAATCCATATATTTAAGTTCTTCTGTTATAATTTCAGTATTAGTATATATATGAACATGAAGATTTTTATTTTTTGCTATATCAATACAAGAATTTATTTCAGAATCAGTTAATAATTTTTTATATATTTCTTCGCCGGTTTTTAAATTAATTATTTGATTTCCATTACCAAATATTCCATAAGATGCATTAAATTTAGAACACATTCCTTTTATTATTGGATATGTTTTACCAGTACATATTACAAAATCTATATTTTTGTTATTAATGTCATTAATTGCTTTGAAATTATTTTCAAAGATATTATTATCTTTTCCAATTATAGTTCCATCTAAATCACTAGCAACTAATTTAATCATTTTTTTCTCCTTTTATATAATAAATGAATTATTCAATTAATATAATTCAAACATCATCTTAATTATACCATAAATTGCTAGAATTGTAAATAGAGAATGATTATCAAATTAAGTGAAATCCCCCTGGATAAATGTATTCAAGGGGGAAAAGTAAATATCCTATTCTAAACGCACAAGGCGTAGAAATAGTCCGCTAGGGTAATTAGGAGATTCTTTAATCTCAAAAGAATATGCTGTAGGAGCATTTTCAATAAATATATTGCTAAAATTAGTTATATATAATATAATTTAGCAAGAAAGAAAGGTGGAAAGATGTCAAATTTTGTACACTTACATGTCCATAGCGAATTTAGTTTGCTAGATGGAGCAAACAGAATAAAAGATTTACCATCAAGAGCAAAAGAACTTGGAATGGATAGCATTGCTCTTACTGATCATGGAGTTATGTTTGGAGTTGTAGATTTTTATAAAGAATGCAAAAAAGTTGGTATAAAACCAATAATTGGATGTGAAGTATATGTTGCTCCTAGAACAAGATTTGATAAAGAAGCAAATATTGATAATCATTACTATCATTTAATATTACTTGCAAAAAACCAAATAGGATATAAAAACTTAAGTTATTTAGTGTCTATGGGATTTACAGAAGGCTTTTACTATAAACCTCGTATCGATTATGAAATATTAGAAAAATACCATGAAGGATTAATTGCTTTAAGTGCATGTTTAGCTGGAAACGTAAATAGAGAAATTTTAAATAACAATATAGAAAAGGCAGAAGAAATTGCACTTTGGCATAAAAATTTATTTGGAGAGGACTACTATTTAGAAATTCAACCAAATGGACTTCCGGAGCAAGTTTTAGTAAACCAAAAGTTAATAGAAATGTCTAAAAAATTAAATATTCCATTAGTTGCAACAAATGATGCACATTATTTAAAAAAAGAAGATGCATATAATCACGAAGTATTACTATGTATACAAACTGGTAAGAAAATGACAGATGAAGATAGAATGAAAATGGGAACAGATGAGTTCTATTTAAAATCTCCAGAAGAAATGATGGAATATTTTAAAAATATTCCAGAAGCTATAGAAAATACTGTTAAAATAGCAGAAAAATGCAATGTCGATTTTGAATTTGGAAATACAAAACTTCCAAATTACGAAGTACCAGTAGAATTTGCTACCCATAGTGAATATTTTAAAAAATTAAGTAGAGATGGCTTAATTAGAAGATATGGAGAAAATCCTAGCGAAGAAATAAAAGAACGATTTGAATATGAACTTTCTGTAATAGAAAAAATGGGATATGTTGACTATTTTCTAATTGTATGGGATTTTATTAATTATGCAAGAACAAATGGAATAAGTGTAGGACCAGGACGTGGCTCAGGTGCAGGATCAATTGTAGCATATGCACTTAGAATTACAGATATAGATCCTATAAAATATAATTTATTATTTGAGAGATTTTTAAATCCGGAAAGAATAAGTATGCCAGATTTCGATATAGACTTTGATTATGAAAGAAGACAAGAAGTAATAGATTATGTTGGCAGAAAATATGGAAAAGACCATGTTTCACAAATTATAACATTTGGAACAATGTCTGCAAGGATGGTAATTAGAGATGTTGCAAGAGCTTTAGATGTACCTTATGCAGAAGCAGATAAACTTGCTAAAATGGTACCAAATGAATTACATATAACAATAAAAAAAGCGCTAGAACAAAATAGAGAGTTTGGAATGTTATATGAACAAGATGAGAAAACAAAAAAATTATTAGATATTGCTATGGGGTTAGAAGGAATGCCAAGACAGGCTTCGACACATGCGTGCCGGAATAGTTATTACAAAAGACCCAGTAATTTCTTATGTTCCACTATATGTAAATGAGGGAACAATATCAACACAATTTATAATGACAACATTAGAAGAATTAGGTTTGTTAAAAATGGACTTTTTAGGACTTCGTACACTTACAGTTATTGCAGATACAATAAAAATAGTAAAGGAATGTAGGGGCATAGAAGTAGAAATAGATAAAGATATGAATGATCAAAAAGTATTTGAAGAAACTTGGAGAAGTGGAAATACTTCTGGAGTTTTTCAATTTGAAAGCCAAGGTATGACAAACTTTATGAAAGAATTAAAACCAGATAGTTTGGAAGATATAATAGCTGGTGTTTCACTATATAGACCAGGACCAATGGACCAAATACCAAGATATATTAGAAATAAGTTAAATCCAGAACATAGTGAATATACACATCCAAGTCTAGAACCAATACTAAATGTAACTTATGGGTGTATGGTTTATCAAGAGCAAGTTATGCAAATTGTAAGAGATTTAGCAGGATATTCGCTTCGGAAGAGCAGATTTAGTAAGACGTGCAATGGGAAAGAAAAAATTAGATGTAATGGCAAAAGAAAGAGAGAATTTTATACATGGCTTAGTAGATGAAAATGGAAATGTAATAATACCAGGTTGTGTTAGAAATGGAATTGATGAAAATTCTGCTAATAAAATATTTGATGAAATGGCAGAATTTGCAAAATATGCATTTAATAAATCACATGCTGCAGCTTATGCGGTAGTAGCATATCAAACAGCATATTTAAAAACATATTATTCAACAGAATTTATGGCAGCAACATTAAATAGTTTTTTAGGAAATTTGGATAAAGTACCAGAATATATAGATGAATGTAAAAGATTAAAAATAGAAATATTAAAACCAGATATAAACGAAAGCTATACTAAGTTTACTGTAAATGGTAACAAAATAAGATTTGGGCTTCGGAAGTATAAAAAATGTTGGAATTGCAGTAGTAGATACTATAGTAAAAGAGCGAAATAAAAATGGAGAATTTAAAAGTTTTACAGATTTTTGTGAAAGAATATCTGGAGAGTCTGTAAATAAAAAATGTATAGAAAGTTTAATAAAAGCAGGGGCTTTTGACGAATTTGAACAAACAAGAAATACTCTTCTTGCTTCATTTGAAAAAATAATAGATACAATAAATGATACCTCAAAAAAAACAATGCAAGGTCAAGTAACAATGTTTGATTTAGGACAAACGGAAAATGAAAAAATAGAAAATATAAAGTATAAATTTACTACATTAAAAGAGTTTGAAGAAAAAGAATTATTATCAATGGAAAAAGAAATGCTTGGAATATATATATCGGGTCATCCTTTGGAAAAATTAAGAAGCCAAATAGAAAAAATAAGCACTATAAATACCTTACAAATGATTCAAATAAAAGAACAAAATGATTTAAGTTTAGATGGAAAACAAGTAAAATATATAGGAATTATAAATTCTATAAAAAAGAAATATACCAAAAAGAATACTCTAATGGCATTTATGACAGTAGAAGATTTGTATGGAAGCACAGAAATAATAGTATTTGATAGTTGTTATAGTAAATCACAACATATACTACTAGAAGAGAATATTGTACTAATAGAAGGAAGATTAAGTATTAGAGAAGATGATGATGTAAAAATAGTAGCAAACAGTATAACAGAATTTAATTCAGATACGCAACAAAACAACTCTAGTAATAATTCTAAAAATGTAGGGACTGATGCCACTGTTCGCCCGAAAACATTAATAATAAATATAACAAATATAGATGAAAAACAAAAATCAAAGTTAAGAGGTGCAATAAAATTCTTTACAGGAGATAAAAATAATATTGTTGTAAAAGTAAAAAATAGGGAACAGTTATTACCTTGTGGTGCAATATATTTAACAAGTGAAATATTAGAACAATTTAAAGAAATAGTTGGAAAAGATAATATTATAATACAGTAAATTAAATTATTACTAGAAAATTTATTTGCTGTGATAACTTGAAATGCTAATAATGGCTTTGAGGCATAATTTTTACATAGTGCTAAAATATTTTTAATATATTAAAAATACGAATTAACATTAATGACGTTTCAAATATCTTTACTTATTTCTAATCTTGACTAAAATAAGCTTATGATATAAAATATTAAGCAAAAGAAAAGGGTGAAAAAAATGTCTAAACCAATGGTTGCAATAATTGGAAAACCTAATGTTGGTAAATCAACTTTTTTTAATTATATAATTGGCAAAAGATTATCAATTGTAGAGGATAAACCTGGAGTTACAAGAGATAGAGTATATGGGGAGGCAAATTGGAGAGGAAGAAATTTTACATTAGTAGATACGGGAGGAATTGAACCTAAATCTGATGATGTTATTTTATCTCAAATGAAAGTACAGGCCGATATTGCAATAAATATAGCAGATGTAATAGTTTTTCTTACAGATTTAAAGCAAGGTGTAACTGCAGTAGATGAAGAAATAGCATTAATGCTAAAAAAATCAAAAAAACATATTGTTTTGGTATGTAATAAATCAGATAATTTAGGAAAAACAAAAGATGATATTTATGAATTCTATAATTTAGGACTTCGGAGAACCATATCCAGTATCATCTACAAATGCTCTTGGAATTGGAGATGTTTTAGATGCTATATACGAATGCTTTCCTGAAAAAAGTAATGATGAAGAAGAAAGTGATATTATAAATGTTGCAGTAATCGGAAAACCTAATGTAGGCAAGTCTTCTTTGGTTAATAAAATTTTAGGGGAAAATAGAGTAATAGTAAGTAATATTGCTGGAACTACAAGAGATGCAATAGATTCGTATTTTGAAAATAATAAAGGTAAATATAATTTTATTGATACTGCTGGAATTAGAAAAAAAAGCAAAATTTCGGAATCAATAGAAAAATTTAGTATAATGAGGTCCCTTCTAGCAATAGAAAGGTCAGATGTATGTTTAATGTTAATTGATGCAAATGAAGGTGTTACAGACCAAGATGCAAAAATTGCAGGAGAAGCACATGAGGCTGGTAAAGGAATTATTATAGTAATTAATAAATGGGATGAAGTAGAAAAAACAACAGGAACTTTGGAAAAATATACTAAAGAAGTATATAATAAATTAGGATATTTAACATATGCCCCAATTATTTTTATATCAGCTAAAACAGGACAGAGAGTAGATAAATTATTTGAATTAATAAATAAAGTAGCTGAAAATAATGCCATGAGAGTGTCAACTGCAATGCTAAATCAAGTAATAAATGAAGCAATAGCTGTTGTACAACCACCAACGGACAAAGGGAAGAGGCTTAAAATTTTATATGCAACCCAAAGTTCAAGTAAACCACCAACATTTGTAATATTTGTGAATAATAAAAAATTATTTCATTTTTCGTATGAAAGATATTTAGTAAATCAAATTAGGACAAATTTTGCATTAGAGGGAACACCTATAAGGGTAATAACAAGAGAAAAAGGGGAATAGCGTAAAAAATAGATTTAAAAATAGGAGGATAATTTATATGTTAGTATATGTATTTGTTTCAATAATAGCTTATTTTATTGGAAGCATAAGTTTTTCAGTAATATTTAGTAGAAAATTTGCAGGATTTGATGTACGAGATAAAGGAAGTAAAAATGCTGGAGCAACAAATGTTTTAAGAACAGTGGGAAAAAAAGTTGCTGCACTAACACTTGTATGTGATATATTAAAGGGTATTTTAGCAGTAGTTATTGCAATTATTGCTAGTAAGATATGGACAAATGTAAATGCTCAAACATTAAACTATTTAGCGGGTTTCTTTGCAATACTTGGTCATACTTTTCCTATTTTCTTTGAATTTAGAGGAGGTAAAGGTGTTGCAACAGCATTAGGAGTATTAATAACACTAAATTGGAAAATTGGATTAATATGTTTAATTTTTGCATTGATAATAATTGCATTTACTAAGATGGTATCAGTAGGATCAATTTTGTCTGCAATTTTGTTTCCGATACTTACAGTATTTATGGGAAATATTGAGTTTCCTACTATAATTATAAGTATTTTTATTACATTATTGGTAATATTTAATCATAGAGAAAATTTAAAAAGATTAAAAACTGGAACAGAGAACAAATTAAGTTTTAAAAAATAAAATTGTAGTTTATGTGAACGAATTAATTGCAAACGTTGTAGGGGCGGAATCAATTTCCGCCCGAAAAACAATAAATAATTCCGGGCAGATATGGAATCTGCCCCTACAGATTTGAAAATGAATTTATCCCTACAAACTACAATTTATTTTACAGAGCAGAAAGGAAAAAACAAATGAAAAATATATGCATATTAGGTAGTGGAAGTTGGGGAACAGCACTAGGAATACATTTAGCAAAATTAGGAAATAATATAAAAATATGGTCATATTTAAAAGAGGAAGCAGATATTATTAATAATGAAAGGAAATGTAAATTTTTACCTAATGTAAATGTACCAAATAATATTGTTTGTACAACAAATTTTGAAGAAGCTATACAAAAAAGTGAAATGATATTAATAGCAACGCCATCTAAAGCAGTTAGAGAAACACTGATGAAAAGTAAAAAATACATTACAACACAATTAATAATAATTTGTTCAAAAGGGTTTGAAAAAAATACATTATATACATTAAATGAAGTAGTTCAAGAAGAATTACCTAATTCAAAAATTGGAGGATTATCGGGACCAAGTCATGCAGAGGAAGTATCTATAGGAATACCAACTGCTTTGGTTATAGCTTCTAAAGATGAAGAAGTATTAGAAACAGTTCAAAAAACATTTATGAATGAAAATTTACGAATATATAAATCAAATGACTTAAAAGGAGCAGAATTAGGAGGAGCATTAAAGAATATAATTGCTTTATGTAGCGGAATTATTACTGGATTAGAATTAGGAGATAATACATTTGCTGCATTAATAACAAGAGGCCTTTCGGAAATGGCAAAATTATGCATTAAAATGGGAGGAGAATTAAAGACTATTTATGGTTTAACAGGACTTCGGAGACTTAATAGTAACATGTATGAGTAATCATAGCAGAAATAGGAGAGCTGGGATATTATTAGGTAAAGGAAAGAAAATAGATGAAGTAAAAAAAGAAATAGGAATGACGATTGAAGCAATTGATAATATAGAAATTGCTTATGAATTATCAAAAAAATATAATGTAGAAATGCCAATTGTTGATAGTATTTACAATATTCTATATAATAATTTAAATTCTAAAGATGCAGTTGTACAATTAATGACAAGAGAGGCAAAGCAAGAAGATTAGAATATTTTATAAAAAAGTGGTAAAAATATTTTTAAAATATACAAAATTGTAATTTAATTTTAAGGAGGAAACTAATGAGTTTTTTTAGTGATATAGGTAAAAAAACAACTCAGGCAACAAGTAAAATAGCAAAAGAAACCAAGTTAAAAATGAGTATAAATGAAAATAAGGAAAATATTAAGGAGTTATACGAAAAGATAGGAAAAAAAGTATATGAAAGCCATGTAAGAGAAGAACAAATAGATTTAAAAGAATTTGTAAAGGATGATTGTTTAAAAATAGATGAACTTTCTAAGAAAATAGATAAAGCAAGAAAGGAAATATTAATATTAAACCACAAGAAAATGTGTAAAAAGTGTTTTGCTGAAATAGAAGATGATGCTAAATTTTGCTCAAAATGTGGAGAAAAGCAAACAGAAGAAAAGACTGTATTTGAGAAAGCAGAAGAAAAATTAAATGAATCAGATATTGCTCCAGAAAATGAAAAAGAAGCGGAAATTGTTAAAAAAGAATTAGAAGAAAAAAATGAAGAGTAAAAATTAGTAGGGATACCTTTCAAATAGGTATCTTATTATTTTATCTGCATTGTGATTAGTTACATTGATATAAAAATCATCATCTAATGAAATCCACATATTTATATCAAATTTATCATTGTTATCTATAAAAACACCAATAATATCAGATATTTCTATAGGATTATTAAATTCTTTTTTCCATTCTAATATGTTTTTACTAATTAAAGTATTTTTATCATAGCTATTTAGAAATCTGGAAATTTCATTATTTTTTTTGCTGTATAGGTTAACAATAACACTCACAATTAGACCTCCATTTAGATATAAATAGTATTTCAAATATTTATAATGTTATTCAAGAGAATAAATGTTAATTAATTGGAAATAATATTCCAAGGTGATAATTAATGATAAAATACAAAAAAATTTTTATAATTATATTTATTTGTATATTAATTATATTTGGTTTAGTAGGATGTAACAATAATTCTACAGCTGAAGATACAAAATCAAAGGTAACTCAAGAACTAGATTATTTAGATACACAAATTGTTAGTATATCTAATAATTTAAATAATATAGAATTACAAAATTATACATTAACTTCAGAAGAAGTAACTTTGGGACAAGAAGAAACAAATGGATCTTCAGAAGGCAGTAGTGGTCAAGGTGGTTCATCTCAAGGTGGAGGAGAATCAAGTGGCCAACAAAAGGAATCCAGTAGTCAAGGTGGAAGTGATACAGAAAATAATAAAGTAACAACAATGCAAATGCAGGTAAATAGTGTTTTGGATTCAAACGAAAATGATATTGATTGGACTACAATAAAAAATGAAATAGAAACAATAAATGAAGCTTGGGGAATAGTTATATTAGATTTATCAAGTCTAAATGTAGATAATAATGACATACTTGCATTTAGTGCTACCATAGATGATTGTATTTTAAGTATAAAAAATGAAGATAAAGCTAGCGCATTAACAAATATCGCAAAATTATATTCATATATACCAAAATACGAAAGTGGAATATCTGCACAAAATAGCACACAAAATATAAAGCAAGTAAAATCATATGTAATAAATGCTTATTCACTTGCAGAACAAGATGATTGGACTGGAATGGAAAGTAATATGGCGGAAGCAGAAAAAACATATAGAAATATAACAAATGATATAGATTATATTAAAGATAAAGAGTATAAAGTTAATAAAACATATGTATTAATGAAAGAATTACAAAATTCTTTATCATATAAGGATAAAAAATTATTTTATGTGAAATATAAAAATTTAATAGAAAGCATTAATACTTTATAAAATAACTTTTACTAGTACGAAAACTATATATTTTTTGATAATGTAAGTATATTGACTTTTTAAATAAATGTGAGTAAAATATAAATAGAGTAAATTGAACAGTCGCGTGTAGATACCGCAAGGTCCTATATGAGGAAAGTCCGGGCTCCACAGAGCAATGATGCTGGATAACGTCCAGTGAGGGAAACCTTAAGGAAAGTGCAACAGAAAATAACCGCCGTGCTAGAGATTAGAAATTAGAAGTTAGAATTTTTTTAGAATAAAATATTTTTTTAATCTCTAATCTCTAACCTCTAATTTCTAATTTCTAATCTCTAGCACGGTAAGGGTGAAAAGGTGAGGTAAGAGCTTACCGCAAATATGGTGACATATTTGGCCTGTGTAAACCCCATCTGGAGCAACACCTAAATATAAGAAGGCAAAGACTGCTCGTCATCTTCTTAAACTGGTGGCTTGAGATATATAGTAATATATATTCTAGATAAATGACTGTTTTAAACAGAACCCGGCTTATAGATTTACTTAAACCAAAATTGTCTCCAAAAAGTGGAGGCTTTTTTCCTTTTCCGGACGGACTAAATTTGGCCTTTTTTTCCTTTTCCGGACGGACTAATTTTAGACTTTTCGTTTGAAAAAACGAAAAGTCTAAAATTAGTCCGTCCGAAAAAAGAAAAAAAGTTTGTTTAAAAAATTTTTCTCATATCGTTAGGCAATGGAGCAATAATTTTTAGTTGCTTTTTAGTAATTGGATGAATAAATGATATTTTATAACAATGAAGAGCTTGCCTATCAATTAATTGCGATTCATCTCCATATAAGGTATCTCCTAAAATTGGATGATTTATATATTTTGAATGTACCCTAATTTGATGGGTTCTTCCAGTTTCTAATACGAATTTTACTAAGGATAAATTATTTTCTTTCTTTATTACTTCATAATGTGTAATTGCTTTTGCCCCATTTTTATCAATACATCTTTCAATTATGCTACCATTTTTTCTGGCAATTGGGGCATCAATTGTTCCTTTATCTTTATCTATTATTCCTTCTAATATTGCTATATATTCTTTATAAAAAGTTTTAAATTGCATTTGTTTTATAAGACATTCTTGTATATATTCATTCTTAGCAAATATAACAATACCGGTTGTATCTCTATCTAATCTGTTTACAGGCCTAATTTTTCTATTTAAACCAATGTTTTCAAAATAGTCTTTAACACCATTAGATAAACTATTGTTATAATGTAAAATTGAGGGATGAACTGCTATATTACAAGGTTTATTTACTACTAAAAAATAATCATCTTCATATATAATTTCTAGATTCATTTTTGAGGGAATAATATTTTCAGAAGATTCATTAAAATTAATAATACATTTTACAGTATCACCTATAGATAGTATTTTATCTAAATAAGTTTCTTCATCATTTAAATAGATTAATTTATTTTGTTTTAATTTACTAATTAATCTATTTGACATATTAAATTCATTCTTTAAAACTTGTCTAACATTTGTATAATTGGACAAGGTATCTATAATATATTTTAATTCCATAAAAATAAACACTAAGAAAGTGCTTTACCTCCATATATTGATTTTTCTTCATTCTTACATAAATATTTTGGTGCCATTGACGTAGATATTTACAACTCGTCATTGATTCTCTTAATGATTGATAAAAATATCAATCAATTTATTAAAGTATATCAGAATTTTAATAAATTACAATAAATATTTTATAACTTTTGTAAAATTTAATGTAGATTTGGTTCTTCTGCAATATTAATCACATAAATTGCGGAAGAACCCAGTTTTATTTAACATTTACACTTTTTACATTTTTTATAAATTAAAAAAGAAAACTCTCACCAATAGGTGGTAAGAGAAAGATATATCTTTTTTGATACATTAGTCCACATTCACAATGTAGACACTATTGTGAGTAGTTACCTGGTAGATACTGTTTCCCATATAGTTGATTTCTTTGACGGGGCTTGTAACTATACGACGGGGCTTAGGTTTACCATTGAAAAACTCAATATAGTAGCAAGTGAAACGATTGTTAATCACAGGAACTTCTTGAGCAGTAGCAACCATATAGATCTTATCTTCGGAAGGAACTTCATCAAACCATAGAGAATCGAATTCTCCATCGATACCTTTAAGGGTATAATCAGTCTGAAAGACATGATCTCTTGAAAAAACAACCTCGTATTCCTTACCTACAACCAATTTGGTAGGTTTGGAACAACTATAATAACTATCTGTGCCACCATTGTAACGAACTTTTTTTGACATAACTTTTTTCCTCCTTGCGTAATAACGCCTTCTTTGTTGCTTTTTTCTACTGATGAAACGGAGTAAAAACGGTTCATCATATATAATTATATCATATTTTACATAATATTGCAAATTATCAATGCTCTGATTGTATTTAATTTATGATAATATCACCTTAGAACTTTGTAAGCGAATATTTCACCCTAAATGTATATTTTTGTAAA